>JAJPHF010000185.1 GCA_021325365.1 Pseudomonadota bacterium
CATGCGCCCACCGGCCGAGTTCGAAGCGCTCCTAGCCCACCCAACCGCTCCACTACTCCCGGCGGCGTCCCAATGAGCTGAGTCTCTACAAAACTCGGGGCGGTTCACATCGTTCCAGTGCCGCAGGTTGAGAAGCGCCTGCACTGGCTCGCCGGCCAGGTGAATATCCTGGTCCTGGTGGCCGCTGACGGGCTCCGAGACGACGATGGCTCTTTCAATCTCGGCTTGCACAGGTATAGCCTCTGCACGCAGCGCCTCGTAGTTGATGCTGTTCAGTCGCTGCACTTCGGCCGCGGCGAGGTGCGGAAGCAGCGTAGTCTGAAACGCGCGCATGCCCAGGGCGCGCATGACGTAGATCATGTTGCTTGCGAGGTTGCGGCGCCCTCGGACCACATGGGCGCTGACCATCGAGATGAAGGTGTCGGTAGGACGCTGCTGGCTGAACAGGTGGGCGGTAGCGAATTTAGCATGGTTGGCCACGGGATCGGCTCTGCTTACCTCGAACTCGATCCACAGCCGCCGGGCCCCATCAATCCGTTCCAGAATCACATCTGCTCGTGGGGCATAGCCCAGCAGGCGCTCCAGGTCGGCCGGCAAGACAGGTGTCTCGTGGCGGCACTGCCACTCATTGGGGGGCTGCCGAGCGAACTCGGCCTGCAGGAACGAGGTCAGTCCGGCCATGGCTCGTCTCGGTGGGTTGTGAGGCCCATAACCAGATCCTCGCCCGGCCAGCTCCTCTGAGCTTACGGATGGTCGGCTGGGCGGCACCGGCTTGCTCCCCACCTTAGCACAATCACCGAATCAATCGCGGAGGACGAGGCGGCGGGGGGCGGAGCGCTGGGTGCGCTGGCGGGCCTGGAGGGCGGCGAGGTAGCGCTGCTGGTAGGCGGCGGCCTGGGCGGCGGCGGTCTGGCCGCGGTCGCGCTCGTAGGCCTGGCGCTTGCCTTCGTGGGCGTCGATCCAGAGGAGGGCACGGGCGCAGGTGTGGAGGAGGAGCAGGTCGGTGTCGGCCTGCTCGACGGGAAGGGGGTCGGTGTCGGCGGCGGGCTCGGGGCACTGGGCGGTGTGGCGCACGACGATGCTCTCGCCGCTCTGGGTGGGGGCGGGGGCGAGGACGAGCTGGTAGCCCCAGAGGTCGTAGCTGTAGGCGCTGGCGCGGGGCTGGTCGGCGAGGGGGACAGGGTCGAGCGCGTCGCCGCCGACGCGGGGCTGATAGGTGCGGTAGGTGCCGGGCGGGTGCTCGACGCGGACGACTTCGACGAGGCCGGCGGGGAGGGCGTAGCTGGCCTGGCTCGCCACGGTGGTGAGGGTGGTGGTGCGCTCCCAGGGGGCGGAGCGCGCAAAGTCGCGGATGGCCTCGTTCAGCCACTCGTTGAGGAGGGCATCGCTCCAGAGGGGGGGTGCCGCCCGTATCGCCCAGCTCGGCGCGCACGAGGGCCCGCCACTGGCCGCGGGTGAGGGAGTAGCCGAGGGCTGGGGTGAGAGGGATGGTCACTGCGGCCCTCCCATATGTCGGGCCGGGCGTCTGGCCCTCGCTTCGCTCGGTTTCATGTGTTGGCCACCTGGTCGTTGGCGAGGAGCGCCACCACCTTCGCGAGCGTGCGCTGGCCCTGGGCGAGGGCCACGATGGCGTCGCGCAGGGCGTCGGCCTTGAGCGCGACGGTGCCCGCGGCGGCGTAGGCGCTCTGGGCGGTGCCGAGCGCGGCCTGGGCAGTCTGCAGGTCCTGGGCGAGCTCGGCGAGGTTCTTGGGGCGCGTGGCGGGCGGCGTGGGCGGGGTCACCTGGAGCGCGCCGCCGACGAGCCGCTTGGCGCCGGGCTGGAACAGTTTGGGGATCTCGGCGTCGGCGAGCAGCGCGACCTGGAGCGGGTCGGGCGGGGGCGTGGGGAACTCGCCGTGCGCCTGCACGTTGCCCTGGGGGTCTACGATCACCTGCACGGCGACCTCCTAGCGCTTGTACTCGACGACGCGGATGACGAGGGACTCGAGGCCGCTGGTGGCGCGGCAGTAGAGGCTGCCGGCCTGGGTGGAGATGACCTGGACCTTGACGGTGTGGGAGCCGACGGCGAGGCCCGTGCGCAGGACGGGGGCGGCGCCGTCGAAGCCGTTGCCGCCCTTGCCGGCGCCGGCGAAGCCACCGGCGAAGCTGACGGTGACGGTGCCGTCGAGGACGATGCGGGCGCCGATCTCGGCGTCGGTGGCGGAGGGGAGGACGTAGGCGAAGCCACCGACGTAGATGGCGACGAGGCTGGCAGCGTCGTCGACGGCGAAGCTCTGGTCGGTGCCGACGTCCACCCAGGTGCTGGCGAAGACGGCGGTGCCGCTGTTGAGGTCGGTGGCGGCTGTATAGTCGAGCTGCACTTTGGCGATCTGGCCGCCGGTGGCGATCTTCGCCGTGGTGACCGCGCTGGAGGCGAGCTGCGTGGCGCCCACGGCGCCGGCGGCGATCCCCGGGTTCGGATAGGTGCCGCTGAGGGAGCCGCCCGCGCCCCCGGTCGGCGGACGGCTGTCGGCGAGGCGCGCGTCGTTGCCGGCGCAGGCCTGCTGGGCGCCAGTGCCGAGGGTGCGCAGGCTGGGGGTGATGGCGGCGCCGTCTTTGTTGGCGGCGGCGATCTCGGCGTCGGTGATGGTGGCGGGGGCGATCTCCAGGGCGGTGATGGTGTCGGGCAGGATGATGGCGCCGTCGAGCACGTCGGCGGGCACGGCGACGCTGACGTTGCTCAGGGTGACGGGCGTGTAGCCAGCCGCGGTGATGGCCAGGTCCACGAGCTGGGCGGCGGCCAGGTAGAAGGCGAAGAAGCCGCGGCCGTCGGTGGTGAGCGGGTTGGGGAGCGTCGTGGCGGAGCTGGGGTCGGCGTAGAGGGTGAGGGGCGTGGTGGTGCCGGGCTGGTAGACGGCGACCTGCGCGCCGCCCAGGGCGTTGCCGAAGGTGTCGGCGACGACGTTGACGTAGAGCGATCTAGCCATCGGAGGGCATCCCTGAGAGGGTCTGGACGGGGCCGAGGGTGGCGAGCTCGGCGTGGACGCGCTGCAGCTCGGCCTCGGGGCTCTCGGTGCCGAGCAGGTCCATGGCGGTGCGGCGGGAGCGCAGGCCGGCGGCGACGAGCTGGACGTTGTTGCGGACCTCGAAGGCGTCGTCGGTCGGCATCATGCTGGGCCAGATGATGCGGGGGCGCAGGCCGGCGTAGCTCTGGGGCGGGACGAGGCCGACGGCCTCGGCGACGGCCCAGATGAGGCGGGTGCGCTGGCGCAGGGCGGCGGTCCAGCGGACGCGCTTGCGGAGCGTCTTCTGAATGAGGGGGCGCAGCTCGGTCTCGAGGGCGACGCCGGAGAGCAGGCGGCCGGAGTCGCCGAAGGCGGTGCGCGGGGTCTCGGCGGTCTCGTAGAGGGCGCGGAGGACCTGGTTGATGTGATCCTGGACGGCGGCGGGCTGGCCCTGCCACTCCAGGAGCTTCACGTCGGCGTCGCGGGGGACGTCCCAGACGGTGCCGGGGCCGACGGTGAGCGAGTCGTGGTCCTCGACGCCGCGGAAGACGATCGGCGGGTCGGCGTGGAAGCGGATGACGTCGGCCTGGTCGGAGAAGCGCTCGTCGAGCTCGCGGTTGAGAGCGACGACATCGGCGAGGTCGGAGCGCCCCCAGAAGCTGCCGGGCACCGGCTCGTTCGCGATGTGGACGAAGGGGATCACGCCGTAGGGGTTGGGGCCATTCTGGACGACGTGGCCGGCGACCTCGACGCGGTACTCGGCGGCGGTCCAGGACTCGACGACCTCGGCGCCGGTGCACGGGTCAGCGGGGAGGCCGTAGAGGGTGAGGGCCTGATCGGCGGTGAGCGTGTAGAGGCAGTCTACGTGCTCCAGGGTGATCACGTCGTCGGGGCGCCAGGTGGCGAAGAAGCCGGCGGGGTCCACGGCGACGACGCGGACCTGACGGCGGGCGGCGTCCCAGAAGACCTTGTAGACGGCGTCGCCGAGCACCGCGGCGTTCAGGGCGCACTGGAGATCTACGACATCGAGGTCGCAGCCGTCGGCGACATCGTAGAGAAGCGCCTCGGCGGCCTGCGCCCGTGCATCGTCGGGATCGTCGGCGCCGCCCGCCGTGGCAAGGACCGGGAGGCCGCGGGCGCCGGTGGTGCGGGGACGGGCCGGCTCGACGGCGAAGCCCAGGCCGCGGCCGACGAGGAAGGCGACGCCCTTGTCGACGATCGTGCGCGCGTAGTTGACCACGAGGTTGCTGCGGCCGCGGCGCGGCGTGAGGTAGTGCTGGCCTTCGTAGAAGGCGAGGTGCTGCTGGTAGGCGAGCAGGCGGGAGCCGTCCTGCTGGCGGAGCGCCTGATAGCGGCTCGGCGCGAGCCAGGGGGCGAGGCGCGCGGGGAAACGCAGGAGAGCCACCGGCTACCCTTGCGCGGGCGGCGGAGCGTCGCCGTCGGGCGGGTCGGGCTCGGCTGTGCTCGCGCCGCGGCGGCCACGGGCCGGGGCGGCGGGCTCGTCGGGGAGCTGGCCGGTGCCGGCGCAGGTGGGGCAGGTGGCGAGGTCGGGGAGATTCGTAGGGGCCTTGGCGTCGTAGACGCGGCGCTGACCGGTGGCGCGGCAGTCGGGGCAGTCGAGCATGTTGTCCTCCAAGAGCGGCATGTCGCTGGAGGACAGGGTAGCGGGCGCGAGCGTTGCGACGCGGACGGATGCTCAGGAGCCGACGCTGGCGAGCGCAGGTCGGTCGTGCGGGGTGGGAGGCTGCTGGACGCCGATGGTGAGGGTTGCCCCGAGAGCGTCGACGATGCGCTGGGCGCGATCGAGAGTAATGCCGTGATACTCGTTGCGCTCGTCGCGGGAGACCTGCGCCTCGCTGACGCTGAGCTTCTCGGCGAGCTGGCGCTGCGTCAGGCCGGTGGCGATGCGCAGCGCGATCAGCAGCTGCCCGAGGCTTGTAAGGCGTGAGAGCTGCTCGAAGTCGCCGCGGCGGACCCGCTCATACCAGGCGATCTCCTCGTTGAGCTGGATATGGAAGGAGAGCAGTGGCTCCATGGCGCGCTCGACCTGCTCCGGGGTGAGCCCCCGCTCGATGAGGGCCGCGCGCTGCTGCGCCGCGTACTCCTGGTCCTCCCTAGCTCGCTTGACCGCCTCCCTGTATTCGGCCTCGCTCCTAATCATGGCCAGCCTCCCACCTGATAAGCTGCACGATGCCTTTCGGCTGATGGGCACGGCGTGAGAGGCGGAATGCAGCAGGGAACTGCAGCTCGTTCCCGAACCGGTCCTTGATCCCTGTCAGCTGGCCGAAGTGGGGGTAGAGCTCCACGCGGTAGTGGTGCCACATCGGTAGCTGCGCCTTGGCCGAGTTCGGGTCGGGCCGGCGGCTCGCTGGCGCCCAGGTCCAGACCTTGTGCGGGTCTAACGCGTTTAGGTCCCGCTCAAGCTGCCCGGAGGCAAGGTAGAGCAGATCGCATTCGAAGTAGCCATCGACGTCGTTCGGATGATCCTTGTCCTCCACGAACGAGCCATCGACGAAGATGCGGTCGATCCCTACCTGCCATAGCTGGCAGACCAGTATCTCCAGGTGGTCTACTAGCCTGGCACGCCAGGCTGCGTCCCAGGTTGGCGACCCGACGCCGAGCCCCGTGACCAGATGGGACGCCCGCAGGTCCGCCAGCGTGAGCGGGTAGTCGCCCGGGGGCAGGACCCCATCCGGGGTGAACGGTGGCAACAGCGGCCGGGCCATCGCTCCCTCTCGCTCTGAGCTTAACTTATTTGTTAAACATTGTCAATACGATTCAATAGGAAGGAATGAAAATCAACGGGTTTGAATACATGCTATGGCCTAGCGGCGGGGTTGAGGGTGGCCGGTGGCGCGGCGGAGGGGCGTGACGCGGGCGGCCTCGGCGACCAGGGCGAGAGCCATGAGGAAGTCGTCGTGGCCCTCGGCGGGGCCCACGTCGAAGGTCATCGCCTGGTGGGCGCGGACGGCGTAGCGGGCCGCGCGGGCCTGCTGCCAGAAGGCCGCGTGCTCGGGGGACCCGTCGGCGGCGAAGTGGCGGATACGGCCGGCGTTCACCGCGGCGAGTAGGCCGTAGGCGAGCGCGGACTTGGACTGGGCGGCGAAGACGAACGGCGTCACACGCTGCTCGCCGAGCGCGCCGACGATGAAGCTCGCCACGGCGCCGCCGACGCCGGTGGCGTCGACCACGACGTGACGTACCTGCCAGACGCGCTTGAGCAGGACCACGAGCTGGGGAATCAGCTCGCGGTGCTTGCGGCCGGTCCAGGCGTAGTGCTCCACCAAGTCCAGCTGCGGCTCCTGGACGCCCGGCGCGTCGAGGGCGCTGGCGAGCGTGAGGCGGGCGAGCGTGAGGACGACGGAGTCGCGGCGAGCGAACGGCTGGAACTCCCCGCCGGCGATCGGCTCGGCTTCCTCCTCGCCGGCGCAGTCGAGGCCGGCCACGTAGAGGGCGCCGGGGGCGGGCTGGCGCTCGCGCGGGTGAGTGCCCTGGAGCTGCGCGAGGTGGGCAGGACCGAAGAGCCGGCCGGTGCCGGCGACGGGGCGCAGGGCGTACTGGGTCTGGAAGAGCGGGTGGCTCTCGCCGAGGCGGCTGCGCTCGGCCTCGACGTAGGCGCGGTAGTGGGGATTCTCGGCGGCGCCGGCCTCCCAGTCGTAGGCGAAGTGGCGGCAGACGCCGTTCTGGGCTTCTAGGTCCAGGTTGTGGGCAGCGGTCTGCTCGAGGAGCGTGGTGCTGTCCCAGCTCGTGCCCCAGAGGATCGTGGTGGCGTTGCCGGTGGCGCTCATCGGGCGGAAGTCCTTCGCGTACTTCGCGGCGCTGAAGTCCTGCGCCTCATCGATCTCCAGCAAGAGCGACGCCGTGGCGCCGACCACCTGGCTGGCGTCCTGGCCGCTGAAGAAGAAGATGCGTGCCTGGCCCAGCTCGCGAATGTAGGTGAAGCGCGCACGCACCTTGCCCTTCGTGGGGCCGTTCTGGAGAAGGGCGTCGAGGCGCATCATGGAGTTGATGAGCTGCGGCTTGAAGGTGGGCGCGGCCTTGACGAGGCTACCGCCCCGCTGCTGGTAGAGCGTGAGCAGGTAGGCTTCCAGGATCGCGGAGAGCTCATTCTTGCCCATCTGGCGGGCGTACATGACGGTGAACGTGAGGCCGCGGTGGTGGAGGACGCTGTCCACGATTGGGCCGAGCGGCTCTAGCTGATAGGGGCGGCAGCGTGCGAGAGAGCACCACACGCGAGAAGAGCGGGGCGCTAGCGAGCACGCGGGCGAGGGCGCGCGCCTGCCTCGCTTCGCTCCATCGAGGCTCGCTGCGCTCGCGTTCTGTTGCAGGCCGCAACGCTCCTCCTACGCGTTGCGTGTTCACGGCTGGCCCAGCCGCTTGCGGATCTGGTCGTAGAGGGCGAGTACCAGCGTGATGCCCAGGCCGATCGCGCCCGAAGTCTGCGTGGGAGTGAGCTGCGGCCACCAGCGACGGGGGGCACGCGGCGGCGCTGGGCGCCGATAGCGGCGGAGGGCGGCGCGCAGGCGCTGGCTACCCGTTGGCATCGGGCGGCCCGCCGCGGCGGAGGGTGTCGAGCGCGGCCTGCAGGCTATCGAACGCCTCGCGCTGGGCGCGCTGGCGGTCGGCGGGCGTGCGGCCGGCCGGGTGGCGCGCGCCGTCGAGGGCGGCCTGCAGTACATCGGCGATGTCGCCACGCAGGTAGCCGAGGAGCGAGACGAGCTGCGGATCGGCCATGGTGTCCTCCGGGGGCCAGTCGGCGGCCCCGAGCTGTGGGATGAGGGACGGGGCGTTGCCCCAGTCCCAGCGCCAGAGCGAGACGCCCGCGTAGCCAGCGGCGCGGCACGCATCCAGTGCCGCGACGAGGGCGGCCGGGGAACTGGTGCAGGGGAGCACCGGGTAGCACGGCGGGACGCGGCCGCCCCGGGCGGCGATGCCGTCGGCCCAGCGCTGGGCGAGCGCGACGGTGAGCGCGGGCGGCTGGGCGAAGTCGGTGTAGTAGAGCTGCGGCAGGACGCCGTCGAGCTGGTCGAGCCAGGCCCAGGGGAAGGGCTCCAGATCGGGCGCGAAGGGGCCGGTCGGCCAGCGGTTGCCGAAGGCGATGCGCAGGTCGGGCGCGTAGCCCAGCCAGGCGTCGGGGGCGCCAGCGCGCAGGCCATCGACGAGCGCGCGTGCGTCGGCATCCTCGCCGATCGCCTCGTACTCGATGTCGAGCGCGAGCCCGTCGGCGCCGGCGCCGAGTGCTTGCAGGCCGACGGCGACCTCGGCCGCCGGATCCTCCAGGTAGACGTAGGTCCAGGCGAGGCAGCGGAGGCCGGCGGCGTGGACCGCGTCGACGAGCGCGGGCGTGAATTGGGGCCAGGCGTACCCTCCGTCGCCGGCCTTCACGAGCACGTGCGAGCAGCCGGCGGCCTGGGCCGTGGAGAGCCAGTCGCCGCCCTGGTGCGCGTACCAGACCCAGAGGGCGCTGCCGTGGACGGGGGCTGGGGGCATGTCACTCCTCTCCAATGCCGAGCTCGGCACCAACGGCTTCGAGGGCCGCGGCCAGCTTCGTGGCCAGGTCGTTGGCCTGCTCGCCGCGCAGGGTACGGTCGAGCTTAAGCGCCTTCACCAGCACGTCCATGAGGCGGCTGAAGGCCTCCACGGGGAGCTGCACCATCGCCTCGGACTTGGGCTCGGCTGCCGTGTCGGGATCGTCAGGTTCCTCCGTGTGCCCGGCCCGAGGGGGCGGCGGGGTCAGGATCTTGACGATCAGCTCGCGGGTGAGCGCGATCTCCGTGGCCAGGCTCTCCTCCGCTTGCGCGACGGAGAGATCGGGGAAGAGCCGGTGCAGGCGCTCGGAGTAGCGGCCGTGCTTGAGGGCGTTCTGGTTGCCCGGGCGCGCGCCACAGCGGCCGGCGTGGCTGGCGCACAGCTCCTGGCCCTTGAGGGCGCTGCGGGTGCAGTGATGACCGTTGCGGGTGTGCTGGGTGCAGCGCATGCACGGCGCCCTCCTCCCTTCGGCTCAGAGTCAGGGTAGCCGAGCGGCCGGGCGCGACGCGGACAACGGTCAGGGCGGTAGTGGAGGCTAGTAGCTGCCGATCCAGCGGACGAAGGGTACGCGGCCGGCGAGCGCGCGCAGCAGCCGCTGGTCGTCAGTCCAGAGGTCCGCACCCAGCTCCTCGGCCAGGGCGATATAGTGGGCGTCGTAGGCTGCCGGCAGGCCGTAGATGTCGGCAATGGCGAGAGCCCGCTGGTGCATCGTCGGCGAGGTCTGCAGGGCGATAGGGAAGGTGAGGAAGTCGGCCATGAGCCGGTCGGCGAGCGATAGTGCCATGCCCTGACGCACCATGCGCTGCCGCAAGATGTTGGCGACCTCATAGGGGAGGAGCGTGGGCGCGACGATCGGCTCGCCCGCCTGGGCCGTGCTAGTCAAAAGGGCGATGACCTGGGCGGAGTAGGTCTCGGTCAAGATGAGCTTGACGGCGACGGAGGCGTCAAGGACGATCACGAGAGCTGGCGAGAGCGCTCATCGCGCGCCTCGTTCAACAACTCCGCGGACGGCGACCAGAGCTCGCCCTGGCGCTCGGCGAGCATCGCGGCCTGGCGCTGCTTCGCGTGTTCGAGGGCAGCCAGCCACTCCTGCTGCTGCTCGGGCGTCAGGCGGGGAATCGTGAGGCGTTGGGTCTGGCTCATGTGCTCGGTGTGCTCCCATCTACTCTGCCGATAGCGTGGGCTGGCCCTCTCCATACGGTAGCACAAGTGCGCGGCTGGAGGTCGTGGCCGCGGGGCCGACCTCACCCGCTGCGGGGCTCTGGGAGGGCGAGGAGGCGGCCGGGCATGAGGCCGCGGGTATACGCGGCTTCAAGCTGGGGCCGGGCCCAGTCGCCGACCGTGGAGCCGTCGGGCAGGAGCGTGGCGCTCAGGAACTCATCCTCGAAGCTGGAGATGCCGGCCTCGACCGCTTCGAGCTTCGCCTTCACGACGAGCAGCAGGGCGCCAGCGCTGGCGGGTGGCCTGCTCCCAGCGCTGCTCGGCGACGTGGGGCGCGCGGCGGCGGTAGCCGCTCGATACGGTGGTGAACTGAGGATCGTCGCGGCCGGGCATGGCGAGGCGGAAGCGGATCATGCGGTGGCGCATACGGAAGCCAATGACGATGCTCTGGCGGCCGCCCTGCTCCTCCCAGAAGTAGCCGAACTGGTCGGCGCCGTAGCGGGCAAGCGTGCGCTCCAGCTCGGCGCGCGAGCGGTCGGCCGGGACCGCGGTGTGCTCGGCGTAAGGCATGACTACCTCTCTAGATAGCTTCTGGCAGCTCCGCGGCGGCCGAGATCTCGACCACCAGGTAGCATCGGCCGGGCTCGACGGCGAGGCGCACGCGCTCCAGGTAGAGCTGGGCCGCGTCGTCGCCGGCGAGGACCTTCACCTTGACCAGCCCGTCGATCACGGCCTTGGTGACGCCGCTCGTCCAGTTATCGGTGTCGCGGGCGCGGTGCGAGGGGCGGACGTAGGTGAGCTGCAGCCGAGCGGGCGGCGGCACGGACGAGGTGCCGACATGTCGGACGGCCAGCCAGACGCGCGCCTGGACGTAGCGCGTGGCGAGCCAGCGCGTGTACCAGTCGTGGCGCCCGTTCGGCGAGAGCACGCGCGCCAGGTCGGCGGGCGGCCGCGTGCGGCTGTAGCGCCAGCGAGCGGGCGGGAAATCGTCGAGGACGAGGCGAGCGCTGCTGCAATCGCTCATTCTGTCGGCTCCGCCAAGAGGGCCGGGTATGCGCTCGGGGCCACGGCGACAATCGCCGCGGCGAGCTCTCAGGCGAGGTTCTCGTAGTACGCCCCGCGCGCCTCGTCGCGCTGGGCCAACGTGCTGAGCGCGCGATTCGCGGAGGGCGCGCGGTCCACGAGGCGATGCAGAGCGTCGAGGAAGTTGGCTGCCGACGACGTGGCATCCGCGGAGGGCTCCCAGCCGCGGGCTGCGATAGTGGCGCGCACGGTCCCCGGCGGGGCGACGTACCCTTGGACCCGCTCGGCGACCCGGCGCGCGACCCAGGCGAGCGGTCCACACG
This sequence comes from Pseudomonadota bacterium, assembly GCA_021325365.1. The sequence continues at coordinate 11,021 of JAJPHF010000185.1, forward strand.
TCCGCGGGTGGCGCTGGGCGAGCTGCAGCTGGTGCAGGACGATCCAGGCCTCGATCGGCTCCAGGCGCAGCAGGAACGTCGGCTGCGCTCTCAGGTCGGCGAGCGCTTCCTGCAGGAAGGCATCGTTCAGGTTGCTGGGCTCGAGATCATCCGGGCGCTCCCTCCAACGGCGATGTTGACAATGGCTCCTACTAGAGATGGCGATTCTCAGGGCGCCCTGGTCCGGAAAGCGGGCGGGGCGCGAGGCGGGGCGTCGGCGCTCTCCGTGCGCTGCGGCTCGTCGAAGCGCGTCTGCTCGCCGGTCTCTGCCTTGCGGCGCTTCGGGACGGGGCGCGCGTGCGCGCAGTAGGGACAGAGCTGCAGCTTGCCGCTGGCGACCGTGACGGGGCCGTGGCGTGGACAGACGACGTAGTAGCCGTCGTGGGCGCCGCGGCGGGGCAGAAGCATGCTCGGCATGGCGACAGATCCTTTCAGGCGGTCTGCGTCGCCGCGGCGGCCTTCGGCGCCGCCATGACGCGCACGGCGCTGATCTCGGGGGCGAGCTGCGCGGCGAGCCTCAGGATGAGCGAGCGCATGCGAGTCTGGAGGTGCTCGGCGACGAAGCGAGCGGGTACGACTACCTCGAGGGTGCTGCCGCGGCGGCGGTAGGTCGCCTCGGCGAACCACGTGGTGAAATTAGCGAGCGTCATCTGGTCGCGCAGCAGCGGCTCTAGCTGCTGCGTCCAGAGCGGGTCGGGCTGCCAGTCCGGCGGGGCGAGCTCGATGGACGGGGCGGGCCGCGTGGCGCGGCGCGTGGCGAGGTAGCCGCCGAGGTTGTTGATGACGTGGTAGAGCGAGAGATGGGCACGGTCGAAGTCGTCGCCCCACTCGCAGCGGGCGAGCGCCAGGTAGACGTCGGCGATGTCGGCCGGGCTGGCGCCGCTATCGCGGATCGCCGCGGCATCGCGGCCGCGGTGACTTGCAGGCCCGCGGCGGCCAGTCGGTCGACGACGTCCTGGGCGCGCGACGGCTTCGGCACCGGCTGCAGGCGACGTGGCGCTAGCACAACCTCAGGGGACGCCGCCGCAGCGGCGCGTGCCGGTCCCCGGTCTCCGGTACCGGTAGGGTTACGGTACCGGTTCCGGTAAGGGTACCGGTACCGGTTAGCGCCGGACATCCGCGCACGCTGCGCGCACGTTCGCGTGACGTGCGCGCACGCTCGGCTGCGCGCTCGCGTCGCTCCAGGAGACGGCCCGCGTAGTCGCGCCAGTCGTGGATGCGGCGATCCGCGTCGAGGAAGCCCGCGCTGGTGAGCGCCTCGACGAGCTGCGCGGGCTCGCCCTGCCAGTCGGCGGCGGCGGCGACGTCCTGGTCGCTGTAGGGGCGGAGATCGCCGTCGTCGGCGTAGGTGAGCGCCCACCACCAGAACAGGTGCAGGTGGCCGATCGCCGCGGCGCGCGAGATGCCGAGCGCGCGGGCGAGGCGCGTGGTCTTCGGGTGGTCGCGCAGCTCCTGGTGGCTCTCGATCCAGACCATCGGGATGCCTCACGCCGCCTGCAACTGCTTGATCGCCTCGCGGATCCAGCGGCGGAGCAGCTCGGCCATCGTGGTCTGCTCACGCTCGGCGAGCAGGCGGAGGGCCTCGCGCTGCTGGGGCGTGACGAACGTGGCGATGCGAACCGTGGGCTCGACCATCGTCTCTCCTTCTGTTGCTAACAACAAGTTGGTTGGTATAACCTACGATAACACCGCGCCGGCGTCTCGTCAACATCGCTAACGATCGTTGTTGGTGTAGAATGGGCACCAAGACGGAGGTGCGCCATGCAGGAGGATGTCGGGGCACGGCTGGCGGCGCGGCGGCGCGAGTTGGGGCTGTCGCAGCGGGAGCTGGGGCGGCGGAGCGGGGTGTACTACTCGGACATCTCACGCCTAGAGCGGGGGGACCGCGCGGGCGCGGGGCGGGTGCGCCGGCTTGCGGAGGCGCTGGGACTGGACCCCGAGACGCTGGAGGTGGTGCACGAGATCGAGCCCGCCCGGCCGCGGCACGATGTCGAGCGCGCGATGGAGCTGGTGGCCACCGTGATGCCCGGCATGATCGTAACGGGCTTGATGGCCGAGCTGTTCCCGCCGGGGGAATGGTCCGCGGGAGCACGAGAGCGCGGGGAGACCATGATCCGCGCTGAGCTGGAGCGGGCAATGCACTGGGGCGAGCGGGTGCGCGCCTCGTATGCGGCAGCCCGCCAGCCGATGGCCGCGAGTGCCGGGGTGCCGTCCGGGGAGGACGAGGAGAGCCTGTTTCTGCTGCGCATGCAGCGCGAGCTGAAGCGGAGGAGCCAGGCGTGATGGAGCGACCGATACAGGTGGAGTGGGAGCGGGGGCTGCCGGTACCGAGCTGGTACGAGCCGCCGGGCATCATCGTGATCGATCGGGACTACTGGGACGAACTGACCGAGCCGGGCCGAGACGAGCTGCTGGTGCGGGAGTGGGCGCACCACGTGCTGGGGGCGGTGTACCCGGGGCGGCCGCGCGGCTTGGAGCGGATCAACGCCCTGCGGCAAGAGGAGCGGGGCCGCCGGCTCGCGCTGGAGTTTCTCGTCGACGACGCCAGGGTCTTTCGGGACGGAGCACGCGGCGTACTCGAGGATCGTGGGGTCGAGGCGTGGGAAGTGGCGGAATGGTGGGACCGTTCGCAGGCGTGGTGCTGGGATCGCGTGCGGCTGTGGCGCGCGCGCTACCCGGAGCTGGCGGCCCTGATCTGTCCGTAGGGAACGGGACACGACACGACAGGCGCAGGAGGCCGAACGTGGAGCGGCAAACGGTCACTGTCGAGGAGGCGGCGCAGTATCTGGGGATCAGTCGCAGCACGGCCTATGATGCGGTAAAGCGCGGTGAGTTGCCGGTGGTGAGGATCGGTCGTAGGTACGTGGTGCCGCGGCAAGCTCTGGAGCGCATGCTGAGCGAGGCGTGGGAGCAGCGTTACCCGGCCGCGGCGGCGGGCGGCTGAGATAGGGGCGCGGAGCGAGGAGGCCAGGATGCCACGGCCACGGAAGGGGCAAGAGCGGCAGGTCACCGGGGTCTATCGGCGCACCTATACCGACAAGAGCGGCAAGATGCATGAGTACTGGCGGTATATCGTGTACGTGCCCGGGCCAGACGGCACACTGAAGCCAGAATGGCGAAGCGCGCCGACGAAGCGAGCCGCGGAGGAGGCACGAGCGGAGCGCAAGGCCGACATCAAAAAAGGCGAGGCGGTCACGAGCAACAGGCTCACGCTGGGCGACTATCTCACCGAGTGGCTAGAGAAGCATCGCGTCAAGAACGGGCTGGAGCCGACGACTGCCGCTGGCTACGAGAGCATCATCCGCACGCGTATCATTCCCGCGCTCGGCGGGGTGTCGCTGCAACGATGTGACCGTGACCGTGTTCCGGGCGCCGCCAGAGCCTCGCATCATTCCCGCGCTCGGCGGGATGTCGCTGCAACGGCTGTCGGAGCGACATATCGAGGAGTTCCTCTACAAGCTGCGCACGGCGGGGGGCGCGGCGGGCAAGCCGCTGTCGGCGCGGAGCGTGCGCAACACGCTGGTGGTGCTGAACGAGGCGCTGAAGCAGGCCAAGCGCTTGAAGCTGATAGCGCGCAATCCCTGTGCGGAGATCGAGCCGCCGAAGATCGACGCGCAGCCTCAGCCCCAGTGGACTCCCGACGAGGCGAAGAGGTTTCTAGCGCTGCTGGAAGGCGAGCGCTACGGCGTGCTGTACGTGCTGACGCTGACCACTGGCCTGCGCCGCAGCGAGGTGCTGGGCCTGCGCTGGCAGGACCTCGACCTGGACGCCGGCGTGCTGCACGTGCGCCAGAAGCTCGTGGAGATCAAAGGCAAGCTCCAGTTCGGCAACAAGACGAAGACGCCCAGTGGTCGGCGCGACATCGAGCTGCACCCGCGGGTGGTCCAGCTCCTGAGCGAGCACCGCAAGAAGCAGCTCGCGCAGCGACTGGCCGCGGGGCCGCGGTGGGTCGGCGCGGGCGACGGCGGCGAGCTGGTGTTCAGTACGCCGCAGGGAAAGCCGCTGTATCCCCGCAACGTTTACCGCCGGCTGACGCAGCTGATCGACCAGGCGGGATTGACTCGGACAGGGCTGCACGGGATGCGGCGCACGGCGTCGAGCATCGCCCACGACGAGACGAAGGACCTGCTGGCGGCCGCGAGGATGCTGGGACACAGCCAGCCCGACGTCGCGGCGAAGCACTATGCGCGGGCGAGCGACGAGGCGACGCGCCTGGCGGCGCAGGCGGTGGGGCGGGCATACTTCGGAGAGTGAGATCCTGAGGTTAGGGCGTTATTCAGCGTCTCGCCCGAGCAGCTTGCTCAGCCTCTCCGGCGACAGGTGCTTCGCCAAGTCGATGGCTGTCTGGTCGTCGCCTTTCTCCAGTGCGCCCTGAATGTTGATCAGCAGCACCATGTCACGAGTCGCTGGATTGCTGAGCAGCCGGTCGAACAGGGCGCGTTGCGCCTCGCGCCAGAGGGGATCGCTGGCCATCCACGCCTGGTGCTCTTCGTCGGTCTCGTGTTCGACGTAGACGCGCTCAACGCTGTTCGCGTCGACCCCGTACACGGTACACCGGGATGTGCTGGACGTCGCGCGCTTCCCGCGTCCCGAGCCTCCATGCTGCCAGCATAGCTGCGAGATGGCTACGATCGGCTGGTCCTCGGCCGGCGTCTCGTCTGTCACTGGCCCCTCCACGGGTGGTTCCTTGCGGTGTGCAGATCCACTCGTCAGGCGGTCGGAAAACGGAGTGCATGTTGTCAAAATGTTGTCAAAATCGCCGAAACAGCGAGAACACCTCTGAGTGCGTTTCTCGCTGTTTCGGCTTGCATAGGACGTTTCTAGATGGTAGCCCCGGGGCGACTCGAACGCCCGACACGCGGTTTAGGAAACCGCTGCTCTATCCGCCTGAGCTACGGGGCCTGGGCGGCCGCGCCCCGCGACGCCGCTGCTTAATGATAGCTGATCCGGCAGGCCGCCCTCGCGCGGCCCAGCGGCGGCGCCTTAGCGCTCGCGATCTAGCTGGTCCACGAAGCGATGGTCGTAGAAGCTGTCCACGTTCGCCGCGGCGGCGCCGGGGAGCGTGTCCTTGAGCGAGTCGACTACCGCTTGCAGGCCCTCACGCGAGACGCGCAGGCTCGGAGTGAACGGCACCGTCTTGGCGAAGAAGTCGTACGTCTCCTGCAGCAGCTCGTCGTCGGCGCTGTCGAGCAGGGCCGCCAGCGCCTCTTTGCCCCACCGCGGGTCCTGTAAGTACCGCTCGATCGCGTGCCGATAGACACGCAGGAGGCCCGGCAAGGCCGGCGCGAGCCGGTCCATATCGCCGCGCCGCATGATCAGGCCGATGTTCTGATACGGCTGATCGTATAGCGGCACGAGCAGGTGCGCCCCGAAGCGGCGCGCGACTAGGCTGTCCGGCAGGGTCATCGAGCCGGTCTGAAGCTGCCCGGACTCCATGCCGGGCACCATACCCTCGCTGCCAACGGGTAACACTTGCACGTCGTTCAGTGTGAGGCCTAAGCGGCTTAGCGCCAGGCCCGTGGCGTAAGCGACGGGAGTGCCCGGGCGGTCCGAGCCCACCGCCTTGCCGCGCAGGTCATCGGCTGAGCGAATGTCGGGCATCGCCCACATGCCAATAATGAAGCGGTCGAGCGCACCCGCGACGAACACCAGGTCGGCGCCGGCTACATTCGCCGAGACGAGCGCCGGCGCGGACACCTGCACGAGGTCCAGCTCGCCAGCGAGCAGGGCGCTGATCGAGGAGGCCGTGGCGATGCGTTGGACGTCGACGTCCAGCCCCTCCTGCTCCCACTCGCCCAGCCGGTTCGCGGCGACGATCGGCACGTGAACGCCGACCGTCGCGCCGTACGAGATGCGCAGGTGCTGCCGGGGCGCTGGCGCCGTGGCGATCGCGCTGCTGGCCGCGCTGGCGCTCGCCGCGTTCGACGTGCCGGCTGGCGCAGTCGGCGCCGGCGCACCACCGGAGGACGCTGCGCCGCTGCAAGCCGCCAGCAGCATCCCGGCCAGGAGGGGCACGAGCCGCCGACCGACGTACCCAGATCGCATGGCTCTCCTCGCGTGCTCCGTAGTCGCGGCGATCTCGCGCCGCCTTTACCATGGCAGCGCGGCGCCGCGTTGTCAACCGGGCGAGCGGCGTGCTGGGCGTGCGGCGGCGTGTCCGCGCGGGGGCGCCGCCCGTTGGGCTCGCGTCCCGCGACGGCGCTGCGCTAAGCTGCTGCCGACCGTGCGGGAGCGCGCGGGCGGGGCGCCGACGTCAGCGCTGGAGAGGCGCCTTGAGGTCCGAGACGCTCGACCCGGCGCGGTGGATCGCCCCGCGGGCGGCGCGTGGTGTCAGTGGGCGGGCAAGTGCGCCGCCATGGCGGCCGCGCAGTTGTTGCAGCAGAATGCCTGGTCCCCGCGCGACACCATCGTCATCTCGTCGACGATCGGCGCGTTGCAGTGGGCGCAGCGCAGGTCGCCCGGGTGGTCCGGCGCGTGCGGGTCGGAGCCCATCCCGATCTGCTGCATGGCCTCAGAGCAGTTGGGGCAGCAGTACGTCTTGTCACCCGCCACGACCTGGGTCGTGGGATCGACGATGGGGCTGCCACAGTGAGCGCAGGTGTTGACGGCCATTCGGCATCTCCTTTTGCGCGCCGGACGCGCATCCGGAGAGCTAGTGGGCAGGGGCCGTGCCAGCGGCGAGAAACGGCCGCGCGGAGGGCGACCGCGGGCCGCGTCCGCGGAGCACGTCGCGGCGCATGGGCGGCGCCAGTTAAGGAGCGGGCTCGGTCGGGACCACCGCCACGCTGTCGCCGCCGCCCACCCGCCCCAGGCGGACGAGCCAGGTGCGGACACGTGTCCGTAGGAGCGCGGTGCTGAACGGCTTGGTGATGTAGTCAACGGCGCCCAGCGCGAAGGCCTGCTGGATCCGCTCGGGCTGATCGACGCCGGTGAGGAAGATGGCCGCGTGCTCACGCTCGGGCGCGCGCGCCCGCACCTCCTCGTAGATCTTGTAGCCGCCGCCGTCCGGCATGACGACGTCGAGCAACATCAGGTCCGGCTCGTGCGTCAGCGCGAGGCTGACTGCGCCCGCGGCATCCTGGGCAACGTAGAGCCGATAGCCATCCTGCTCCAGCACGTCGATGAGCAGGCTGACGATCTCCGGATCGTCGTCGGCAATGAGGATGGTCGGCCGGTCGTCGCGAATACCCATGGCGCCCTTCCGTGCAGTCACCCTATTCGAGGATCCAGCGGTCGGTCGCGCGCTCGTAGGTCACGAGCTCCTCGGGACGGAAGAAGAGAGCAACCTCCGTGGCGGCCGTCTCGGGCGAGTCAGACGCGTGGATCAGATTGCGGCCGATCTCCAGTGCCCAGTCGCCGCGAATCGTGCCGGGCGCGGCCGCCACGGGGTTGGTCGCCCCCACGGTCGCCCGCACCACGGCGACGGCCTCCGGCCCCTCGAACACGCCGACGACCACTGGCGAGGACGTGATGTACTGGATGAGGCCCGGGAAGAACGGCTTGCCCTCGTGGACGCCGTAGTGGCGGCGCGCGAGCGCCTCGTCCACGGCGATGAGCTTCAGGCCGACGAGCTTGAGCCCTCGCGCTTCCAGCCGGCTGAGCACGCCGCCGATCAGACCGCGCTGCACGGCATCGGGTTTGACGATGATAAGCGTTCGCTGCATTTCCCCTCCGCGCCGTGCCAGTATATCACTCGACTGGGTAATTCAATTTCCATGCCTGGCGCGGCGCCGCCGCCTGGTCGCCCCGCGGTCCGCCGACCCACGATAGCGGCCCGCCTGCCGCCGTTTGGCCCGTTTGACAGCGGCTCCGGGCCTGTGCCATCATGGGCGCGCTTGCCGCAGCAAAGGACTGGCAGGGGCCGAGGCCGCGGCGCGGGGGTGAGCGATGATTGAGCAGGGCTCTGCCGGGGGCGTGGCGTACGATCCGACGCCGCGCTACGGGGTGCGCACGTTCGACGTGGCGTACCGTCGCGACGGTGCAGAGGCGTTCCAGGCCCGCGTCTACCAGCCGGAGGGCGCGGGGCCGTTCCCGGGACTGCTGTACGTTCACGGGGGACAGTGGGTGCGCGGCGACCGCCTGGCCACGGCCGAGGATGGCCACGCGCTCGCCGCGAGCGGGCTCGTCGTGTTCGCGCCCGACTTTCACAACGGTAGTGCCGAGCACCCGTACCCCGTGGCCGTGGCGGACGTCCACTATGCCGCGCGGTGGCTCAAGGCGCACGCGGGCGAGCTGAACGCGGTGCCCGAGCGGCTCGGCGGGCTGGGCAGCTCGAGCGGCGGCCACCTGATCACGCTCGTCGCCATGCGGCCGCACGACCCGCGCTACGCCGCCGTCCCGCTGCCCGAGGCGCCCGCGACGGAGGCCACGCTAGCCTATCTGGTGCTCGTCTGGCCGATCCTGGACCCGCTGGGACGCTTCATCTTCGCGCAAGCGACGGGACGCGACGACATCGTGGCGTCGACGCGCACGTTCTTCCGACCGTGGGAGACCGTGTGGGAGGGCAACCCCACCACGATTCTGGAGCGCGGCGAGGCGGTCGAGCTGCCGCCCGCCCTCGTCGTCCAGGGCACGATCGACGCGAACGTAACGCCCGCGCTCCAGCAGCGGTTCGCGGCCGCCTACCGCGCGGCCGGCGGCCAGGTGGACGTGGCCCTGTTCCCGGACCAGCCCCACCTGTTCACGCGCCAGGCGGGTTCCGAGACCGACCGCGCCCACGCGCTCATCCGCGACTTCATCGCCCGCCAGCTCAACGCGGATCCGACGCCGCGGTGAGTGCCGCGCGGTCTGCCCACCGCGCGAAAGCGGGCGAATTCGCGTTGTAGGGTCCGGAACCGTGTGGTAGAATTCGCCAAATCCAGCGCGGAGGCTCCACGATCATTCGCGACCATCCGGACTGGCGTCGGTACCGCCAGGCCTGCCCCTACTATCGCGAGCGCTGGGCCGTCGACGACGAGGAAGGCGTCGACGGGAATGTCTTGCTGTACCAGATTATCTGCCTCCAGAACACCCCCCCGGTGGATCTCGCCGAGCAGGACCGCTGCATGAAGTCGCGCACTCGTTGCTGGCGGCTCGCGCGCACCAAAGGGCGCGGGGCTCGCGACGAGGCAACCGCCGCCCCGGTTGGCGGGCGCGAGGCCGCTGGCTAGCCGCGAGCCGCATCGCTGGCGCGGGCCGTCGCGTCCTGTCTCACGCCTGGTCCCCTCCTCGCTGAAGCAATTGGCCTAGAGCAGCCGCCTACCGCACGCGGCTAGCGGCGATCACCGCGCCGAGCGCGAGGAAGAGGCCCCGCGGGCTGAGCAGCTGGCCCAGGGCCAGCCGCAGCGCGGCGGCCAAGCGCAGGTCCAGCGGGATCGGCGCGGGGAGGCCGGCCAGGGCGGCGAGCCCCGGCACGATGAGCGCGCCAAGGAAGAGCGTCACGACGGCGACGGCGGCCAGGCCGGCGCCTCGCTTGCGGTTCGCCGCCATGGTAACGGCCTCGCCCACTACGGCGCCGAGCAGCAGCAGGCCGAAGAGCTGGAAGAACGGCACGAAGGCCAGCACATAGGTGCCGACGGCCGCGACGACCAGCCCTGCGGCAGCGGCGCGCAGGTAGTAGAGGACCGGAACGTCGTAGACGGGGCTCTTCCGCACGCGAGCGCAGGCACGGCAGCGCGCCCCGACAGGGGTCATGACCAGGCAGCGCGGGCAGATGGGCGTGTTGCACCGACCACAGCGGAGCGCGGTCTCGACCTGCGGGTCGGCGGCGCACGGAACGACGACCGGCCCTTCCTCGGTCACGGCCGCTCCGCCGGGGCCGGGCGCTGGAGTTGCTGCCCACCAGCCGTCGCTGAGCAGTGTTTCACGTGGAACACTCCAGGATGCCCTGTGCCGGCACCTGCCAAGCGTGACGTGGCTCGCGCTTCACGTGAAGCGGCTCGTCTGCCAGCGCGCGCCCGCGGACGGCTCATCCTCAGCCCCCACCTTTGCTCGCGGGTCGCGCCAACGAGAGCCGGGTACCATCCGCGGGCCGAAGCAAGTCCAGCAGGGCTGCCAGGACGGTATCCGGCTGCAGCTCGCGCATGCAGACGTGGGCCCCGTCCGGCAGCTTGCACTCCGCGGGCGCCCGCAGATCGTAGCACGGACCGCAGGGCACTGGGCGTCGCACCACCGCGGCCCGCGCGCCCAGCGGTCCCGTCTGCACGGGATCGGTCGGGCCGTAGATGCCCAGCACCGGCCGTCCCAGCGCCGCCGCTACGTGCAGCGGGCCGGTATCGCCACTCACCACTGCCTCGGCACCTGCCAGGAGCGCCGCCAGCTCGAGCAGCGACGTGCCCACCAGCGGGACCGCACTCGCCCGCGCGCCCGCCGCCACCGCCGCGACGAGCGCCCGCTCTCCCGCTCCGCCCGACAGCACCACGCGCAGCCCAAGCTCGCGCGCGGCGGCGTGCGCCAGTTGCCCCCAGGCCGTCGCCGGCCACCGCTTGGCGCTGCCGTTCGACGCCCCCGGATGGAGAACCAGATACCGTTCGCCGGGCGCGAGCCCAGGGACCCGGTAGTCCGTGGCCGGCGCCGTCAGCCGTGGGACCGGCGGCCCGTTGGCTCCGACGCGGCGGGCCAGGTCGAGACAGTACTCGACTTCGTGCTGCCGCCGCTCGTAGCGGCGGCCAGGCGCCGGGAGGTTGAACGCAAACGGGTAGGCATGCGCCGCATAGCCGACGCGGTAGCGCGCGCCGCTGAGCAAGGCCAGCGCCCCGGCGGGCCGGCCGTGCAGCGCCAGACACAGATCGAAGCGCGCCGTCCGCAACTGCCGCACGAGCGCCAGCACCTCGCCCAGGTGCCGCCAGCCGGCCGGCCGGCGGTAGCGGTTCACGTCGAGCGCTAGCGTCCGGTCGACGCCGGGGATCAGCGTCGCCAGCGGCCGCGTGTAGGGCAACGTGAGCAGGGTCAGCTCGGCGGCTGGGTAGGCCGCGCGGAGGGCGGCGAGGGCCGGCGCAGCGAACACCAGATCGCCCAGCAGGTCCAGGCGAATCACGAGGATCCGCCGCACCCGCGCCGGCTCCGGTGGCGCGACGCGGCCGCCGGCCAGGCGCGTCGCCAGGCCCAGCCCGCCGAACACGCCCCAGGCCGCCGCATCGGCCGCGCGCCGCGCGTGCGCCCATAGCCCGCCGCTCATCGCTGGCTGCTCACTGTACCAGCCGCGCGAGACACCGCCAGCGGGGTGCGCGCCGCTAGCGCGCCGGCGGCCGCGGTGGGCGCCGGTCCGGCTATCGGCGCGCCGAGCACGGCCAGTGCGGCGTCGATCACCGCCATGGGGTGGATTGCGCGCATACACGCCGGCTCGGTGCGGGCGCCGCACGGCGGCGCGAGCAGGTTGCCGCACGGACTGCACGGCAACGCCGACCGCACGATCTCGTGGGCGCCCCGCCCGCGAGGGCCGAAGCGCGCGGGAGCAGTTGGGCCGAACACGTGGACACTCGGGACGCCGACCGCCGCGGCCAGGTGGAGCGGCCCACTGTCCACGCCGAGCACAAGCGTGCAGCGCGCGAACAGGCCCGCCAGGCCGTCCCAGTCCAGCGCCCCCGTCGCATCCACCGCGTCGGTCTGCATGCCAGCCCGCACCGCGGCGACCAGGTCACGCTCGGCCCGGCTACCCGTGAGGATGATCCGGGCCCCCAGCCGGCGCCCCAGCGCGTCGGCCACCGCGCTCCAGTAAGCAGCCGGCCACAGCTTGACGGAAGCGCCCGTACCGGGATGAATCGCGACCAGTGGCGTCTCCGCCGGGACGCCGCGCTCCCGCAGGAAGCGCGCGGCGGCTGCCTGCCCCGCTGGCGACGGCGCAGCGACCACCGGCTCGGGGCCGCTAGCTGGCTGCGGGACGCCCAGCACGCCGAGGAGCGCGACGACCGCCCGCCAGTTCTCCGTAACGCTGTGCTGCGCGAGGTCGGGCGGCAGCGCGTGGGTGAGAAAGGCGCGGCTCTCGGCCACGCCGTAGCCCAGCCGCAATGGGATGCCCGCGTAGGCTGCCAGCGCCGCGCCCCACCAGTGGTCAGCGCGCAGCACGAGCGCGATGTCGTAACGGTCACGGCGCAGCCGACGGGCCTCGGTAATAAGCTGCCAGTACGGCGCCCACGGCTGGCCGGGCGGCTGGCGGGTGAAGCCGGGGAACGCGCAGGTGCGGACCGTGTCGATTTCCGGCCGCCCGGCGAGCGCGGGCCGCGCCCAGGGCCCGACGAGGGCGGTGATCCTGCCGTCGGGCAGCGCCGCGCGCAGGAGGCCCAGCGCGGGCGTTGTCAGCAGCAAGTCTCCCAGATGGTCGGGGCGGATCACGAGAACGCGCGACCGCCGCGCGCTCCGTGCGTGTCCCGCCGGCCCCGGCCCGGCGCCCGGGAGCGACCGGACGGCGCCAACCGCCGCCCGCGAGCGGCCGGTCGCCCCGCGCGGGCGGCCCAGCGGCAGCGCCAGTGCCTTTAGGAGCACGCGCCGCCAGGCTGTTCGGGCCGCGCCCGCTCGTCTCACGCGGCGACTCTACCACTCGCGGCGCGGCGAGCGTAGGCCACCGCGTCGCGCCCCGCCGGCTTGCTCGCCGCTGCCATCGCTCCCACGTCGCCTCGTCCCACCTGGCCTGCTGCCGTGGCGCCTCTCAGGCGCCTACCCTGTACGAAAGCGTAGCACATTTGCCCGGGCGGCTCGGCGCGGCGCCACCTCGCGCGCCTGGCGCCGCGCTTCCCGGGCTGGGGGCGTGGTGGGCGCTAGTGCGTGGGGCGGGCGAGCGGAGCCTGGCGCAAAGCGGACGGCTAGGCAGTCGCGGGCTCGGGCAGTCGCGCCGGCGGGCGGCGCAGTGGATGGCAGTGACACGCCGTACCGAGCACGGCGACGGCCGCGGCAGCGTCGCGTCGGCTCACCCTGCTGCGTGCGCCCGTGCGCCAGCCGCCGCTAGCGCGAACAGCCACTCGCGCGCCGTGCCTGCCGTCTCCGCGCCACCGCGCAGCTCGCGCCCGAGCGCGCGTAGGACATGTCCCGCGACGAGGGCAGCCTCCGTCTCCGACAAGCCCTCTCGCTCGCCGGCCTCCCGCGCCGCCTGCTGCGCGAGCGCGAGCAAGATCCGCCGGGCGCTGGCGTCGCCTTCCCTCGCCAGCCGGAGCAGCGCTCGTACCGCGGCAGTGCCGTCGCTGGCGCCAGCGGCACGGAGCACGAGCGTGAGCAGCCCTTCATCGACAGGCGTGGAAGGTGCCAGGGCGGACGGGACCGTCAGGCCGGTCGACATCGCGGCTCTCTCCGGCGCGCGCTACCAACGTCACGAAGGCAACACAGTATAGCCGCCCGGCGTGGGCAAAGTTCCAGGGAGCGGCATCCCCCGGAGCACGGGGCGTGCCCGCTGTGGACTATCCGTGTGACCGTGCCCGGCCGATCGCAGGGCGCGCTCCCGCCATGAGCAGCCCGCCGGGCCGGCACGATGCTGGCACGCCCCGTGGTAAGGTAAGGGCATGGCCGAGCCCACTCTCGCCGCGCCGTATGGTGTGCTCGTGCTGCACGGGCTCACCTCCAGCCTCGCTTCGGTGACGCCCGTCGCCGACCGCCTGGCGCACCACGCTATCCCCACTGCCGTGCCCTGGCTGCGTGGCCACGGTACCCGGCCCGAGGACTTGCAGGGCGTCACCTGGCACGACTGGTACGCCGACGCGGCCGCCGCGCTCGACGATCTGCTCGGGCAATGCGCCGAGGCGGCCGTCGTCGGGCTGTCGATGGGTGGGCTCGTCGCGCTGCACCTCGCCCTGGCGCGGCCCGAGCGGCTGCGGGCCGTTGTCGCGATTGCGCCGGCTCTCCGCCAGGCGCATCCCCTGGCGCCGCTCGTGCCGTTCGTGGCGCCGTTCCGCCGCTACCTGAGCGTGCCAGCGCGCGGCTACAGTGCCGCGACGCGCGCCCGCCTGGCCCAGGGGTACACCCGCTTGCCCACCGCGGCGTTCCTGTCGCTGGTAGCCTACGCCCGCTGGCTGGAGCCGCGCCTGCCGCAAGTGCGCGTCCCGACGCTCGTCGTGCATTCCCGCGCGGATCGGGTGATCCACCCCGCCAGCGCCACGCGCATCTACGCGCGCCTGGGCTGCGCCGAGAAGGCGCTACGCTGGTTCGAGCGCTCGGGCCACGAGATGCTGGTGGACTGTGAGGCGGATGCCGTGCTCGACGCCGTCGAGGAGTTCGTCCTCGCCCACCGCCCCGCGGACGCGTCGTCTCAGGTCGCGGCAGGCCCAGTGTCGGGGCCCTGAAGCGCGGCCCGGACCGAGGCCAGCAGCTCCTCGAGATTGAACGGCTTGCTGATAAACGGCACGTCCTGTGGCCGGGCGGAGGGCGGCGCCGCGGCGCTCATGAGGATCACCACGGGCCGGTAGTCGTCGGCGGTTTCCAGCCGGCTGAGTACTTCCACGCCCGAGAGGCCGGGCAGCATCACGTCGCAGAGGACGACGCGCGGGCGGTAGCGCGCCACGTACTCAAGGCCGCGCGGCCCATCCCCGACCGTCGCTACCCGGTACCCCTCGTCGCTGAGCAGGTCGGCCAGCAGCTCGGCGACGTCCTGCTCGTCCTCGATGACGAGCACGTCGAGCGGGGCGCGCTGCGCCATGATCCGTCCCACACGCGGATTGCCGGCCGGAGCGCGGGCGCGGGGTCGGCCCGCAAGGACCGAGCGGTGCAAGTCCCGTGCCCAGGCGGCGATACCGCGACACGGCGTCGGCGGGCTCCGAACCTAACGCCGGCCGAAAGGCCGCGGCCTGTCCGCCATCCCCAGCAGCCCCGCGGCGGCCCGCCGCGCCCCTGCGGGCCGCGCGGTGCCGGTCGCGTATTCTACGGAGCCGACCGATTTTTCAGCAATCGGGCGATCGCCGCTAACCGACGCCTGGCCAGGGCGAACCAGACATACTCTCTGTAGCAGGATGCGGCCTGGCGGAGCGGTCAGCCAGGCTGGCGAGCCGCGCCGGCCCGGCGCCGGCGGGCGGCCGGGCCGGCGCGCCGCCCGCCGTTGACGCGAACCACCGCAAATCTATACGCAGCACAGCCGCCGCGCCTTCGGCGCGCGGCGCGCATTGGGGAGGCCCGATGGATAGCCTTTCGGTGGGCGGTGCGCGGCTCCGCCTGGAGCAGGGGGACATCACCGCGGTGACGGCGGACGCCATTGTGAACGCGGCCAACCAGTGGCTGCGCGGCGGCGGCGGGGTCGACGGCGCCATCCACCGCGCCGCCGGTCCGTCGCTGCTGGCCGAGTGCGCGCGGCTCGGCGGCTGCCCCGCGGGCGAGGCACGAATCACCGGCGCCGGCCGGCTGAACGCCTGCTACGTGATTCACGCGGTGGGCCCCGTCTGGCAGGGCGGTGGGGCGGGCGAGGCCGCGGTGCTAGCGCGCGCCTACCGCGCGGCGCTGACGCTGGCGGAAGCCCACGGCATGCGGACGATCGCCTTCCCGTCGATCAGCACCGGGGCTTACGGCTACCCGGAAGCCCCGGCCGCACGGGTGGCGCTCCGCACGGTGCTCGACCATCTGCATGGCCCTACCGGCCTCACCGACGTGCGGTTCGTCCTGTTCACCGCCGGCACGCTCGCGGCCTACCAGGCGGCGCTGGCGGAATTGAGCCAGCGCCTATAGCCCGCGGGCGCTGGCGACCTACGGCATGCTTCTTGCGCTTTGGCGAGCGGCCACCACAACGTGCGTACAGGCTTGCGCGCAAGGAGAACGCCCCATGGCTCAAGTGCCCCCGGCGGCCCCACCTCCCCCGCCGCCGCCCCCCGGGGAGCCCCCGGAGGAGCGTGGCGACCAGGGCTCCAACACCCGCCTGATGGCTATTCTGGGCTCCGTGCTCGTCGCCTTGATCGTCCTGTTTCTCCTGCTCCGCCCAATGCTCCAGAGCGCCTCGACCCAGCCTACGCCCACCCCGGTCGTTACCGTCGTGCGCGAAACCGCCGCGCCCGCCCCGACGCAGGTCGTCGAGGTCACGCAGCCGCCCCAGCCGACCCAGCCCCCGCGGGTAGTGCAGGTTACGGCTTCGCCCGCCCCCACCCAGGCGCCCGCTCCCACCGCGCCGCCGCCACCCACGGAGGCGCCGCGGACGGAGACGCCGGTGCGGATCGCCACGCCAACGCCCACGCCCACGCCGACCCGCACGGCCACGCCAACGCGGACCGCGACGCCGGCGGCGGGCCGCTAGCGCCGTCACGGGGCAATCGATGCACCCAGGGGCGCGGGCAGCGAAGCTCCGGCGCGCTGCCCGCGCCGCCGGCAGCGCTACTGGGGCAGCCAGGCTTCGCCGGCGAGGGCGAGCAGCCAGGAGCAGATCGTCTTGCCGAGGAAGCACGTAATCCAGAACAGCCAGATCGGCAGGCGCGTGGCCCCGGCGATAATGCCTGATAGCCCGCCCGCTCGCCCAGCACGGCGGCCACCCCGGCGACCAGCGCGACGAGCACGGGGCTATAGGCTCACGCCTGCGGCGCTTCCTCGGCGAGCAGGGTCAATAGCTCGGGCGCCAAGCCTGCCTCGAAGCAGTCGTCGATGGTCGAGCGAAGCGCATGCCGGAGCAGCTCCCCGTGTGCCTCCGCGGCCGACTCGTGCCGCGCATGGTAGCACAGGGCGACTAGATGAGCCAGGCGTGTGAGAAAGAAGACTTGCAGGGGGGTATAGGGCGGGACGCGCGCGGAGGCGCGACGAGGATGGGGCAAGCGGAACCGGGCCGGCACGGCAGCCATCGTTCTCCCCAGCGGTGAGCGTCGTTCGTGCGCGCGGCCGGAGCGGACCACGGACCTCACCGCCGGCCGGAACCGTTCGTACCCCACTATACCCACGCAACTCGCTACCGTCAACATCACGGCGCGACGGGTCGCAGGGCCCTGTCTCCCCGCCGCGGCGCGACTCCTACCGACATGATCGGCTAAGAGCTTCACGCTCCAAGGGAGAACGGCTCCCGCGCTGGGACAGCGCGGGGCACGCTCGCGCGCCACCTCTACGCGCAGGGCCGCACGCCACGCGGGGACACGGCGCCGAGGGCGGGCTAGCGCGCGAGACGCTCCAGGCCGTTGAGGATGAGGTAGATGAGGCCAGCGAGCAGCCCCGCCCCGAGCAGTACGCCGACGGCGATCAGCGCCGCGCCGCCCCCCAGGAAGAAGGCGACGAAGGCGCCGCCCACGACCAGGAGCAGCCCGAAGCCCCCCACCAGCAGCTCGCGGTCGGTCCGGGCGCGGTGACGGTCGGGGTTGAAGTCAGCCATTCGCCAGCAGCCGTCAGCTAGCAGCGGCCAACTAGCCGCCGGCGCCTCGGCGCCAAGCCGCTAGCCGGCAACCGACTGCCGATCACTTCAGCAGCGCTTCGAGCCGGGCAGTCCCGCGCTGCGGACCGACCACGGCCAGGTTCATGCGGTCGCGGCGGAACACGTCCCGGGCCACGCGCTGCAAGCTCTCGGCGTCCACCGCGTCCACGATCCGCACCACGTCGTCGACGGTCAGGATCTCCTTGCGCAGCAGCTCCTGGCCGCCCAGCCACGAGGCCACCGCTCGCGTATCCTCCATGCGCAGCTGCAGGCGCCCCTTGATGAACTCGCGGGCCTTGGTGATCTCCTCCTCGGGAATGCCGTCCTTGAGGCGGTCCAGCTCCTCCAGCACCGCCTCGATGGTCGGCCCGAGCTTCTTCGGATCGACGCCCGCCGAGACGACCGCGGCGCCGGTGTCCTGGTAGTGGCTGACGTACGAGTGGACGTCGTAGGCCAGGCCACGCTTCTCGCGCACCTCCAGAAACAGCCGCGAGCTCATGCCCTCGCCGAGGATCGAGTTCAGCACGTCGAGCGTGTAGCGATCGGGGTGGAACGCCGACAGCCCGGGCATGCCCAGGCAGAGGTGGACTTGCTCGGTCTTCTTCTGCTTCACGGCGACGCGCGGCTCGGTCTGGCCATCTTTAGCCGGGAACCACGCGCCGAACGGGCGGTTCTCCCAATCGCTCAGCAGCCGCTCGGCCTCCCGCACGACCTGCTCGTGCGTCACGTTGCCGGCCACGGCGAGCACCGTGTTGGCCGGCACGTACTGCTGCTGCAGATAGTCGACCATCTGCTGCCGGCGAATCCCTCGCACCGACTCGTCGCTGCCCGCGATGTCCCGGCCCAGCGGCTGGTCGGGCCAGAGCACCTCGTCGATGAGCACGCCCACCAGGTCGCCGGGGCTGTCCTCGACCATGTGCAGCTCTTCGATGATGACCGCGCGCTCCTTCTCGATCTCCTCCGGCGCGAACAGCGAGTGGCGCAGGTTGTCGGCCAGCACGTCGAGCGTGCGCGCGAAGTGAGCGCTTGGCACCTTGCACCAGTACACCGTCAGCTCGCGATCGGTGCCCGCGTTCATGATGCCGCCCACGCCCTCGATCGTCTCGGCGATCTCGCGCGGCGTCGGGCGCCGCTCGGTGCCCTTGAACAGCATGTGCTCGAGGAAGTGCGAGATGCCGGCCACCTCGTCCAGCTCATAGCGCGAGCCCGCGCCGACGAAAAAGTTGATGCTCACGGAGCGGGTATGCGGCATCGCGGCCGTGAGTATGCGGAGACCATTCGGCAGGACGGTCTTGTCGTACATGCAGGCTCCACGGGCAGCGCAGCGCAGCGGGCGAAGACACTTACCCGACTTTGGCTAGATTCTAGCCGAGCGCCGCCAAGCCCTGTCAAACGCGGCCCCGGGGCCGCGTTTGACAGGGCTTGGCGGCGCCCCGGGGCGCCGCCGTCAACCTGCTACCATCCGGGTAGCTGCCTCCGCTCGGGCAGAGCATTCTGGCGCACGGACCAGGAGGGACGATGACGCAGTGGGTGGTTCCGGACACGATCGAGGACTACGCGGCGCGACACACGACGCCGCTGCCGCCGCTCTTGCAGGAACTGAGCGCGGTCACGCTGGAGCGCACCGGCGGCCGCGCCATGATGCTGTCGGGACAGGTGGCGGGCATGGTGCTGCAGTCGCTGGTGGCGGCGATGGGCGCCCGGCGCGTGCTCGAGCTGGGCACCTTCACCGGCTTCAGCGCCCTCATGATGGCGAGCGCGCTGCCGGACGACGGGCAGCTCATCACCTGCGACGTGGACGCCGAGACGACGGCCGTGGCACGCGAGTTCTGGGCGCGCAGCCCGCACGGCCGCAAGATCGAGCTGCGCCTGGGCCCGGCGCTGGAGACCATCAAGACGCTGCAGGGCCCGTTCGACTTCGTGTTCATCGACGCCGACAAGCCCGCCTACATCGACTACTACGAGGCGGTGCTGCCGCTGCTTGCGCCGCGCGGCGTGATCGTCGCCGACAACGCGCTGCGCCGCGGGCGCGTGCTGGACCCCGCGAACGAAGGGGATGCCGCGACCGCCGCGTTCAACGACCACGTGCAGCGCGACCCGCGCACGGTCAACGTCCTGCTCACCGTCCGCGACGGCATGATGCTCATCCGCCGCGCCTGAGCGCGTCGCCTCAAGAGCGACTCCTAAGCTGGTTTCCAAGGATGGTGTGTAAGTTCGGCGACGCCGAACTTACACACCATCCTTGGCCAGATGCTTAGTCGAGGTTGAGGGCGCCGAACGCGTCTTCCACGACAATCGCGAGCCCCGGCACCACGTCGCACAGGTCGATGCGGCCGCGGCTCCGCCAGGTTTCCGTCGCTATGCCCGGCCAGAAGACGCGGATGCTGTCGTCGCGGTGGTTCACGAGGAGCGCGGCCCTCACGCCGTTCTCGACGTACCAGCGGCACTTCGCCTCCATCTCGCGCAGCGTCTCGCCAGGCGAGATGATCTCGATGGCGAGATCGGGCGGGACGAGAACGTCGTCCGCATATTCCAGCGCGGGCTTCTCCTCGGGCAGCGCCAGAAACTCCTCTAGCGTCAGCCCTTTGCGCGCGAGCGCCATCGGCCGCCTCCCGGTGGTCTAGCCGCCTGTCCTCGCCAGCATTATAGGCACCTGCCGCGCTACGGGCCGACGCGCTCCGGGAAGAAGCGGCGGTAGTCCGAGCCGACGTTCGCGCGCTCGACGCGCCACTCCGGCGGGTTCAGCGGGTCGTCAGTCAGAATGGTCCGCTGGAAGGCCTGGACGGTGATCGTGCGCTGCGCCGGGCCGTCGGGCAGGTACTTCGTCACGACGGCCTCGACCGCGGGGCTGATCGGCAGGCCGATGTCGTGCAGCCAGCCGGCCGGGAAGAGGTCGTCGCGGTTGACGTACTCCCAGAAGCTGCCCGGCACGAGGTGGCCCGGCGCGCCGCTCAGATCGGCCGTAAACGGCACGAAGGTAGTGCCGTCGGCATCGATCGTCATCGTCCCCTCGCCCGAGTAGCCGGGCGGCGGCGCGACGCGCTCGCTAGGATCGGCGAGCGCGTGGAGGTCGGCGTAGCTCAGCGTGGAGACGTCGCCGCCCACCGGCAGGGGCGCCAGGCTGGCGTGCAGCTCGTCCACCAGCAAGCCGTACAGAAGCTGCCAGTTGGGGTCCGACGACTCGCCCGCGTGGTCCTCCAGACGCCCCTTCTCGAAATACTGCGCCGCGCGGCCGTCCACGTCTACCTCCAGCGAGATGCCCGTGCCCAGCAGGCGGTAGCCGTCGTAGGCGTCGTAGTACGCCGCGAACGCCGGCAGCGCCGGCCAGGCGATGGTGTACTGGTAGACGCCGTCCTCCGTGGCCGCGTAGGCCACGCGCGTCGGGTACACTACGCCCAGCCCCTGCGGCCCGTTCACGCGCGGCGCCAGGTCGCCCAGCTCCACCCAGGTAGCGCCGCCATCCGGCGTGGCGAAGACGCCGGCCTGCGGCGTGGGCGCCAGGTCCCATGCCGACAGGTAGGTCCACATGGGCTGCCCGGGATTCGCGTCCAGGTTGGCGACGTAGCCCCCGTCCGGCCCGTGGATGGGGAGGTTGGCGCTGAGATCGGCCCACGTCGCGCCCCCGTCCAGACTCTGGACGAGGCTGCCGAACTGCATGACGTTGAAGCCGGCATACACCGTCGCGGTAGGGACAGCGCTCCCGCCCGCCGCCAGCGCGCTCGGCGCGGCCAGCGGCTGGAGATCGCCGCCGACCGAGGCCCAGGTGGCGCCACCATCGGCACTCCGCAGCACGCTCCCGCCGTGGTAGACCTGGAGCCCCGCGAAGACCAGCCCGTCAATGCCGGGCACGGCTGCCAGCGTCGTGATGTTCGTGGGCCCAATGCCCCCGGCCCCGCGCAGGCTGGCGGGTAGGACGGCGGCCCAGGTGGCGCCGCCGTCCGTCGAGCGCAGCAGCTGCGCCAGCCCATCCGTGTAGCTCACGCCCGCGTAGACCCGCCCGCTGGTGTTCGGATCGGCTAGCACGGCGTTGATCTGAGTCGCGCCGGTCCCAGTATAGACGGTGGTCCAGGTCGCGCCGCTGTCAGCGCTCTTCAGAATGCGGCGCGTGTCGCTGCTGATGCCGTAGACGGTGCTCGGGGTGGTAGCGTCGATCGACAGCCCGCGCCCGAGGAGGGTGGTGCTCACCTGGGTCCACGTGCCGCCCCCGTCCTGCGTCCGCCAGACGCCCGTCTGGCCCGCCGCCAGCATGTCCTGGTCGTCGCCGGGATGGACGGCCAGGGCGGTAACCGACTCGCCCGGCCCGACCAGCGTCCACTCCCCGACGTCGGCCCGGGCGGGCGCCGCTCGCGAGCCGAGAAGCGCGATCAACAGCCAGAGCGCCAGCGCCGATCGGGTTACGCGCGTCCGCATCGCCTTACCTCCTCGCACGGGCGCGGCTGCCCGCCGGCCCAGCCCGCATCGTCCTGAGTCGGACACTCGGTTGCTCGCAGTCTAAACCCGCGGCGGCCCGGTCGCGCGCGTCAGTTCGGTGAAGGTTCCGGCGCGGCCGCCCGAGTTGCGCCGGCGGGAGCGGCAAGTGTATCGTCGCTCGCCGGGACCGCGCACGGCCCCACGCTCTGCCGACACCGCCATAGGGCGCGAGCACCCCGCGTGCCTCCAGTACGGCGCGCGGCACCGACCCGCACCCGGGCCGAGCGCCTGGCCCACTCACAGGTCGAGCCGAAGGGAAGACGACATGAAACGCAGCACCGATCGCATCCTGACGACCCACTGCGGCAGCCTGCCGCGGCCCAAGGACCTTCTCGACCTGATGAAGGCGCGCGCCAGCGGCGCGGCGCCTGACGAGGGCGCGTTCGAGGCGCGCGTGCGGAGCGCGGTGGCCGACGTCGTGCGCCAGCAGGTCGAGAACGGCGTCGACGTGATCACCGATGGCGAGCAGGGGAAGACCGGCTTCTTCGCCTACGTCAGCGAGCGCCTGGGCGGCTTCGAATCCGAGCCCGGCGAGCCCGCCGCGCACTTCACGGCGGAAGTGCAGGCGTTCCCGGAGTACTACGAGCAGTACTTTCGCCAGGCGATGCTCGGCGGTCGCGTGGCGCCGATGGCGCCGCTGGTCTGCAAGGGGCCTATCACCTACCAGGGCCAGGAGGCCGTGCAGCGCGACGTCGACAACCTGAAAGCCGCCCTCGGCGGGGTGCAGCCGGCCGACGTGTTCATGCCCGCCGTGGCGCCGAGCGGCGTGGCCCGCAACCGCAACGAGTACTACCGGACCGACGAGGAGTACCTGCACGCCATCGCGGAGGCGATGAACACGGAGTACCGGGCCATCGTGGACGCCGGCTTCGTCGTGCAGATCGACGACCCGTTCATCACCGAGGTCTACAGCTTCTCGACCAGCAGCCCCGCCGAGCGGCGCAAGACCGCCGAGATGTACGTCGAGGCGATCAACTACGGCCTGCGCGGCATCCCCCCCGAGCAGGTGCGCTTCCACACCTGCTACGGCATCAACGAGGGGCCGCGCGTCCACGACGCCGCGCTCAAGGACATCGTGGACACGCTGCTCAAGATCAACGCCGGCGCCTACTCGTTCGAGGCCGCGAACCCGCGCCACGAGCACGAGTACCACGTTTGGGAAGCCGTGAAGCTGCCCGAGGGCAAGGTCGTCATCCCGGGGATGATCACCCACGCGCACAACATCGTGGAGCACCCCGAGCTTATCGCCGAGCGCCTCGTGCAATACGCCGAGCGGGTCGGGCGCGAGAACGTGCTCGCCGGGGCCGACTGCGGCTTCTCGTCGCAGGCCACCTACCAGCCCGAGGTCCACCCCACGGTGATGTGGGCCAAGTTCCGGGCGCTGGCCGAGGGCGCGCGCCTCGCCTCGGCGCGGCTCTGGCGCTGAGCACGGCACTGGCCTCACCCATCCGCCGGGAGGGAGTGCGCCGTGAGTGAGCAAGACCGCGCCGCGCTGATCGAGCGGCACCTGGACGTCGACTACCTGACCGCGATCCTCGTGCGGCTGCTGCAGACGCCGACCGACGTGCCGCTCGGGCAGACCGAGCTAGCGCCCGAAGACCCGAAGCTCGCCCGCTACGTCCGCGAGATCGTGCAGCCGGAGCTAACGCGCTGCGGCTACGACCGCATCGTCGTGGACGCCAGCAACAACCTCGTCTGCCGCATCGGCGCCGACGTGGCGTCGCCCAGCCTGCTGCTCATGGGCTACGCTGTCGCCCAGCACGCCAACCTGATGGCTGATCCATACTCGGGGCGCATCGCCAGCGGGCGCGACTACGGGCTGGACGAGCCGTGCGCCTTCGGCCAGGCGGCCACCCAGCACAAGGGCGCGCTGGCGGCGGCGCTCGGCGCGCTGAAGCTCCTCGCCGACAGCGGCGTGCGGCTGCGCGGGCAGCTCATCTTCGCCGTGAACACCGAGGGCCGCAGCAGCCACGCCAACAGCCGGCAGATCGTCGACGACCGCGGCGCGCGCGCCGACCAGGGCATCCTCGCCTTCGCTACCGACAACCGCATCTCCCTCGGCAACCGTGGCCGCGTGGACGTGAACGTGACGATCACCGGCAAGGCGGCCCACTCCAGCCAGCCGTGGCTGGGGCTGAGCGCCATCGACGGCGCCTACCAGGCGCTCACGCGCCTGCGCGCGATGCGCTTCGAGCAGACGCACCCCCAGCTGGGCGCCGCCCAGGCGACCGTGTACAAGCTCCAGTTCAGCCCCATCGCGCCGCACACCCTGCCCGCCACGGCGCAAATGACGATCGACCGCCGCCTGCTGCCCGGCGAGGAGATCGACGCGGCCGTGGCCGGCGTCCGCGCCGCGCTCGGCGATCTCAGCCCCTACCGGCTGACCGTCGAGCAAGGCGCCTTCATGTACCCGGCCGACGTGCCGCCCGACGCGCCGGTTGTGAAGGCGATCCAGGCGGCCGGCCGGGCAACGCTTGGCCGCGAGATCGAGACGTTCTACCTGCCCAATACCTTCGACGCCGGCTACGCGAACCACGTCGGCATCCCTACCGTCATGTTCGGCCCCGGCGTGCGCCGCCTCGGCAGCGGCGTGATGGACGAGGACCTGGTGGCCCTCTCCGCCGTCCGCGACGCCGCCCGCGTCTACGCCCACACCATCCTCAGCCTGCTAGGATAGCGCCAGCGCTACGTCGCTCGCGCCGCTACGCCACGCCCGTCGAGCAGGCTTACGCGGATGCGGCAGCGACACGCCATGGGAGGGCGAGACCGCGCCGTCGCGCCGACCGCCGACGCTCATCACACTCACCCCACACCGCGCTGGCCGTGAGCGGGGCATCAGCGGGTGACAACGCATGGCGGCAGCGGCACGTCGTCTGGCAGCGGCGTGAGGCTGAAATCCGCATCGCCGGGAAGCTGCGCTAGAATGGGCGCGGCGGCGAAGCCACTGGCTCCATACTGCCGATCGACGAAAATGCCCACGTAGGGCGAGCGCCCGCTGATATCCGGTCCTAGCCCGTCGAGAGTAAAATCGCCGGCGAACACGACCAGCGCGCGACACGGCCGCGAGTTGGCGTCGATCGCGCTGTCGGCCGGCGGCACTGGCATTAGCAGGGGCCGGATGGCGACTAACGTGGGGCGGTGCCGCTGCTCGTGGCAGACGATGTAGGCGGCCGCCGCCTGTACAGCTCGGCGGGCGTCCGACACGTCCCAGCGCAGGGTACGTGTCGAGGCACTATTATCCGACTGAGCCGCGGCCGGCCATTGCTGAGCGGCGCCGCTCAGGACGAGCGCGAGAGCCGCAGCGGGGACTAGCCGCCCGAGCGAGATCATCGTGCCGTCGATCCGATCGCTCGCTACCGACTGGAACCGTGTTCGCCACGTTTGGCGCCGCGAGCTTCGTGGTATGGCGTAGCACACAGCAGCGGCAAAGACCAAATTCAGGAGATAGATCATGCCCTGGCAATACGGCGCCAGCCACTCCCAGGCCGTGTGGGAGTGCAAGTACCTGGGCGTCATGACGATCAAGGGGCTGTTCACGGGCATCGACGTGCGGCTCGACCTGGCGGGCGACGACCCGAGCCGCTGGACCGTCGCGGCGACCATCGACGCCGCGAGCATCGACAGCGGCCTGGCCCGCCGCGACGACGTGCTGCGCGGCCCCGACTACCTCGACGCCGAGCGCTACCCTACGCTGACCTTCCAGAGCGCGCGTGTCGAGCGCCAGGGCGACCGCTACCGCGTGGCTGGCGATCTGACCATCCACGGCGTGACCCGCCCGATCACGCTGGACTTGCAGGACAACGGGGAGGGGGTGAACCGGCGCGGCGAGCGCAGCCGCGCGCTCACCACCGAGGTCAGCCTGAACCGCCTCGACTACGGCGTCGGTCCCGCTGCCGACGCGGGCACCGCCATCGGCCAAGAGGTCCGCATCTGGCTCCAGATCGAGGTCGTCTGGCAGGACTGACCCGACGCGGACGGGCGCTCCCGGCCCGCCGCGCGAGCGCGCGATAGCGGCCGCGGCGCTGGATATAATGGGGCATCGCCCACGAGGAGGACGCCATGCCGGCTCGGCCGTTCGTGTACCTGTCCGACGACGACGTCCGCGAGCTACTGGACGTCAAGCAGGCCATCCGCATCGCCGAGGACACGCTGCTCGCCCACGCCCGCGACCAAGTGGACTGGTGCGAGCCGCGGCAGATCATCCTGCGGCCGGCGGGCAGCGACACGGTCTACAAGCAGAAGGCGTGCGCCCTGCGCAACATCAACGTGGCCGGCATGCGCGTCATCGGCCTGAATCGCAGCGACGAAGGCATCGCGCTCGCGCTGCACCACCCGTCGAAGTACATCCTCCTGAGCGACCCGGACACCGGCCTCTTCTTCTGCATCATGGAGGAGCACTGGAGCCATGCCGTGCGCACCGGCGTGTGCGTGGCGGTGGCCGCGAAGTACCTGGCGCGGCCCGAGTCGCGCGTGATCGGCATGATCGGGGCGGGCTTCATGGCGAAAGCCACCCTGCTGGCGCTGAAAGAGGCCGCCCTGTTCCCCATCGACGAGGTGCGCGTCTACTCCAAGCGTCCGCGCTCGCGCGAGGCCTACGCGCGCGAGATGAGCGAGGGGCTGGGCCTAAACGTGGTTGCCTGCGACTCGCCACAGCCGGTGTGCGAGGCCGCCGACGTGCTCGTGACGGCGTCCTCGGCGAAGGAACTGCTGGTCTTCGACCGCTGGCTGCGCCCCGGGGTGTTCGTCTACAGCATGGGCGAGTTCCAGGAGGTCGAGGCGCCGGTCTACCGCGGCGTCGACCGGCTGTACGTGGACGACTGGGAGCACTGCAAGCTGAAGGTGGACATCCAGACGATGCTGGCCGACGGCAGCCTGAGCGAGGCCGACGTGTACGCCGACCTGGGCGAGGTCGTCGCGGGCCTGAAGGACGGCCGCCGCGCGCCGGAGGAGCGGCTGATGCTGCGCTCGCAGGGCCTCGTCACGCAGGACATCGCCATCGCCTACTGGCTGTACCAGCAGGCCGTCGCGCGCCAGATGGGCCAGCATCTCCGCGTCGGCCACCAGACCGCTGCATCGCCGATCGGGGTGTAGTTGTGTTTCACGTGAAACGTGCGGCGTCTAGGCGTCGGACGCGCCCCTCGATCCAGTTGAGCGAGGATTAGCCCCGTGGCCATCGTCCCCGTGCCGGTACCGGCGCTGCCGGTGCTGTGGTCGAAGGCGGTCGTCGACCTGGAGCCGATGACCCGCTACGGCTCGCCCGCCGACGTGGCGAGCGTCAACAGCACCCTCTGCCTGCACAACCCCGGCCCCGAGCCGCGCGAGGTCACGCTCTACGCGCCGAGCCACTGGGAGAACGAGGCGAACCTGCGCGTGGGTCAGGAGGCACGCAAGCCGGCCTCCCCGATCCGCGAGGGCCCGCTGGAGCCCGAGCGCTTCGCGCCGCTGCTGGCCGCCCTGCGCCGCGAGGCGCCCGCGGCCGCCAGCGGCCTGGAAGCGATTCTGGCCCGCACCCGCAAAGTGTATGCTGGCACGGTCGAGGTACCGCCCGGCGATCTCGTGGTACGCTACCACACGCGGCTGCCCATCGTCCCGGAGCCCGACGGCAGCTACCGTTTCGCCGAGTTCGTCCCGCGCAGCTACGGCGCGGTGCCGCCCGGCGGCGAGCTGAGCGTGGCGCTCGTGCTGCCGCGCTGGGGCCCCGGCTACGCCATCGAGGCGCTGGACTGGGCGCAGACCGACGCCGCCGGCGGCAACCTCGAGTGGGGCCTGCTCGCCCGCGACAACCTCTACGCCTTCACCTGGTATTGGCGCTACGCCCCCGTCCTCTGGCTCCGCTACCGGTACCGCGATAGCTCCGATGTATAGCCGCACCTGACCCCCTGGAGGAACTTCGTGAGGCGCCCACTGCTCGGCATCGGTACCTTCGCGGCCGTTCTGCTGGCCGCCTGTACGTCCAACGCGGGCCAGCCCGCGGCGCCAGCCCCGCCCGCAGCCCATGCCCCGAGCACCATACCGTCCGCGCCCGCTCAGGTGGCGCCCGGCGCGGCGGCGCCCACGAGCGAGGCGCTGCCCGCCAAGGTGGGCGCGCTGTACTCGTCGCAGAACGTGGACTCGCTCGTCTTCTACATCGCCGACCGCTATGGCTTCTGGACGCAGGAGGGCCTCCCGGTCGAGCTGGGCTACGCCGCCGCGAACACGGCCGATGCCGCGCTGATCTCCGGGCAGACCCAGGTGCTCGCGGGCGGCGGATCGGAGGCGATCGCCGCCGCGGCCAATGGCGCCGACATGGTGATGATCGCCGGCATCTTCAACTCCACCCCCTTCCGCCTCATTGCCCAGCCCGACGTCCGCACGGCGGCCGACCTCAAGGGCAAGCGCATCGGCATCACCCGCCCCGGCTCGGTCACCGACATGACGGCCCGCATCGCCGTCGAAAAGCTGGGGCTCAACCCGCAGACCGACGTCGAGTTCCTGTCGATGGGCGAGATGCGGGTGCTCATCAACTCGCTCACCACCAGCGCCATCCAGGCCGGCATGGCTTATCCCCCGGACACCGCGCCGCTCGAAGACCAGGGCTACAACACCCTCTACGATCCCGCGAAGGAGAAGCTGCCGTTCCAGCACAAGGCGGTCGAGGTGATGCGCGGCTGGGCCCAGCAGTACCCGGCCGCCGTCGACCGGACCCTGCGCGGCGTGGTGCGCGCCATCCATTTCATCCGCACCAACCGCGCGGAGACGATCGCCGCCGTGGGCGAGTTCCTCGGCGTGACCGACCAGCGGGGCCTCGAAGAAGCATACGACGAGGTCATCCTGCCGCTGATCCCCGCCGAGCCGTTCGCTTCGGTCGAGGGCACCCGCACCATCCTCGACATCCTGGCCCGCAGCAACCCGCAGGTCCGCGACGTGGACCCGGCCCAGATTATCGACAACCACTGGGTCCAGCAGCTCGTGGACAGCGGCTACATCGCGCAGCTCTACGGTCGTTAGCCACTTGGCCCGCGGGAGCAGCAGCCTGGAGACCGAAGCCAGCCCCGATCGCCTGCTGATCCTCGGGGGGCCGCGGGGCCCGCTGCGCGAAGCCATCGCCGCGCGCTGCCCCGGCCTGGCCGTCGAGACGCGCCACCTGGACGACGCCGACCTGGGCGACGCGCTCGCGCGGGCCGACGTCGTGCTCGGCTGGACGATCCCGCCCGACGCGGCGCGGCGCGCCCGGCGCCTCCAGTGGATCCAGTGCCTTGGCGCCGGCGTGGACCGGCTGCTGACGATCCCCGAGCTTCCCGAGCGGGTCGTCATCACCCGCGTGGGCCGGGGCTTCGGGCCGGCGATGGCCGAGCACGTCCTCGGCTACCTGCTCGCGCTCACCCTAGAGGTGCCCCGCGCCCTCGACCAGCAGCGCCGCCGCGTCTGGCAGCCGTACAGCGCCCCGCTGCTGCGTGGCCGCACGGCGGTCGTCGTGGGCCTGGGGGCGATTGGTGGCGAAGTGGCGCGGCTGCTGCGCGCGGCCGGGCTGCGTGTGCTCGGCGTGAACCGAAGCGGCCTGGCCTGCCCGCACGCCGACGAAACCTGGCCCGTCGCCGCCCTCGACCGCCTGCTGCCCCGCGCGGAGATCGTCGTGCTCGTCGTGCCGCTCACCGAGGCGACGCGGCACCTGCTCGACGCCCGCCGGCTGGCGCTGCTGCCGCGCGGCGCCTGGCTGGTGAACGTCGGCCGCGGTGCCCTGGTGGACGAGTCGGCCCTCGTAACCGCGCTGCGCGCTGGACGAGTCGGCCGCGCCGCCCTCGACGTGTTCGAGGTCGAGCCGCTGCCCGCAGACAGCCCCCTCTGGGCGCTGGACGGCGTCGTCGTCACGCCGCACGTCGCCGGCCCCGACGACGTGACCCACGTCAGCGACGTCTTCGCCGAGAACTACGCCCGCTTCCGCGCCGGCCAGCCGCTCCTCTACCGCGTCGACCGCACCCGCGGCTACTAGCCCCACCGGATGCCCCCAGCCATTCTTCCGGGCAGCGTCCGTTGAGAGCGCTACGCGGCTAGAAGGGCCACAGGCGGCGCCGCTGGTGGCGCTGGACCACGGCGTCGCGTGCCTGCACGGCCTCGGTGCCGACGCGCACCTCGCGGCCGCGCTGGTGCGCCACGATGGCGTTCCAGATGGCCTGTCGCTCGTCGATGCTGTCGGCGCGCGCGAACTGTTCGTACAGCGCGCGCAGCTCGATGCTCGGCGCCGCGTCGTCGGCCGCTTCGGTCGCGCCGCTCGCGTCCGTCGTGCCAGCGCCTGGTCGCTCAGGCTCGGGTGACATCGCTCGCTCCCACAGTCGCTCCCCGACGGTGTCGTGCCGCCCGGCACGCCAGCTTGCCCATTCGTCGCTCCGCTTCATTGTAGCGCGGTCCGTGGCCGCGCTTGGGAGCCCCCGCGGCGCCGCTTGTCGTAGGGCAAGGGCTCGCCCCCTGCCGCTCGGCGGACCGCCACTTGTCGTAGGGCAGGGGCTCGTCCCCTGCCGCCCGGCGTGACCTGCCTGTCATAGGGCAGGGGACGAGCCCTCGTCCTGCGTCCGGTTGCTCGAATATTGCGTCCGCTGCTGCCGAGCCGGCTCAGCTCGGCAGCAGCCGCACGAGCGGCGGCAGGGCGACGAGCAGCAGCGTCTCCACTAGCTCGTCGAGCGCGCCATACGTGTCCCCCGTGAGCCCGGGCAGCCGGCCCAGGCAGTAATGGGCGAACAGCCACGCGGCCACCGCCGCGAGGGCGAGCGCGGCCAGGCCGGCGGCGCCAAGCAGGAGGCCCGCGGCCACGCCCGCCACCAGCGTCGCCGCCAGCAGCGCCTTGCCCCCCGCTTGCTCCTTGAACACGCGCCCTAGCCCCTCCGGCCGCCCGTAGGGGAACGCGACAATAGCGTAGACCATCGTCCAGCGCGCCAGGGCCAGCGTGACCAGCAGCATCGCCGCGCGCTCGGCCGTGGGGAGCGCGCCCAGCGCCGCCCATTGCAAGAGCAGCAGCGTGGCCGCGCCAACGACGCCAAAGCTGCCCACGCGGCTATCACGGAAGATGGCCAGGCGCTCGGCTGGCGAGCGCAGGCTGAACAGCCCGTCGCACGTATCCATGAAGCCGTCGAGGTGCAGGCCCCCCGTGAGCAGCGCCAGCAGGACCAGCAGCAGCACGTCCACCAGCCCGCGGGGCAAGAGCCAGCTCAGCAGCCAGTCGGCCGCGACCAGCAACGCCCCCAGCAGCAGGCCCACGACCGGGAACCAGCCAAGCGCACGGCCCAGCGCCGGCCCCGCCACGGGCAGCCCCCTCGGCGTGGGCAAGTGCGTCAGGAACTGCAGCGCCACGAAGAAGCTCATCCCGTTCTCGTCACGAGCGGCACCAGCGCGAGCGTCAGCGTCTCGACTAGCTCGGCGATGGCGCCGTAGGTATCGCCGGTGAGGCCGGGCAGGCGTGTGCGGAAGCCGCTGGCGAGCAGGTGAACGGCCGCCGTGGCGCCGGCCAGCACGAGCAGCCCCGCCGGGCCGAGGGCAAGCGCCAGCACAGCGAGCGCGAACAGCGTGACGGCGGCCGCGCGGGGCGCGGTGGCCTGGGCCTTCAGCGCCAGGCTGGCGCCAGGTGTGCTGCGGGCGTAGGGATAGGCCCAGTACGCCACGACGATCGCCCACCGGCCGAGCAGCGGCGCCACCAGCAGCGTGGGCGCGCGCACGGCCCCGGGGAGCGCACCCAGGGCGGCGAACTTCGCCAGTAGGACCAGGCAGGCGACGATCGCGCCGGGCGCGTGGGCGCGGCTGTCGTGCATCAGCGCCAGCCGCGCCGCGGGTGAGGCCCGCGTGCAGACGGCGTCACAGGTATCGACCAGTCCGTCCAGGTGGAGCGCGCCGCTCACGACGACGAGGCTCGCGACGAGCAGCGCGTCCACCACCGCCGGAGCGAGCAGCGGCCGGAGCGCCGCGTCGAGCGCGACCAGCAGCCCGCCAATCAGGGCGCCGACGGCCGGGAAATAGACGAGCGCGGCGCCCAGTTGCGCCGCGCTCGTCGCGTGCGGATAGGGAGCCGGCAGGCGCGTCAGGAACTGCAGCGCCGTGGCGAAGCCGCGTGCTGCCTGGCGCGCCGTGCTGGTTACGCGGTCACCTCGGCCGGCAGGTTCTGCCGCGCCTCCCTGGGCAGCATCGTGCCCATCAGCTTCTCCATCGCCATGGTGTGGCTGCACAGGCCCCAGCCGTGGAAGAAGTCACACGAGCAGTCCCAGCGCCCCTCCTCGTAGCTCACCGTGTGCGCGTCGTTGTCCCCTCGGAACGTGGCGCTGAAGCGGGTGAAGCCGACCCGTTCGGGCTCCCGAGCATAGAGGTTGGCCTTCTGGATCTTGCCGATGAGGCTGGAGTGCATGCCTGTTCTCCTCCCGCTGCGCATATGGCCGCGCCTTGCGTCGCGGCGAGCCGCGTGGGACCCGGCGCTCCGTATCCCACGACGCGCGGTAAGCGGACGACTAAAAAACGCCACTGTGCGTCGCACAGGGCGTCATTCGGCTCGCGCCGCAGCAGTGCAGGCGGCGTCTCCCCACACCATTAGGCCTCGCGCCAGGGTGTCACGGTTGCTCCACCCACCTGCCAGCCCGCTTCGCGGCCCCGTGGCCGCCGCCGAACTGTCATCCACGTCTATATTTCGGAGTATAGAGGCCTGCCGGGACCGTGTCAACTAGTTAAGAACGTGCTTATCTGAGCGCGCGTGACCTACCCACTGCCGCCTGCCCAATGTAGCAAGGGGGAGGACCGGCGACCTACCCCCGCCCCTCCTCCCAATGTGGGAAGGGGGAGAGGACGAGGCCGGGGGGCTCCCCCATTCCTTCGAAGGGTGCAACGCGGAACACTGCAAGCGTCGCGGGGATGGGGGGTTAGGTCCCTCTCAGAACAGCCGCAGCTGGTGCGGCGTGTCCAGGTTCCAGTGGAGGCTCAGGCCGCGGCGGGCGGCGATGTGGATCGGCAGGTCCGGGTAGCCGGCCGCGCGGGCAGCGGCGCGGGCCGCGTCGCCCGCCCGGCGCTGCGTGTTGTTCACCTCGCTCAGGTGCGCCAGCCATACGGCGCGGTGGCTGCGCGACAGCGCCCCCGTCAGGCAGGCGGCCGCGTCGGCGTTCGAGAGGTGGCCGAGCGGGCTGGCGATGCGCCGCTTCAGCTTGGCGTGGTAGGGGCCGTTCACGAGCTGCTCGGCGTCGTGGTTGAACTCCAGCACCAGCAGCTCGACGTCGCGCACCTGCGCCTGCACGGGCGGCGGCACGTGGCCCAGGTCGGTGAGGATCGCCACGCGCGCGCGCCCCGTATTCAGCCGGTAGCCGACCGGCTCGGCGGCGTCGTGGGGCACCGTGAACGGGTGGACGGCAAACTCGCCCAGGGTAAACGAGCGGTCGGCGACGACCGTGTGGGTGCGCGCCCCGTCCGGCAGGCGTCCACTCGTGGCGCGCAGCGTGCCGGCCGTGGCGTAGATCGGCACGTCGTAGCGCCGCACGAGCGCCGGCACGCCGCCCACGTGGTCGCTGTGCTCGTGCGTCACCAGCACGGCCGTTAGCGCCGCGGGCGCGACGTCCAGCGCCGCCAGGCGCTGCTCCAGCGTGCGCAGCCCCAGCCCGCAGTCGACCAGCACCAGCGTGTCGCCCGCGCGCAGCAGGTAGCCGTTCCCGGAGCTGCCGCTGCCCAGCGACCATACTTGCACCGGAGCGCCTCCCGCGCGAGCCTGCCGCGGCGACCGCGCCGCCTCCTCCGCGCGGAGGCATTCTAGGCGACGCGCGCCGCGCGCGGCCAGCGGCGTGACGGAGTTGTGAGCCGCTTGACGCTTGCGGCAGGGGATTGCTACCCTGGCGGCAACCGCGCGGCGGCGGGCCGCGCCGAGCCGGGCGCCCGGACGCCGGGCCGCGGCGGCTCATCCGAAAGATGCCGAGGTGAGCGATGCGCCCACGACTCTTGCTGCCCCTCCTGGCGCTGGGCCTGCTGGCCAGCCTGACCGCCGCCCGCCCCGCCGCGCCGTCCCTGGCCGCGAGTCGCGGTCCGGGCGACGCTCCCGTCGCCGCGGCAGTCCCCCAGCTTGCCACGCTCCGCTTCGGCACGCTGCCGGTAACGGGCTTCCTCGGGCTCTACCTGGCGAACGAGCAGGGCTGGCTCGCCGAAGAGGGCGTCGGCGTGGACCTGCAGACGATGTCCGGCGGCGCCGAGATCGTGCCCGCCATGATCGGCGGCTCGCTCGACATGGGCGCCACCAACGTGTTCTCGCACGTCGTCGCGCGCGACCAGGGCTTCGACGTGAAGGCGGTCGCCGCCAGCTCGTCCGAGGCGCGCGGCTCGCCGACCCACGCCATCGTCGTCCGCGGCGACTCGCCGATCCAGAGCGCGCAGGACCTCGTCGGCCGCACGATGGCCACCAACACCCTCAACAACATCGACCACGTCATGCAGATGACCTGGCTGCAGAACAACGGCGTCGATCCCCACCAGGTGAACATCGTCGAGGTGCCGTTCCCCCAGCAGCCGGCCGCGCTGGCCCAGAGCCGCGTCGATGCCATCGGCCCCACCGAGCCGTTCGTGACCGTGGCCGTGGGCCAGGGGGGGCGCGTGCTCGCCTACCACTACACCGAGACGAACCCCGTCACGCTGATCGCCTACTACGTCGCGACCGGCGACTGGCTCGGCCGCAACGCCGACGTCGCCCGCCGCTTCGCCCGCGCCGTGCACCGCGCCAACGCGTTCCTGGCTGCCAACCCCGACGACACTCGCGCCGCGGCCGTGCGCCTGCTGAACCTGCCCGAGGACCTCGCCACGCGCGCCAACTTCGAGCAGTTCGAGACGCGCATCGATCCCGCCGGCATCCAGTGGTGGATCGACGCCGGCCGCCGCTTTGGCATCGTGACCGGCCAGCCGAGCCCCCAGGACTTCCTCTATGAAACCGTCCAGTAGCGAAGTGCTCAGTGCTCAGTGGGCCCTCCCCACCAGCCGCCAACAGGAGCAGGACAGTGGTTGACGACACACCGAGCGCCGCGCGCGGCGGCGACGCTCAGCACTCAGCACTCAGCACTCAGCACTTCTTAGACGTGCAGCACCTGCAGAAGGTATACGCGGGGCGCCGCCGCGAGACGGTGGCGGTGGCCGACCTGCACTTCGCCATCGGTGAGGACGAGTTTCTGTCGATCGTCGGCCCATC
Source organism: Pseudomonadota bacterium (assembly GCA_021325365.1). The sequence goes on from JAJPHF010000185.1 coordinate 45,952, forward strand.
GGGCTGCGGCAAGACGACGATGCTGCGCATGGTGGCCGGGCTGCTGCCGCCGACCGCCGGCCGCGTGCTGCTGCGCGGCCGGCCCGTCACCGAGCCGCCGCCCGAGATGGTGCTCGTCTTCCAGGACTACGGCCGGTCGCTCTGCCACTGGCGCACGGTCGCGGGCAACGTCCAGTTCGCCCTGGAGTCCGTTAGGCTGGCCCCGGCCGAGCGGGCGCAGCGCGTGCGCCAGGCGCTCGACGTGGTCGGGCTCGCGGAGTTCCGCGACCACTACCCCTGGGAGCTGTCGGGCGGCATGCAGCAGCGCCTGCAGATCGCGCGCGCGCTTGCCTATCAGCCGCGCATCCTGCTCATGGACGAGCCGTTCGGCTCGCTCGACGCCCTCACCCGCGCCGAGCTGGAAGACCAGCTCCTCGACATCTGGTCCAGCCAGCCCAAGACCGTGCTGTTCGTCACCCACGACATCGAGGAGGCCGTCTATCTCTCCGACCGCGTGCTCATCCTCAGCGCGCGGCCGTCGCGCGTGGTGGAGGAGCTGCGCATCGACCTGCCCCGGCCGCGCGACCAGATCGCGACGCGCAGCCTGGAGCAGTTCGTCGAGTACCGCAACCACGTCTACACGCGCATCCGGAACGAGACGGCCGGCGCGCCGGCCGCGCCGCTCGTCTCGACAGCAGCAGGCGGGTAGGCGGCGATGCGACCGACGCGCCTGCTCGGCTTCGTCCTCGTGGCCGTGCTGCTCGGCGTCTGGGAGGCCGCGGCCCGCACCGGGCTGCTCGACGCGCGCTTCGTCCCGGCCCCCAGCAGCATCGCCGTCGCCTGGGTGGGCTTCGCGGCCAGCGGCCAGCTCGTGAGTGACCTACTGGCGACGCTCGGCAGTTGGGCGCAAGGCTACGCCATTGCCGCCATGCTCGGCGTGGCGCTCGGCGTTCTCATGGGATTGATGCCCGCGGTCCGCGCCATGCTGGGCACCACCGTCGAGCTGCTGCGCCCGATGCCCTCGGTGGCCATCATTCCCATCGCCATCGTGCTCTTCGGCCTGGGCGACCCGATGAAGCGCTTCGTGGTGGCCTACGCCGCCCTCTGGCCGGTGCTCGTCAACACGCTGTACGGCGTGCTGGCGGTCGATCCGCTGCTGCACGACACGGCCCGCACCTTCCGCCTCGGCCCGCTGCGGAGCACCCTGCGCGTCGTCCTGCCCGCGGCGTCGCCCTACATCGCCACCGGCCTGCGCATCAGCACGAGCATCGCCCTGATTCTCGTCATCACGGCCGAGCTGGTCGCCAGCCGCAACGGGCTCGGCTACTTCGTGCGCGCCTCCGAGCAGGCGAGCCGCGTGCCCGAGGTCTACGCCGGCGTGCTCACGATCGCCGTGCTCGGCTACCTGCTGAACGCCCTGTTCGTCGCCGTCGAGGCGCGCGTCCTCGCCTGGCACCGCGGCCTCATGCGCACCGAGGCAGCCTAGCATGGCCGACGTGCTCCCGCGCCCCGACCTACCCCCCCCAGCCCTCCCTCCCTCCGCGGGAAGGGGAGAGCCGGATGCCGCCACTGTCGGTACTCCCCCTTCCTTCGCAGGGAAGGGGGCCGGGGGGTTAGGTCCGTCCCTCTGGCGCCCGGCGCTCGGCGTACTCACGCTGCTGGCGATCCTCGCCCTGTGGGAGGCCCTCAGCCGCGCCCGGGTGCTCAACCCGCAGTTCTTCCCGCCGGTCACCGACATCCTGGGCACGTTCGTCGCGCTCTGGCGGAACAACGTGTTCCCGGGCCACCTGGTGACGACGCTCTGGCGCATGGCCGTCGGCTACGCCATCGCCGCCGTGCTGGGCATCGGGCTGGGGCTGGTCATGGGGCGCTGGCGGGCGGTCTACGAGCTCTTCGAGCCGCTGGTCGAGTTCCTGCGACCGATGCCGCCGGTGGCGCTGATCCCCGTCCTGATCCTGCTCGTGGGCATCGGCGACGAGATGAAGATCGTCGTCGTGGCCTTCGGCAGCCTGTTCCCGATCCTGCTCAACACCGTCGAGGGCGTGCGCGGCGTGCATCCGACGCTGCTCGACGTGGCGCGCACCTTCCGCTACGGCGAGGCCGCCCTGCTGCGCCGCGTGATCTTTCCGGCCGCCCTGCCGCAGATCATGGCCGGGCTGCGCATCAGCCTGGCGATCGCGCTCATCGTGGCGCTTGTCTCCGAGATGATCGGCGCCACCGCCGGCCTGGGCTACTTCGTGCTCCAGGCGCAGCGCGGCCTGCGCATCCGCGACATGTACGCCGCCATCGTCCTGCTGGCGCTCCTCGGCTTCACCCTCAACTGGCTCTTCCTCCTCGTCGAGGCGCGCGTCCTCGCCTGGCACCGCGCCAGCACCGGCCAGCAGTAGGCTCCCCGCCCGCCGGCGCCCACCGCGATGTGCGTGTGCACCAGCATGGACGAGCGTACCTCGAAGCTGCTACACCCATGCTGAGCGGCGTAGTTGCTCTGGAGAGGACACGGATGACGCTGAGCGCGATGCGGACCAGCCCGGCCGCTCTGGCAAGCGACCACTTCGGGCGCACTGGTCCTGGCACGCTGGCCGGACGGTATCTACGCACCTTCTGGCAGCCGGTCTGCGTGGCGGCCGATGTCCCGCCCGGCCACGCCAAGCCCCTCCGCATCATGAGCGAGGACTTCACGCTCTACCGGGGCGAGGAGGGTACAGCGCACCTCGTCGCGCCGCGCTGCGCGCACCGGGGGACGCAGCTTAGCACCGGCTGGGTGGAGGGCGACAGCCTCCGCTGCTTCTACCATGGCTGGAAGTACGATGGCTCCGGTCAGTGCGTGGAGATGCCGGCGGAAGATCCCAGCTTCCCGCCCAAGGTGACGATTGCGAGCTACCCGACCGAGGAGTATCTAGGGCTGATCTTTGCCTACCTCGGCGATGGCGAGCCGCCGCCCCTGCCGCGCTACCCAGACTTCGAGGAGGACGGCGTGCGCGGCGTGAGCGCCTACGTACGCCCGTGCAACTACTTCCAGAACCTCGAGAACGGCCTGGACAACGTCCACGTCCTGTTCGTCCACCGCGACGCGCCGGGCGCGGAGAGCTATCTGGAGCAGGAGGTGCCCCGCATTCTGGCCGAGGAGAGCGCCTGGGGCGTTACCGAGCGTATCGTCCGCCCGGATGCCCCCGAGCAGCGCATCGAGGGCGGCATGCCCAACGTGCTCTACATCCCCTCCCAGGCGCTGGGCACCGAGGGAGCCCGAGTGGACTTCCTCGCCTGGCGCGTGCCGGTCGACGACGAGCAACACCTTACGTTCAACGTGACGCTGGCCCGGGTCACGGGCGCGGCGGCCGATGCCTATCGCGCGCGACGCCGCGCGCCCGCCGACAATACGGCCGCGGTGGCGGTGCAAGTCGGGCAGGCGGTGCTGCGCGGCGACCAGCGCGTGCAAGACCTCCGCGACCACCCGCTGCTCGTAAACATTCAAGACACCGTGGCGCAGCTCGGGCAGGGCGTCATCGCCGATCGCACGCACGAGCGGCTGGGGCGGTCGGACGCGGCAATCATTCTGCTGCGCAAGCTGTGGGCGCGTGAGTTGCGCGCGCTAGCCGCGGGGCAGCCGCGCAAGCAGTGGCGTCGCCTCGCGCCGGCGCCACTCGGCGACGATCGCTCGCCATGACAGCCCAACTGTCGCGCACGCCCCGACCCAAGGAGGCCGACGTGATCCCGCGCCCATCCTGGGCTCGCATCGCCGCGAGCCTGTGCCTGCTGGTGGCTGCGAGCGCCTGCAGCCCTGCGGCGAGCGCGCCCACCGGGCAGGCGCCAGCGAGCGCGCCCGCTCCCAGCGCCACGGCCCCCGCCGCCGTGGCCGCACCCAACGGCGCGGCCACGTGGCCGCCCGCCGTCCAGCGGCTGATCGACGGGGCGCGTGCCGAGGGGGAGCTAGACTTGGTGCTCAGCGCCACGTTCTTCAAGCGCGGCGAGGCGCTCCCCCAGATCCAGCAGGCCTTCAACCAGCGCTACGGCCTCAACGTCCGCATTCAGCGTACGGTCGGACCGACTATGCCCCAGCTTGCGGCGCTGCTCGGCCAGGAGGTGCAGGCGGGCAAGAAGCCGCAGACCGATCTCTTCCTGGGGTCCGACATCCACATCAGCACGCTGCTGCGGGCCGGAGCGCTCGAGCCGATCGATTGGCGGGCGCTGGACAGTCGGATCCCCGCGATGGCGGTCAGCGAGGGGAACGTGGGACTGGCCTACGGCTCGTCCTACTCCGGCATGACTTACAACCAGAACCTCATCCCGCCGGCCGAGGTGCCGTCCACCCTGCAGAGCCTGCTCGATCCGAAGTGGAAAGGCAAGATCGCCTCGACGCCCTTTGCCGCCGGGTTCCCGCAGCTCGCGCGGAGCACGGCCTGGGGCGAGCCACGCACGACGGCGTACGTCCAGGCGCTCGCGGACCAGGTAGGGGGGCTGATGCGCTGCGGCGAGAACGAGCGCCTGCTGAGCGGCGAGTTCGTGCTGTACGCGCTCAACTGCGGCGTCGCGTCGGATCTCGCGGCGCACCGCGACGGCCAGCCGATCGGGGTCGTCATCCCGACCGACGCGCTCGCGGTCAGTTACTACGCCTGGGGCGTTCCCAAGGGCTCTGCCCACCCGAACGCCGCGACGCTGTTCGCGCTGTTCATGGTGAGCGACGAGGGGCAGCGCCTGTCGTATGACGCCGACCTCATGGACCTGCACCTGCTGCCAGGGTCACAGAGCATCGGGATAGTGAAGCCCATGCTGGACCAGGGCGGCAAGCTGATGGGCGAGGACGCGATGGTGCAGATGACGACCTACGGCGCCGACTCCGGGCGGCTCGAAAGCGAGCTGCAGCGCATGATCGCCAAACAGTGATCCCCGCCGACTCTAGACCAGCCAGTTCTCGACTACCAGGCCAGGCACCCGCTGGAAGTGCCGCACGTTTCCGGTGACCATCACGAGTCCCCGCACGAGCGCAATTGCCGCGATACGGAGATCAGCATCCGCCAGCGGCGTGCCCTGTCGCTCAAGGTACGCGCGAAGCGCTCCATACCGACGGGCGGCGGCCTCGTCGAACGGCACCATGGTTACGTGAGCCAGGAGCAACGATTCAATGCGCTGGAGCAGATCTGGTTGTAGTCGCGCGACCCGGTGGGCGCCGTATAGAAGCTCTCCGACAGTGATGCAGGACGTGAGCCTTTGCGCCGGTGCGACCGCTGCTATCCTGGCGATCAAGGCGGGCGATGGCGCTCGTCTCAAGGAATGGCTGAGGATGTCCGTATCCAGTAGATACGTCACTCCTCAAGCTCAACCGGCCGCCCCAGGTCACGTTCGCGCGCGGCGTAGACGTCGGCAATGAACGCGTCTATCTCCTCATCGGTCAGCAAATCGCCCCAGGCGCCCACCCACGGGGGGACTGAGGGGGGCTGGGCTGGGGGCGCCGCCGCTCCTTCGAGTCGCTGGAGGTCATCCACGCTCACCAGCGCCGCGAGCGGCTTGCCGCGCCGCTCGATAATGACGTGCTCGCCACCATACGCGACCTGGGCCATTAACGCCGAGAGCTGCGCCTTGGCTTGCGCCGCGCTCACCCGTTTCGCCATCGCCGCGCCTCCCTGCCAGCACGAATTGGTCATCTTGACCCATTCTACGCTGTTGCGCCGCCCGGGGGGCGCTGGTAGAATCGAGGGCTCCTGCGCAAGTCTTTCCCCGTTGTGCGGAGCCGTCGTCCCGCCGGGACGCCGCGACCGCAGGGAGCGACGAGATGAAGCCAGCACCCTTCGAGTACTTTGCCCCGCGCAGCGTCGCGGAGACGCTCGACTTGCTCGCCCGCTACGGCGAGGACGGCAAGATTCTGGCGGGAGGTCAGAGCCTCGTGCCGCTGATGAACTTCCGTCTGGCCCGGCCCGCGTCGCTCATCGATGTGAACCGCGTGAGCGAGCTAGACTACGTGCGCCCGTCCGACGGCGGTTTGGCCTTCGGCGCGCTCACCCGCCACTATCGGCTCGAGAGCGATCCGCTGGTCGCCGAGCGCTGCCCGCTGCTGCCGGCTATCGCGCGGCTTATTGGCCACGTGCAGATCCGCCACCGCGGCACCATTGGCGGCAGCATCGCCCATGCCGATCCCGTCGCCGAGTTGTGTCTGGCCGCCGCGCTGCTGGACGCCGAGATCGACGTGCAGGGCCCGAACGGCAGCCGCACGCTGCAGCCGGACGAGTTCTTCCTGACGTATCTCACGACGGCGCTGGAGCCCACAGAGCTACTGACTGAGGTGCGCTTCCCGGGCCTGCCAGCGGACGCGGGCTGGAGCGTGCAGGAGTTCGCGCGCCGCCACGGCGACTTCGCCATCGTCGCGGCCGCTGCCGTGCTGGAGGCCGAGAACGGCGTCTGTCGCACGGCCCGCGTGGCCGTGGCCGGCGGTGCGCCGACCGCCGCGCGCAGCCCGGGCGCCGAGGCGGCGCTGGTCGGCCAGCCGCTCGGCACGGACGCCTTTGCTGCCGCCGCCGAGGCCGCCATGGCGGAGGCCGATCCGGAGTCCGACCTGCACGCCTCCGCCGACTACCGCCGCAAGATGGTCGGCGTCTTCGTGCGCCGCGCGCTGGAAGAAGCCGCATCGCGCGTACCGAATTCGTAGCGCCGAGCGCCGAGCAGCGGGCCTCTCGCTCAGCACTCAGCATTGGAGACGACATGGCCGAGAAGCAGACGGTGCGGCTGCGCGTGAACGGGCAGGACTACGAGGGGGCCTGCGAGCCCCGCAAGCTGCTGGTCGATTTCCTCCGCGAGGACCTACGGCTCACGGGCACCCACGTGGGCTGCGAGCACGGCGTCTGCGGCGCTTGCACCATCCTGATGGACGGGCTGACCGTGCGCTCGTGCCTGATGTTCGCCGTGCAGGCCGATGGCGCCGAGCTAATGACCGTCGAGGGCCTGGCGCAGGGCGACGAGCTACACCCGATCCAGCAGGCGTTCTGGGACCAGCACGGTCTGCAGTGCGGCTTCTGCACGCCCGGCATGCTGATGACCGTCTACGAGTTCCTGAACCAGGCCGAGAAGCCCAGCGAAGAAGAGATCCGCGAGGCGCTCGCGGGCAACCTCTGTCGCTGCACCGGCTACGTCAACATCGTCAAGGCCGTGCAGCAGGCGGCCGGCACGCTGGTCGAGACCGGTGGCCACTAGCATAAAGCGCTCTCTCCGCTGAGAGAGGTACAGGACCGCGACTTCTCCTCGGGAGAGGCCAGCAGAACGCCCCCTCTCCCCCTGGGAGAGGGCGGGGGTGAGGATGGCGAAAGACCTGCGGACGTATCTGGCGGACGTGCAGCGGGAGATCCCGGACGAGCTAGTCTGCATCGAGCGGGAGGTGAACCCCGCGAACTACGACTGCACGGCGCTCATCAAGCACCTCGACGC
>JAJPHF010000079.1 GCA_021325365.1 Pseudomonadota bacterium
CGCGGTGAGCCGCGTCTGTGCAGCGCCCTGGGGACGCCGGTTGCCGCGCGCTGGCCGCGATGAATGATATCGGAGCCGGCCCGGGGGTTCGCCTGCCGAGACGCGCCCTCACCCCAACCCTCTCCCAGGGGGAGAGGGGGTAAGGGAACTCCACCGGCGGATTCGATATGACCCGATACATGGTCCGGCTACTGGCCGGGGTCGAAGGCGTCGAGGATCTGGGTGGTCGCGGCGCCGAGGGTGCCTTGCTGGGTCGAGCCGCCGGCCAGGTAGATGCGGTTGCCGACCGCAGCGGCGACGAGCGAGTGGCGGGGCGTCGGCATCGGGCCAAACTCGGTCCAGGCATCGGTCGCGGGGTTGTAGCCTTCGACCTGGTCGTAGACGCCGAGCGGGCTGGCCGGGTTGCCCTCGCCGCCAAAGACGTAGAGCTGGCCGTTGAGCACGGCGCCGTAGCCGCCGGAGCGGCCGGTGGGCATGCGCGCGCGCGTGGTCCAGGTGTCGCTCGCGGGGTCGTACTCCTCCAGGAAGGGGAGATCGTACACTGGGCGGTCGCGGCCACTGGCGACGTACAGGCGCCCGCCGATACTGCCGATGGCGAGGTGGTCGCGGCGGACGCGCATCGGCGTCAGCGTGTCCCAGCGATCTGCGGCGGGATCGTAGACGGTCAGGTCGGCCAGCGGCTCGTAGGCGAGCGGGGAGCCGGTGGGGCGGGGCGCGTCTGGCGGACGGCGATGCTCGCCGCCGACCGCGTAGAGGCGGTCGCCGATCGCCGCCACGCCGAGGGCGCCGCGCGGCGTGGGCAGCGGCGCCCGGGCGGTCCAGCGGTCGGTCGCCGGGTCGTAGGCCCAGACCGCGTCGACGGGCTCGCGCTGGCCGAAGGGGTTACGGAAGCCGCCGACGAGGTAGATCTTGCCATCTATGGTGGCGGCGCCGGCGTGGTGGACGGGCTCGGGGAGCGGCGTGCCGTCGTGCCACTGGTCGGTCGCTGGGTCGTAGACCTGCACGAGGGTGAAGGGCTGCGGGTCGTCCGAGAAGCCGCCCATGACGTAGATGCGCCCGTCGAGCACGGCGACGGCCGCTTCCTGCTGCTGGTGCGGCATCGGCGCCAGGGTCGTCCACGTCTCGGCTGGGGGCGCCGCGAGCGCGGCCGCGCGGCGCCCGGCGAGAGGCGCGGCGAGCAGCGCGCCACCGAGGCCGACGAGGAGCGCCAGCAGCGCGCCGCCGCGCGCCGCGCGGCCGGCGGCCCGCCGCCAGGCGCGGCGCGGTCCTGCCGCGGGATGCTGCCACCAGGCTCGTCTCACCATAGCGCCCTCCCTTCGTGCGAGCGACGCGCTGGCGGCGGGCCGGCGCGCGGCCTGCTGCCAGCGGCAGAGCTTGGTGCGACCAGGATGCGCCGGGGCGCGGTCGTTGTCAAGGAGGAATGAGCATCGAGAACCTGCTGCTGGCGTGCCGGGCGAAGGGACTCGGCGCGACGGCGACCACGCTGCACCTGGTGTACGAGGGGCCCGTGAACGCGCTGCTCGGCCTGCCCGACGACGCGCGGAGCTTCGCGATGGTGCCGATCGGCTGGCCGATGGGCAAGTTCGGCCCGGTGCGGCGGCGGCCGGTCGACGAGGTGCTGGCCTGGAACGGCTGGAACGGGGCGGCGCCGTAGGTGGCGAGCAGCGTAGCGGTCGTCATCCCGAGCTGGAACGGCGCGGCGCTGCTGCCCGCCTGCCTGGAGGCGCTGCGCGCGCAGACGCACGCGGCGCGCGAGATCGTCGTGGTGGACAACGGCTCCTCGGACGCCTCGCTGGCCGTGCTGGCGCGGTTCCCGGAAGCGCGCGTCCTGCGCTTCGGCCGCAACCGCGGGTTCGGCGCCGCGACGAACGCCGGCATCCGCGCGACGGCCAGCCGCTACGTCGCCACGCTGAACAACGACGCGGTGCCGGCGCCCGGCTGGCTGGCGGCGCTGGTGGCGGCCGCCGATGCCGATCCCACGATCGGCATGTGCGCCTCGCAGATGGTGCTCGCGGCGCGGCCGGACCGGCTCGACTCGTGCGGCATCGCGCTCGACCGCGTCGGCATCGCCTGGGACCTGCTCGGGGGGCAGCCGGTCGGCGCGGACGCCCGGCTGGCGGAGCCGTTCGGCCCGTGCGCGGGGGCGGCGCTCTACCGGCGGCGCATGCTGGACGAGATCGGGCTGTTCGACGAGCGGTTCTTCGCCTATCTCGAGGACGTGGACCTCGCGTGGCGCGCGCGCCGCGGCGGCTGGCGCTGCCGGTACGTGCGCGCGGCCCGCGTGCTGCACCAGCACTCGGCGACCGGCCGCGAGGGCTCGCCCTGGAAGCACTACCTGCTGGGACGCAACAAGGTGTGGCTGCTGGCGAAGAACTATCCGGCCGCGCCGTGGTACTGGCTGCCGCTGGTGGCGGCGTACGACCTGGCGGCGCTGGGCTACGCACTCGTCAGCCGTGGTGAGGGCGCGGCGCTGCGCGGGCGGCTGGCGGGACTGGCGGGGCTGCGCGGAGCGCTGCGGGCGCGGACGGCGGGGGGCCGGCGGGCGGCGGCCGCGGGGGGTGCCAGGGCGGCGGGCGCGGCCGAAAGGGCCGCCGGCGCTGAGGGGATGACGTCAGGCGCGGACCCGGCGGCCTACCTGCTCCCCCCGGCGTGGCCTTGGCAGGTGCCCGCGCGCTACGCGCACCTGGCGCCGCGTGCGCGGGCCACGCGACGAGCGAGGCCGCGGGGGTGATCGGGGCGAGGGTGGTAGCGCGGCGTGGTTGGCTGCTGGGCTGGGCGGCCTTCTATACTAGGCGCGGGGAGGGCGCCCGTGAGCAGCGCGCGGCCGCTGGTGTCGGTCATCATCCCGAACTGGAACGGGGCGCGGCTGCTCCCGCGCTGCCTCGACGCGCTGTTGCAGCAGACGTACGCCCCGCTGGAGATCGTCGTCGTGGACGGAGCGTCCACGGATGACTCGGTTGCCTTGCTGCGCGCGCGCTACCCGACGGTCCGCCTCGTCGCGCTCGACGCCAACCGCGGCTTCGCCGGCAACGTGAACGCCGGCCTGCGGGCCGCGCGCGGCGAGGTGCTGGCGCTGATCAACAACGACGCGGCGGCCGCGCCGGACTGGGTGGCCGAGCTGGTGGCCGGGTTCGGCGACGACCCGCGCGTGGGCCTCTGCGCCTCGAAGATCCTCTTCTCGGAGCCGGGCGACGTCATCAACGCGGTGGGCGACCTGTTCTACGACGACGGCACGCCGAACAGCCGCGGCGTGTGGGAGCGCGACGAGGGCCAGTTCGACCGTCCGGAGTACGTCTTTGGCGCCTGCGGCGGCGCGGTGGCCTACCGGCGCGCCATGCTGGACGACGTGGGGCTGTTCGACGAGAGCCTGTTCATGTACTGCGAGGACGTGGACCTGAGCTTCCGGGCGCAGCTGCGCGGCTACCGCTGCCGCTACGTCCCCACCGCGCGCGTCTTCCACCACGGCAGCGCGACCGGCGGCGGGCCGCTGGCGAGCTACTACTGTGGGCGCAACTTCATCCTGGTGCTCGTCCACAACATGCCAAGCAGCCTGCTGCGCCGCCACGGCTGGCGGATCGTGCGGGCGCAGCTTCGGCTGGCGCTGCTCGCCCTGCGCCACGTGCGCGAGCCCGCCGCCCGCGCCCGCCTGCGGGGCCAGCTCGCGGGGCTCTGGGCGCTGCCGGCCGCGCTGCGACGGCGGCGCGCGATCCAGGCCGCGCGCGTGGTGCCCGATAGCTACGTGGCGTCGCTGCTGACGCCGGCGAGGCGCTGATGCAACGAGCAGGCCCCGCGGCCGCGCCGCGGGCAGGCGGCGCCGAGCTAGTCGTCGTCCTGGTGAACTACCACGCGCGCGACTACCTGCTGGCCTGCCTGGCGGCGCTGGAAGCGGCGCCGCCGGACGTGCCGTACCGTGTCGTGCTGGTGGACAACAGCCCGGGCGACGGGGCGGCCGAGGCGATTCGCGCCCGCTTCCCCGCGGTGGAGATCATCGCCAATGCCGCGAACGTCGGCTTTGGCCGCGCGTGCAACCAGGCGCTGCGCGCGAGCGACGAGCCGTACTGCCTGCTGCTGAACCCGGACGCGGAGGTGCAGCCCGGCGCGCTCGCCACGCTGCTGGCCGTGCTGAGGGCCAATCCCCGGGTGGCCGCCGTCGGCCCGCGCCTGGTGTACCCCGACGGCCGCTACCAGCACTCGGCCTTTCGGCTGCCTGACCTGGCGCAGGCGCTGTTCGGCTTCTTCGAGCTGGTGCCGCTCGACTCGCGCTGGAACGGGCGCTACCCGCCGTGTGAGGGCGGGCGCCCTCGGCCGGTGGAGCACCTGCTGGGCGCGTGCCTGCTGATCCGCCGCGCGGCGCTGGACGACGTGGGCCTGCTGGACGAGGCGTTCTTCATGTACTTCGAGGAGACGGACTGGTGCGCCCGCGCGCGGCGGGCGGGCTGGGCGCTGTGGCAGGTGCCGAGCGCGGTCGTGGCGCACCACGGCGGCGGCACCACGCGCCTGGTGGCCGAGGAGATGTCGCTCCAGTTCCACCGCAGCCAGGTGCGGTACTACCGCAAGCACCACGGCCGCGCGGGCTACCTGGCGCTGAAGCTGATCGTCGTCTGCGGCGTGGCGTACCGCTTCCTGCGCTCGGCGCTCGCCGTCGCGCGCCGCCGCATCGCGCCGGAGCTGCTGGCGACCCGCACGCGCATCTACTGGGAGATCGTGCGCGCATGAGCGGCGACGGTGCCGGCACGCCGCGCGTCGGCGTGGTGATCGTCACCTACAACAGCGCCCGCGTGCTGGGGCCGTGCCTGGAGTCGCTGCGCGCCCAGGAGCCGGCGGTCGCGCTGACGACCGTCGTGGTGGACAACGGCTCCGTGGACGGGACGCCAGAGCTGGCGCGGGCGCGCTTTCCCGAGGTCCGGCTGATCGAGGCGCCGCGCAACGGCGGGTTCTCGTACGGCACGAACATCGGGCTGCGGGCGCTGGGGCTGCTGGACGGCCCGTCCGCCGCCAGCGCGCCGCTCTGCGACTACGTGCTCTTCCTGAACGCCGACACCGAGCTGCCGGCGGGGGCGCTAGGGGAGCTGGTCGGGCTGCTCGCGCGCCGCCCCGAGATCGGGGCGGTGAGTCCGCGCCTGGTGCGGCTGGACGGCGCACTCGATCAAGCGTGCCGCCGGGGCTTCCCCACGCCCTGGAACGCGCTGTGCCACCTGCTGGGGCTGGACCGGCGCTGGCCGCACAGCCGCCGCTTCGGCCGCTACAACCTGACCTACCTGCCCGAGGACCAGCCCGCGGCCGTGGACGCGGTCGCGGGCGCTTTCATGCTCCTGCCCGCCGCGGCCGTACGGCAGGTCGGCGCCTGGGACGAGGAGTACTTCGCCTACGGCGAGGACATCGACTACTGCCTGCGCCTGCACCGGGCCGGCTGGACGGTCTGGTACGAGCCGAGCGTGACGGTGCTCCACTTGAAGGGCGCCATCAGCCAGCAGCGGAGCCTGCGCATGATCGCGGAGTTCTACCGCGCGATGCGCGTGTACTACCGCAAGCACCAGGCGGGGGGCCATCCGCTGGCCGTGCGGCTGCTGATCACCGCGGGCATCTACCTCTTCCAGGCGCTGGCCCTGCTGCGGCAGCGCCTGCGGGCGCCCGGCGCGCGCTGGGTGGGGGCGGCCCGCCCCGTGGCCGGCGTGGCAGCGCCGCCTCCCGAGCAGAGCTAACCACGCGGCGCCGAGTCAGTGGCGGGCACAGACGGAAGCCGAGCTTCGCGGGCGGATGCGGCGGGCACGGAAGATCGCTTATCCACGCTACGGGTTACCGCCCGGATAAGCAGCTTGTTAACGATTCCTGGCCGAACGCGCTCAATGCTGCTAACACTATAGTGGCGTCGCCGCGGAAGTGACCGCAGCCAGTGAAACGGCTGGCGCGAATAATTCGTCTGCAGTCGTGAGCGGTCGGGTATGCGATATATTGACAGTGTTACGAGCGTGTTGTAAGGTGATCTCAGCACGTAACTACAAGTGAAGCACAAGTCGAGGTCGCAGCGTGCAATCGTTATGAAACCGTGCCGCTGCGGCGCCCAGAGTAACAATGCGGCACTACGGCGAGGTGACGGCTGATCTGGGGCCGAGTGGCACGGAGCGGCCCGAATGAGTCGAATTGCTGCAGATAATGGACCTCGGCGGACTGGCAATTTCGTCGGCTGACTAGCGGCAAAGGCACGACCAATGCGTCCGGGCACCGGGCGAGCCTGCGCGAGCGGTGGCGGCCGGCTCCGCGCGGAGATTCCTCCTCGACGTTTCGCGCACGGCAGCCGATCCCTGGCTCTGACCGTCCGCCCGCAGGCGACCACCCGTCAGCACGGGCAGCGCCGCACGTCGGCGCGCTGCCCGTGCCGTTTTACTCCCGCCTCCCAGTGGGCTGCCACTAGTGAATTGCCGTATGCCATGAACCCATGACACTCCGCGGGTTGCCGATGACGAAGGACTGGGATGGTTTCGCGCGATTGCCGTGTGATCGAATGATCAGCGGACAGGAGCCAGCCTGCCATGAACGGGAGATCCGTCCTGGTCATCGAGGCGGAGGCAGCGAGTCGTCGCTTGCTGCACGCGCTGCTTAACCGATCGGGCTACCGCGTGACGCTCGCCGTGACGGGGCACGAGGGGCTCGAGCAGGTGGCGATGATGTCGCCAGAGCTGATGGTCCTGTCGCTGACGCTTCCGGACATGCCCGGGCTGGAGCTTTGCCGGGAGCTACGCGAATGGACCGACGTCCCGATCATCATGGTTTCTGATGATGCGACCGAGCGGACGAAGGTGAACGCGCTGGATCTCGGCGCGGACGACTACGTCACCAAGCCATTCGGCCAAGAAGAGTTCCTGGCGCGGGTGCGAGCCGTCTTGCGGCGGGCGCGTCGCGACCCCCCCGCATCGACGCTGGAGATCGGGCACGTGCGAGTGGATCAGACGACGCGGCGGGTGACAGTCGCCGGGCGGGAAGTACACCTCACGCCCACGGAGTACGAGATCCTGAAGTACCTCATGATCAACGCCGGCAAGGTCGTGACCTACTCCACGCTGCTCCGCACGGTGTGGGGAGAGGCCTACGCGGAGGCGAGCCCCACTTTGCGAGTCTTCATCGCCCAGCTACGCCGCAAGATCGAGCCAGACCCCGACCGGCCCGCGAACATCTTGACCGAGCCGCGGGTCGGCTACCGCTTTCGCCTCAACGAGTAGCTCTGCGGCCTGCCCGGCGCCGCGCCGGCGTGGCGCCGACGCCTTGGCTTCGTCAGGCGGCGACAGGGCGAGCGCGGTCCGCGCGCCTTTGACGGCCGTGGCGGGCGGCCGAGGCGGCATGTCTCTTGCGGGGTAGTGGGGGCACCGCGGAGGAGGTGGAGCTGATGGGCGAGCAGCGCGAGCGGCCGCCGTACTACGAGCCGCCGGAGGCGGGCCTGGGGGGTGAGGGCGCGCCGTTCGATCTGAGCGTGCTAGCGCCGACGACGGATACCGAGATCGCGCGGGGCGTCCACGACGCGCTGGTGCTGGAGGGCGTGGACGCCGATGCTTACGTGGTGGACGTGGAGGACGGCGAGGTGCGCCTAGTGGGGAGGGTTCGCTCGGCCGCGGAGCGCCAGCGGGCCATTGCGGCCGCGAGCCGTGTCCACGGCGTGCGCCGCGTCGTCGACCAACTCGCCGAGTAGCGCATCCGGGGCGAGGGGCAGCGGATCGGCGGCCGGGCGGGTCAGGGCGCGAGGCCGGCCTGGCGCAGGAAGCGGTCGTCAAACACCGTGTCGGGGCTGTCCGTGAGGCCGCGGGCGGCCATGAGCGCCGCGAGGTTCTCCTTCTTGAGCTGGACGTGCAGGTCGGGCGCCACGTAGGCCATGACCTTCGCCTCGAGCGCTGGATCGCCCTCCAGCCCGTGCGCCTTGCCCAGCGCGACGGCGCGGTCAATGTCCTGGCGGATGACGTCCTGCGCCCGGCTGAGCGCGCGGAGCAGCCCGACCACGGCGCCCGGCTGCTGCGCGATCAGCTCCTGACGAGCCGTGAGCGTGCTGAAGGGGAACTCGGGGATCACGTCGCGCAATTCCAGCAGGACTGGGAAGCCGTCGTCCTCGGCGTGGAAGCGGTCGCCCGGGTCCAGGGGGACCGCCTGCACCTGGCCGGCGCTGAGCGCCGCGAGCCGCAGGCTGGTGTTGCCGACCGACCGGAGCGTGTAGTCGCGGTCGCGCTCCAGGCCGCGGCGGCGCAGGGCCTCCACAACGGCGAACTCCGAGTAGGTGCCCGCGCCCGTCGCGGCGACCGTCTGCCCCCGCAGGTCCTCGACGCTCCGCAGGCCGGGCGCGCCGACGAGGCTATAGTCGGACCGGTCCTCCATGCCGCCGACGATCACGGCGGGGGCGCCGGCGGCGATGGCGGTGAGCTGCGCCTCGATGCCCGAGGTCATCACGTCGATCTCGCCGCTGAGCAGCATCGCGACGAGCACCGGCCCCCCGCTGCGGACGATCTGCGGCTCGATCTCCAGCCCCTCGTCGCGCAGGAAGCCCAGCTCGTCGGCCACGGCGACAGGCAGCTGGCTGCTCCAGGACAGCGATACGAACCCCATTCGCAGCTGTACCGGGGGCGGAGGGGCCGCGGCTGGCTCAGCGCGCGCCGCGGCGGTTGGCGGCGGCGCGACGGCCGGGGCGGGACCGGCACCGGCGGGCGCGCAGCGCGCGGCGAGCAGCAAGAGCGTCAGGGCGACGCTCGCGGCGCTACCCACGCGGGGCAACGGCACCGGCATGGGTCCTCCTGCGCGATGGCCTCGTGGGCGCGGGTCGGCAGCCCCCGGGCGGGTGCTCCATTGTTGGCCGTGCGCTCTGCCGTGTCAAGGAGTGGGGCACGCCCCAACGCCGGGGATTCGCGGTGGCCACCTTCCCTCAAAGGGGGAAGGTGGCCACCGCGGGCTCACGCCGTTCAGTGACTCACGCACCGTGCCATGAACAGGAAGGCGAGCACGAAGACCGTCAGGACGACGAGGCCGGTCCCTTTGGCCGCCACGTCCATCGCGGTGCCGGCGGCGACCGCGGCCAGGAAGAGCACCACCGCGCCCACGGTCGCTATAACGTCGGGCGGCATCTCGGCGCGGAGCTGTCCGGGCGTGAGGTGGCGCTGGCACAGCTCGCACTCGTGGAGGGCATCCGCGGCGGCGTACACCCAGGTCGAGCAATGGGTCTCGCAGTATTGCCGCCCGCAGGTCACGCAGCGCGCGGAAGCCTCTCGAAAGCACCGCGGATACGCGCACCACATGCCTCGCCTCGCCCGCGCGCCCGCGCTGCCGAGCAGCTAGCCGGAGGTGGGGGGGTGGCGGGGTCAAACGCCCACTCCACGGCGACTTCCCCTAGCGGCGGCGCCCCGCGCCGGCACTCGTGCCCCTGCCCGTGGTACCCCACGACCCAGCCGCCCTGCGCCAGCGTCCGCATGCTGCCTCTCCCTGCTTCGCGAGCCGGAGTCTGCCGAGTATAATGCCGCTCATAGCAGCGGTCAATTAGAGCGGAGCACTGCTCCGCAACCTCTTACCCCGATTGTATGGGACGCCAGGTGACGATGCGCTTCGGCACGTACTACTTCTTGCAGCGGCCGCCCGGCGCGCGCGAGGCCGACGTCATCAAGAATGAGGTCGACCTCATGGTGTGGTCGGAGCGCCTGGGGTACGACTCGGTCTGGCTCACCGAGCACCACTTCGCGGACTACGGCATCTCGTCGGCGCCGAGCGTGCTGGCCTCGGCGGTGTTCAGCCGTACCGAGCGCCTGCACGTCGGCCTGGCGGTCTACGTGCTGCCGTTCCACGACCCGATCCGCTTCGCCGAGGAGACGGCTACGCTCGACATCCTCAGCGGCGGCCGCCTGACGGTCGGGCTGGGGCGCGGCAACCGGCCGGCCGAGTTCGTGGGCTACCGCGTGCCGCCGGAGGAGAGCCGCGCCCGCTTCGAGGAGGCCGTCGGGGTGGTGCTGCAGGCGTGGACCGCGGACCGGGTGGAGCACGCCGGCCGCTACTGGCAGATTCCCGGCATCCCCGTACACCCGCGGCCGCTCACGCGGCCGCACCCGCCACTGGCCATCGCGGTGAACAGCCCCGAGACGATCGCCTGGACGGCGCGGCAGGGCTACCGCATGCTCTCGTCGGGCCTCACGACGCCGCTGGCGCGCAGCCGGGAGAACCGAGCGCGCTACGAGGCTGAGCTGCACGCCGCGGGCCACGACGCCGCGACCATCGCGCGCCTGCTGGGCCAGTGGACGGTAACCAAGCACGTCTACGTGGCGCCCACCGACGAGGAGGCGTGGGCCGACGCGCGCGGCCCCGAGGAGTGGTTCCTGGACGCCTTCCGCCGCTCGCTGCGGGTGGACGGCCTGCCTGGCCTTGACCCGGAGTTCCGCGCCCGCACCGAGCGCATGGTCGCCGACCTGGGGACGCTGCGCTGGGAGGACCTCCTGCGCGACGCGCTGCTCGTCGGCTCGCCGGCGACCGTGCGCGCCCGGGTGGCCGAGCTGGAGGCGGCCGGCGTGGGCGAGCTGGTCTGCTGGACGAGCTTTGGCGGGCTGCCGCTCGACAAGGTGCGCCGCTCGCTGCAGCTCTTCGCCGCCGAGGTCATGCCGGCTTTCCGCGCCGCTCCGCCGTCGCTCGCGGAGTCGCGAAGCACGGCACAGGCTGGGGATACTGAGGGCTGGCGCGGTGGAACAGCCGCTCCTGACCGCGGGGAAGGCTGAGGCCGAACTTGGAAGCTCGGGGGGAACGGACAGAGAAACCGCCGGCTAACCCGAGGCGGCTCGCTCGCGCGGCTGAGCGGTGGTGTCGGGCGGGATGAGGTCTTGGAGCGTGCAGCCCATCGCGGCCAGCAGCGGCTCGATGGGAGGAAGGCCGCTATCGCGCTCGCCGCGCTCGAGGCGAGCGAGATGGTGCGTAGAGATGCCGGCCCGTGCGGCAAGCTCCTCGCCGGTGAGGCCGCGGGCCTGGCGTAGCTCGCGGATGCGCCGGCCGATCTGCCGGGCCTCCGCGTCGGCGGCCGCCGCGAGGTGGGCGGCGTAGCCCGTATCGGTGAGCACCCGAATCCGCGACCAGGGGACGATCACTACCTCGTATGGCCCGGGGACAGCAATCTCGTAGGGACTCCAAGTGAGTCGGTCCCACTCGACCGGCCCATCGTCGGGCAGCAGCAGGCGGTCCGCCTCCAGGCGGGCACGCGTGCCATCTTCAAAGTCGACGACCAGGTCGGGCGCCTGCCAGGCGACACGCGCGATGCGCTGGTAGCCACGCCGATCCCAGTGTGGCAGCGCCATCGTTAGACGGGCCTTTCGGGGTTCAGCCGGTTCCAGGCCGCGACGATCGCTTGCTGATGCCGAGACAACAGCAGGCGCGCGTCATCACGACCCGCACCATGAGCAAATTCTAAGGGGTGCGGGGGGATTAGGGCATGAAGCTGCCGCCGTTGACGTCGAGGACGGCGCCGATGGCGTAGCTGGCGTCTTCGGAGGCGAAGTAGGCGACGGCGCTGGCGATCTCCGGTAGCTCCGCCCAGCGGCCGATCTTCGTCCAGCGCAGGCGGTCGCGCTGGCGCTCCTCGGGCAGCGCCGTGAACAGCTGCTCGATGCGCGGGCCGCTGCGCGTGAAGCCGGGCGCCACGACGTTCACCGTGATGCCGAACGGGGCTAGCTCGGCGGCCAGCACGCGCGAGAGACCGAGCAGGCCGGCCTTGGCGCTGGCGTAGGCGTAGCCGGCGACGGGCGGGACGATGGCGGTGCGCGCCGCTTCCGATGCCACGTTCACGATGCGGCCCCAGCCGCCGGCCTTCATATGCGGCACGGCGGCGCGGCAGCAGAGGAACACGCTGGTCAGGTTGCGGTCCAGCACCTCGTGCCAGGCCGCCTCCTCGAACGCCTCGAACGCCGCCGACGCCTGCACGCCCGCCACGCCGCCGGCGTTGTTCACCAGGATGTCCAGGCGGCCGGTCGTCTCCAGCGCCGTATCGACCATGCGCTGTACGTCGGCCGCGCGGGTCACGTCGCCCGGGGCGGCGAAGGCGCGCAGGTCCTCGGCCCGGAGCGCGTCCACCACGCGCTGCACGGCCGCGGCATCGCGGCTGTTGATGCCGACGGTCTTGCCCTCGCGGGCCAGGCGCTCGGCGATCGCTCGCCCGATGCCCGACGACGAGCCCGTCACGAGCGCGGTACGCGCGATCGGTGCCGCCATGTGCGCCTCCCTGGGGGGAATACCGGGGCCTGGCCGGCTGCGCTCGGAAACGCGGTATCGGTACGCGGCGCGGCCGGGGACAGTGTACCATGCTGGCCGAGGCCCCGCCGCGCGGGCTCGGGGCGCGTTGTCCGCGAGCGCGACGCGGTACAGTGTTCGTGGAGCGGGGGCGGGAACCGCCGCTCGCACCTGGCTCGGGGGATCCATTCGCGTGACGAGGGGGAAAGCAGCGTGACGGATGGCCAGCCAATCGTGGTCGGAGAGACGGCGGCGCCGACGATCGTGCGGCCCGATCTCGACGAGGACGTGCGCGCCCGGCTGCGGGCGCTGCCGCCGTACAAAGTCGTCGTGCTCGACTGTCAGTGCCACAGCTTCGACGACGTCGAAGTGGCGCTGTGCCGCATCATCCCCGGCATGACGCGGCCGAAGGCCCATCAGCACGCCTGGGAGATCCACACGACCGGGGCGTCGGTCGTCGCGCGGGCGCCGAAGGAGCGCGCCGAGCTGTACCAGGAGCAGCTTGCCGCGCGCGGCCTACGCGTCACCATCGAGCCGGACTAAGCTGCCGGCCCCGGTTGGTGTGGATGGTTGGCTCCGCCAACCATCCACACCAACCGGGGCGAGTGCTTGGGCGCCGGGTGGGCAGGGATGGTTGACGTGCTCAACCATCCCTGCCCACCCGGACCGGATACCTCGTCCATCGTGACGGGCGCGTCAACCGAAGAGGTCGAGCGGGAAGCTAGAGCGGCGGAGCACCGCGTCGCGCGCCTCCGCCACCAGTCGGCGGATGCGCGCCTCGTCCACGCCCACGAGCTGGCCGCGCCACTTCCGCACCTGGCCGGCGATGAACACCGTGTCGACGTTGCTCGGGTCCATGACGTTCACGATGGCGCCGGGCGCGTTGTTCAGCGGCCAGACGTTCAGCCGGTCCGCCCGTAGCATTACGATGTCGGCCTCCTTGCCCGGCGTCAGCGAGCCGACCTTGTCGCCGAGCCCCATCGCCCGGGCGCCCTCGATCGTGGCGAACTCCAGCACGTCGCGGCTCGTCAGCAGCGGCGGCAGGTTCTCCTCGCCGTTGCGGGCGCGCTGGAGCACCAGCAGCCGCTGGAGGGTGAAGGTCGAGCGCATCAGCGTGAACGGGTCCTGGGCCATCGTCGCGTCCACGTCGGAGCTGAGGCTGGGCCGGATGCCGTGGTCGAGCGCGGGCTGAATGCCGGGCATCCCGTGGCCCATCGCCATCTCGATCGGGACCGCCAGCGATGCCTTGCCGCCGCTGTCTCGGATCATCTGCCACGCCTCGTCGCTCAGGTGGTTGCAGTGGATGTACTCGTCGCCGGCGCCCAGCAGCCCCGCGCGCGTGAACTCGATGAGCCGCTGCTCGCTGGCGTCGGAGACGCCGTGGGAGAACAGGTTGGCGCCCACCTCGCGGGCGAAGCCGATGATCTCCGGCAGGTTGTCGGCGCTGAGCGTGGCGCCCATCCCGAGCGTGAGCAGCTGGTCGGGCGAGTTGAAGTATGCCTGGCGCAGCCGCACGATGCCTTGCGGGTACTGGGCGTCGGGCCCGTCGCCGCGCCAGTAGGCGTAGAGGGCCCGGATACCCGCCTCCTGCAGCGCGCGGATGCCCGCGTCGGTGTGCTCTGGCGTGTGCGACACCTGCGACGTGTCCACGGCCGCGGTCGTGCCCATGTCGATCATGCCGAGCGCGGAGATCAGCGCCCCCGCGTACACGTCGCTCGGCTCGTAGGCGGGCGTGAGCGTGCCCTGGATGTCGCGGTTGTAGTCGGGGTTGAGGAGGCCGTTGGGGAGAATGTTCCGCAGAAGGCCCTGGTAGAAGTGGTGGTGCGTGTCGATGAAGCCCGGCACGACGATCATGTTCGTGGCGTCGACGACGGCGGCATCGGCCGGCACGGAGACGTTCGGCCGCACCTCGCGCAGCTTGCCGTCCTCGATCAGCACGTCGGCCTGGGCGAAGTCGCCGACCGCGGGATCGAGGCTGAGCACCACGCCGCCTTGCAGCAGGATGCGACGCGCCTCCTGCACGCGTTGCAAGTCGGCATCGGCCGGACCGGTTGCCTGGGCGAGCGCGCGGCTCGGTAGCAGCTGGGCCGCGGCGCCGCCGACCACCAACCCCGCGCTCGCCTTGAGGAACCCGCGCCGCGACGTCTCGCCGCCCGCGCCCGCCGCCTCGCTCGACCCTACCGGCACGCCACCCGTTGCGTCGCCGCGCGGCTCGTCGCCCATCGTCCCCCCCTCCTCGCCGCCTACACCAGCGCGCGCTCATCCCGGGTGCGAGTGCGGGGAGTCCCTCGCCGGTCTCGCGCCCCGCGTGCTCCTACCAGAGTCAGGCCACGGACGCGCTGAGCACCGCGGCCGACTTCGGCGCCACCTGCACGGCCAGCAGCTCGCAGGGCTCGGCGGCGTCCAGCGGCGCGTAGGTGGCGCCGGGCGGGTAGTAGAGGATCGTCCCGCGCCCGACCTCGCGGTTGCCGTAGCGCGCCGTGCCGGATACGACGGCGGCGATCTGGTGGACCGCCGACTCGCCGCCGGGCAGCTGGCCGCCGGACTCGATGCGGATCATGCGGATGTTCGGGCCGGTCTCGTTGAAGCGGGCCAGCGGCTTGAAGCACACGCCGGGCGCCTCGGGGAGCGGCACCCAGGTGAAGGCGCTGGAGCGCAGCAGGACGGGCGTCGTGAAGCGGGCCGGGGGATAGACCATCTTCGTGCCCATGATCCGCTCCCAGGCGGCCTCGTAGCTGTCCTGCCAGCGGCCGCTGGGCCAGCGGATGCGGCCGTGCTCACGGTCTAGCTCGGCCTCCGTGGCGAGCTGGGCGGTGGTCTCCTCGAGCAGCGGTCGCTCGGGGAAGAAGCCCCAGCTCGGGCCCTGCGTCTGGATCGTCCAGGTCAGCGCCTCGTCGCTCACGATCTCGGTCGGCCCGTAGAAGACGCCCTCCGGGAAGTAGACGGCGTCGCCCGCCTGCGTCTGGATCGGGCCGTACTTGACAGCGCCCTCCAGGGTGAAGCGGACCTGGTCGAAGTTGTGGCGGTGGCGCGGCGAGTAGTAGGCGCCCTTCTGGTGGCGGCTCATGCCCGTGCGCAGGCGCCGCTCGTCGGCCAGCTCGAAGAGGTCGGTGATGCGGAGGGTGGTCTTGCGGTGGGGCGAGACGCGGGGCGCCACGTTGAGCCCGTCGAACACTACGACCTCGGCAGCCATCCTTCCTCCTCGCCGCTGCGCCGCGAAGGCGCGCGGCCCTGCCACAGGGGCCTCCTACCGATCGGTCATCGGAGCCGGTGCCGCGGCGCGGCCGGAGCAGCCCGTGGGGCGCGTGCCCGCCGGCTGACGGTAGGATGCCAGCTTTGCGCCCGGCTGTCAACGCCGCGCTGGCGGGCCGGCGCCGGCTCGATGCCGCGCGGCGACTTGACGGACGGCCGCGCGCCGCCTATGCTGCCGGAGAGACGCGCAGACGGTTACTGATATCGCGCGAACCTGCCGGCGTCATCGCGGGCCGGGGGCGCCGAGCCGCGTGGCGCCGGGCCATCACGCACGGAGAGAGTGTGGCAGAGCTGCTGGAAAGCGGGCGGAACTGGCTGGCGGGCATTGTCATCGTCGGCGCGCTGGGCGCCGGCGTGGGGCTCGCCTACCCGCTGCTCCAGCGCCCGGCCGCGCCGCCGGTGCAGCTCGTCGCCACACCGCCCGCGGCCACGCCGCCCGCGGCTGAGATCCAGGTACACGTGATCGGCGCCGTGGAGCAGCCGGGGCTCTACGCGCTGCCGGCGGGCAGTCGCGTGGGCGAGGCGGTGGAGGCCGCGGGCCTGGCCGCCGACGCCGCGCCGGACGCGCTCAACCTGGCCGCGCGCCTGGTCGACGGCCAGCGCCTGGTCGTGCCGCGCCAGGGCGAGCCGGCGCCCGCTGAGCCCGCCCCGGCGCCGCCGCGGGCCGCCAGCGCCCGCGCCACGCCGAGCGCCCCTGCCTCCGGCGGCCGGGCCGGGAGCGCCGCCGCGACCGCGCCCGTGGTCGGCGCCAAGCTGAACCTGAACACGGCCACGGTGGCGCAGCTCGACGCGCTGCCGGGGATCGGGCCGACCTACGCCCAGCGGATCGTGGACTACCGCGAGCGCAACGGGCCGTTCCGCAGCGTGCAGCAGCTTCACGACGCCCGCCTGATCCCGAACGCGACGTTCGAGCGCATCAAGGAGCGGCTTGCGGTCGAGTGATGAGGCCACTCCCCGGCCTGCGTGAGCGACGGCGGCCCGCCAAGGAACGGTGCGTGTGGCGCTTGTGCTACCATCGCAATGGGCGTAGTAAGTAGCCGCCGCCGAGCCGGCCTTCTCGGATAGGTGCCGATGGAGAGTGACGGGATGCCATCGCAGGAATCTCCGCGCAAGCAGGACGCGGATCAGCTCTATGAGCAATACGGCAGGCCACTGGAAGAAAAGCATAGAGGGCAATATGTGGCTATCTCGCCAGAAGGTCAAACCGTTCTCGGCGACGATCTGTTAGAGGCTTTGGAGAAGGCCGAAGCGGTGTTCGGCCCTGGCAGGAATTTGGTCTTCAAGATCGGGGATAAGGTCGTTGGCAAATGGCGGTGAGCCAATCCGTAACCTCTTCCAGATTCCCCTATTTACCCATCCGCCCATGTATCTATGTGCGCGGAGCTGCAGACCTGGATTTCGATATCGAGGCACTGCTAGACACCGGCTTTGATGGCGGCGTGGCGGTACCTGCAGACCTGCTGGCAGGCTATCCTCCGGCTGGATACCTGCCCTGGTCACTGGCTGACGAGTCGGAAGTGCTTACTCCCGCCTACCGTGGCGAGGTCACGACAGGCATACTGCCCCTGCATGCGTGGTGGTCATCGCATTAGGCGGCGAGCCGCTGGTGGGGTGCGCGCTCGCCCGCCATTTCAAGATTACTTTGGACCATGGCGAACAACTGACGATCGAACCCTAGCACCTCGTCACAGACGAACTGCTAGGTGTTGTGAACTCACAACACCTAGCAGTTCGTCTGTGACGGACCACTAGATCACGTTCGGGAAGGCGTCGTAATGTCGGCGGATGTCCACCGACGAGCCGAAGTCCTGATGGGCGAAGCCGAGCGCAAGGCTACGCAAGGCTACGCCGAAGCGGCGCGCGCGCTCTACCTGGCGGCGGCCCAGGAGGAGGCCCGAGCGTACGAGTACGTCCCGGCGCCCCGCGCTCGGACGCGCGGAGTTATCGCCGTCAGCGCCGTCGCCTTATTCCGCCGGGCGGGCGCGCTGGACGAGGCCATCCGCTATGCTCATCGGTATCTTGAGGATGCGCTTCCCGACTTCGCTCGTGCGCAGCTTGATGAGTTATTGGCCGACAGCCAGCGGGCGCAACGCGCGCCGGGGCGGTTTCTGGGGTGAGTAATCCCGACGACGCCGGCCGGGCGGCAGGGGACAAGTCCCTGCCCTACGACGCGTTCGCCACACCGGTTTGCAGCCAGACTGAGTGCCCGGCCGACGCCGGGGCTGCGGCCAGTGGCGCTTGCAGTATTCCGCGCCCCAAGCCCCCGCGGCGCCGGCCCTCCCGGTGGCTCCGGCGTCGGCACGGGGGCAGTGGCGCTGGCAGTATTCCGCGCCACAGGCCGCGGGCGGCCACGAGAGCCGCCCCTACGAGACCACGACATGCTGGCTGGTCGGCCTGTGCGCAAGCGACGCTAGCCGGCGGGGGCGGCGGCTAGCTCGCGCACCACTTGATGGCCGCCGTTCTCGGCGTACTCTTCCTCGCGGTAGACGGCGAGGGCGCGCATGGTGGGCAGGTCGTTGAAGGCGAAGAGGACCGCGTCGTCGGTGGCCGAGGCGTTGGCGTGCTCGTGCAGCGTCCAGGTGGGCACGACGAAGATGTCTTTCTCTTCCCAGTCGAAGCGCTGGCCGCCGATCACGGAGTAGCCGCGGCCCTTCGCCACCTGATACACGCTGTTGCCGGTGTGGCGGTGGGCGCGGGTGCATTCGCCGGGGCGCAGGAGCTGGATGCTGGCGCCCATCGTGGGCATGATCGGCCCGCCGGTGCGCGGGTTCACGTATTCCATGAGGATGCCGTCCCAGGGCGACCCGGCCTGCTCGCGCGCCGCTCGCTGCAGGGCCTCGTAGGTCGGCTCCCAGGGGTACTTCAGCAGCGGCGAGTACGGCTTGGTCCAACGGTCCCAGGTGGGGCTCAGGGCGTTGCCACCGTACTCGGCATAGGAGGCGTCGACCGGCCGCGTCGGCGTCTGCTGCTCCTCGGGGTAGACCTCGTAGAAGTTAACCTCTAGCGCGTTCACCAGCGGGATGTCGAGCCCGTCCTGCCAGATGCAGGGGCCGCTGGCGCCCTCGTTGCCGTGGTCGTGCCAGGTCCAGTTCGGGGTGAGCACCAGGTCGCGGGCGCGGATGTGGAGCTTCTCGTGGTCCACGACGGTGTAGGCGCCCTCGCCCTCCATGACGAAGCGCAGCGCCGAGGCGGTGTGGCGGTGGGCAGAGGCGGACTCGACGGGCAGCATGATCTGAATGCCCGTGTAGAGCGAGCCGACGCAGGCGCTGACGTCGCGGCGGCCCGGATTGACGAGCATGACCACGCGCCGTGCGGCCTGCTCGGGGGTGACGAGCGCGCCCGCGCGCAGCACGAGCGGCCGCATCTCGCGGTAGCGCCACAGGACGGGCACCGACCGCGGCTGCGGGAACCACGGCTCGATCTCGTTGGCTACCGTCCAGAGGCCGCCGGCGTTCACCGCTTCTAGCTCGCGGTAATAGGCGGCAAGCTCCGGCGTGTCCGTTACGTGCGCGCGCCCCCGGCCCCCGTCGTCCATGGTGCTCCCTCCTGGCCCCGGCGTGTCCCTCCGCTCTGGCGGATGATAGGCCGGCCGGCCGCGCGCCGACAACTCGCATCCGGGGGCGCGGGACGCGCTCGGG
This sequence comes from Pseudomonadota bacterium, assembly GCA_021325365.1. The sequence goes on from JAJPHF010000079.1 coordinate 19,113, forward strand.
CGGGGCTGGCACGCCACGTGCAGCCTCCTCGGCGCTGCCGACCGTGTTGCCGGAAGGTGTTCTGCGCCCGCCGGTCGGCGCACGGCAACCTGGCGACCTGGACGCTCTACCATGAGAAACCTGCTTCGCCCCCATACCGAGCGGGCCTATCGGCTGCGCTTCGTGCTGCTGGTCGTCCTGGCCAGCAGCCCCTTCCTGGCGCTCTCCGCGCTCGGGCTAGCGCGCGCCCACGCCGACGAGCAGGCGCGCGTCGTCGCGGACCGCGCGGCGCTCGCGCGCTCGATCGCGCACACCATCGACACGGCGATGGGCGGGCACTTCGCGCTGCTGCGCGGGCTGGCGCTGATGCCGACGATTGCCGATCCCGCGCGCCATGCAGACGCCCAGGCGGCGCTGCGTCGGCAGCAGGAGGCGTACCCGGCCTTCGAGGGGATCGGCCTGTACGACAGCGCGGGCGCGGACATCGCCCACACGAGCCAGGAGGCGTTCAGCTTCAACATCGCCGACCGCGACTACTTCCCCTACGTGCTGGACACCGACGAGCCGGTCGCCGGCCGCCTCGTCCTGGGGCGCGGGACCGGCGTGCTCACCGTGCCGCTGGCCGTGCCTGTGAGCTTCGACGACGGCACGCGGGGCGCCCTCGTCGCGCCACTGGCGCTCGGCTATCTGGACGCGGAGCTGAGCGGGCTCACGGCCGGCTCGGGCGTGCAGGCCGTGCTCGTCGACCGGGAGGGGCGGGTGTTTATCGACCCGGACCCGGTCGTCGCGAAGCAGCTTCTCTCGCGGCGGGGGCGCGCCGACGTCGAGGCGGTGCTCGGCGGGGGCAGCGGCGCGGTTCAGCTGGACGCCGCCGGCACGCCGATCCTGAGCGCCTACGCGCCGGTGCCCACGACAGGCTGGGGGCTGCTGCTCACGCAGCCCACCGCGGACGCCTTCCGCCAGGCCGACCTGCACCTGCTCCGCGGCGCCGCGCTGCTGCTCAGCGTGCTGCTGGCGACGCTGGCGCTGGGCTGGCTGCTCGGCGGGCGCCTGGCGCGCGCGTATGCCGAGGAGCAGCGGATGCGCGCTGCCAGCGACGCGCAGCGCCGCTTTCTGGAGCACCTGATCGCCACGGCGCCGCTCGCCGTTGCCGTGCTAGAAGGGCCGTCGCACCGCTACGCGATGGTGAATGCGCGCTACCAGGCGCTGTGCCCCGGCGCGACGCTGACCGGCCGCCCCTTTGCCGAGGTCTGGCCGGCCAGCGTCCGCGCGGCGGTGCTGCCGGTGCTCGACGCGGTGTATCGCTCGGGCCAGCCGCACACCGCGATCGACGCGCCGCTGGCGCTGCCGGCCGCCGACGGCGCGACCGAGGAGCGCTACTTCTCGGGCGTGCTGTCGCGCCACGAGGGCATGGCCGGCGGGCCGCCCGGCGTGCTGGTCGTGCTGCTGGAGACGACGGCCAGCGTGCAGGCCCGGACGCGCGCCGTGCGCGAGAAGGACGAGTTCCTGTCGCTGGCGAGCCACGAGCTGCGGACGCCGCTGACCACGATCAGCATGGCGGCGCAGGTGCAGCGGCGGGCGCTGCGCAAGGAGGCGCTGGACGCGGCGCTGCTGGAGCGCCAGGCTCGGACTATCGAGCAGCAGGTGCGGCGCTCCAGCCAGCTGGTGGGCGAGCTGCTCGACGTCGCGCACATCCAGTCCGGCTACTTCGAAGTGCGCCCGGCGCCCGTCGACCTGGGGGCGCTCGCCTACGAGGCCGTGCTGCGGCAGCGCGATGCGCTCGGAGACGCTGGCGCGGGCGAGATCATCCTGAACGTCGAGGACGCGCCGCTCGTCGTGCTGGGCGACGAGAGCCGCCTCGACCAGATGCTCACCAACCTGCTCTCGAACGCCGTCAAATACAGCTACGCCGGCGGGTCGGTGCTCGTGACGGTGGCTAGCGCGGGCGACAGCGTGCGGCTGGCGGTGATCGACCACGGCATCGGCGTGCCGCCCGGCGAGCGCGGCGCCCTGTTCGCGCCGTTCCGCCGCACCTCGATCGCCCGCGAGCACGGCGTCGAGGGCACGGGGCTGGGCCTGTACATCACCCAGCGGCTGGTGACCGCGCAGGGCGGCACGATTGCCGTGGAAGACACGCCCGGCGGGGGTACCACGTTCGTCGTGACCTTCCCGGCCGCCGCCCGCGACGCCGAGGCTCAGGCCCCGTCGGCGCCCGCCGCAACCGGCTGAGCGAGCCGCCGCGGCGGGACGGACCTACCCCCCGGCCCCCCCTCCCAATGTGGGAAGGGGGAGAAAGACGAGGACGAGGCCTTGGTGGCTCCCTCCTTCCTTCCGAGGGTGCGACGCGGAACACTGCAAGCATCGCTGGGGCGGGGGGGGGGGTAGGTCAGAGCTGCCCATGGAGGGTGTCGCAGGCGGCCGGGTCGCCCGACTGGTAGCCGGTCTTGAACCATTGCTGGCGCTGCGCCGACGAGCCGTGGGTCCACTTCTCCGGCCGCACCTGCCCCTGGAACTCTTGCTGCAAGCGGTCGTCGCCGATCGACGCGGCGGCGTTCAGGGCGTCCGCGACGTCCTTGTCCGTCGGGGGGGTGAGGTAGCCGGTGTCGGCCGCGTGGCGGGCCCAGACGCCCGCGTAGCAGTCGGCTTGCAGCTCGATGCGCACGCTGCCGCTCTGCGGCCCCGAGCCGCTGTCCTGCACCGCGGCCAGCGTGCCGGTGAGGTCCTGGATGTGGTGGCCGTACTCGTGGGCCAGCACGTAGGCTTGCGCCAGCGGCCCGCCGTTCGCGCCGAACTTGGTGCGCAGGTCGTCGAAGAACCCCAGGTCGATGTAGACGTCCTTGTCTTCGTTGCAGTAGAACGGGCCGACCTCGGAGGTGGCCTCGCCGCAGCCGGTCTGGATGGCGTTGGTGAAGAAAACGGTCTTGGCCGGCTGGTATTGCTGGCCCTTCTGGGCGAAGTAGTCCTTCCAGTAGGCCTGGATGCTGTTGACGTAGCCGACGACGCGGCAGTCCTCGTTGGCGTTCGCGTCGGCGCCGGTGTGGCACTCCTGCGCCAGCGTCGTGTCGCCGCGGCCGCCTTCGACCGACTGGTCGTAGGGGGCGGCGCTGGGCGCGCTGCCGCCGATGAGGTCGCCGGGGTTGACGCCGAGCAGGAGCGCCACGATCAGCACGATGAGCCCGATGCCGCCGCCGCCGACCACCAGCCCGCCCCCGCCGCCGGGGAAGCCGCCGCCGCGCCGGTCCTCTACTTGTGAGGGATCAAGATTGGCATTGGGATTGAATTGCATGTTCAGCCCCCCGCGTGAGCTACGTCTCCAAACCACGGGCCAACCACGAGGCTGCTGAAAGCAGCAAGCGTGCCAGGCGGCTAGCGGCGCGGCGCGGGGGGCGCGGCCTGGGCGGCGCGGAGGATGCCGCGCAGCACGTCCGAGCGGCTGACGATGCCGACGAGCCGGTCGCCGGCGAGCACCGGGACGCGGCGCAGGCGCTGGTTCACGAACAGCCGTGACACCTCGTCCACGTCGGTGTCCTCGGCCACGCTGGTGACGTCGCGCGTCATGATGTCGGCGGCCGTGGCGCCCGCGCGGCTGATCACGTCGAGCTCGCTGATCATGCCCAGCACGCGCCCCGCGTCGTCCACCACCGGCACCCCGGCCAGGTGCCGCGCGTCCAGCAGGGTCGCCACCTCCTGCACCGGCATCGTCGGCGGCACGGTGACCACGTCGCGGGTCATCACGTCGCGCACGCGCAGGGGCGCGGCGAGCTGCGTCCACGTGGGGAGGTCGCTGCCCGCCGCCGGGCCGTCGGCGCTGGCGGCCGCGACGGCGCGCGGGGGCGGCGCGGGCGCCGCCAGCGGGGGCTCCTCCTTCGTGATCAGGCGCACGCCGCGGTCGTAGGTGAGGTACGACCGCGCCCACTGGACCAGCACGAGCAGGCGCTTCTCGAAGCCGATCAAGTAGAGGATGTGGACGAACAGCCAGACGAGCCAGGCGGTATGCCCGGTCAGGTGCCGGCCCTCGATGTCGGCGACGGCGGCGCCGCGCCCGATCGTCGCCAGGTTGCCGCGGTCGACGTAGTGGAACGGCTTGCGCGGCTTGCCCGCGAGCGTGCGCCGAATGTTCGCGGCCGCCGCCTGGCCTTCCTGGATGGCGACCTGGGCAACGCCGGGCAGGGGCTTGTCGCCCTGGTGGGTGAAGGCGGCGAGGTCGCCAATCACATAGACCTCGGGATGGCCGGGCACCGTCAGGTCCGGCTCCACCAGCACGCGCCCGCTGCGGTCCAGCGGCACGTTCAGGCTGCGGCCGAGCGGCGAGGCGGCGACGCCCGCAGCCCAGAGCGCGGTCCGCGTGGGGATCTTCTCGTCGCCGACGTACACCGCGTCGGGGGTGATGTTGGTCACGATGGCGCCCGTTCGCACCTCCACGCCCAGGCTGCGCAGCGCGCGCTCGGCGCTGGCGGAGAGGTCCTCGGGGAAGGCGGCCAGGATGCGCGGCAAGCCCTCGAGCAGGATGACGCGGGCGCGGGACGGGTCGATGCTGCGGAACTCGCCCACGACGGTGTGCCGCGCGATCTCGGCGATGGCGCCCGCCATCTCGACGCCGGTGGGGCCGCCGCCCACGATCACGAACGTGAGCAGCGCCTGGCGCACCTGGGGGTCGGTGGCGCGCTCGGCCTCCTCGAAGGCCGAGAGGATGCGCCGCCGGATCTCCAGCGCGTCGTCGAGCGACTTCAGGCCGGGCGCGAGGGGCGCCCACTCGTCGTGGCCGAAGTACGAGTGGCGCGCGCCGGCGGCGAGGATCAGGTAGTCGTAGTCGAGCGCGCCGTCCGCGAGCTGCACGCGCCGCCGCGCTAGATCGATGCCCGTGGCCCGCGCCTGGAGCACGCGGACGTTGCGGTGCCGCCGCAGGAGCATACGGATGGGCTGGGCGATGTTGCCGGGCGACAGCGCGGCCGTGGCGACCTGGTAGAGCAGGGGCTGGAACAGATGGTAGTTCCGCTGGTCCACGAGGGTGATCTGGACCGGCGCGGAGGCGAGCGCGCGGGCGGCATACAACCCGCCGAACCCGCCGCCGACGATCACGACCCGGGGCGCGCCTGCCTGCCGGCCGTCGCTCGCCATCGCTCGCGGCTCCTCACACCGAAAGTCTCCCATAGTGTGACGATTCCGCGCCCGCGCTCACAAGGCCCACCGCCCCTTCCCCCAACGTCGGGGGCAAGGAGGCGGCGCCTCAGCCGCGCGCCTCGCCCCCCTGTTGGGCCAGCCAGAGCGAGGCCGCCTCCTGCTGCTCGACCTCGAGCTGGCCCAGGAAGTCGAAGATGCCGCCGATCGAGCCGGAGTGGATCGCCAGCAGCCGCGCCCCGCGCTCGCCATCGGCGTTGAAGTGCTGGTGCGTGCTGTTGATGTGGACGATGTTCAGGTCGCCCGTCTCCCAGTCATAGCGTACGTTGTCGACGATCGAGTAGCCCCGCCCCTCCAGACAGTACAGCGCCGCCTCGTTGAAGTGGCGGTGCTTGCCCGAGCGCGCGCCGGCCGGCAGGTCCTGCACGAACATGCGGATCAGGCGCGTGGCCGTGCCCAGCGCGGGATCGCCGCTGTAGTATTTGATCCGCCCCTGGCGGCACATCTGCCAGGCCTGCATCCGCCCCGGCACGAGCACCTTGTCGGCGCGGCGGCGGGTGGCCTCGGCGGCGGCGGCCTGCTGCATCGCGTCGTACTGCGTGCTGCCCCGCGGGCCGGGCGCCGCCGGCACCGCCAGAGGGGCGGGCGCGGGATCGTCGTCCGGCAGCTCCTCCACGCCGCCCAGGCCCATCAGCTCGGCCACCGGCTGCATGGAGCCCCAGATCACCTCGGCGGGCGCCTCGGGATCGGCGTTGACGTGCTGGTGGACCGCGCCGGGCACCAGGCACAGCACGTCCTCGGCCTCCCAATCGTAGCGCACGCCGTCGATGACGCTGTAGCCGCGCCCCGCCAGGACGTAGCCCTGCGCCTCCCACAGGAAGCGCGTGCGCTTCGAGCGCCCGCCGGGCGGCAGCTGCGTGATGTAGTGGCTCATCGTGCGCATGGCGGTGTGCAGCCGCGGCCCGGTCAGCCACTTCACGCGGCCCCAGGGCGTCGCCTCCCAGCGGCGCTCGCGGCCGCGCACGATCTGCTCCCACGTCTTCTGCGCCTCGAGGATCGCCTGCTGGCGGGCCACGATGCGGTCGTAGATGTTCAGCGCGGCTTCCGGCTCGCGCTCGCGCAGCCGCTCGCGTTCCATGTCACTCGCCCCTCGTCCCAGAGTCTGGCGCCATGCCTCGCGGCCCAGCGCTTATGGCGTCATGCCGATGGTCTGCAGGAAACCGGACGCCTCGACCTCGCGCAGGTAGCGGGACTCGATGAAGTCCGTGGGCTGGCGGCCGGCGAAGCGCGGGTCGTCGGCCGCCAGGTCGGCGAGCAGGCGGGCGACGCCCTCCTCGCTGACGTAGGGCACGGGCGGGCAGCAGCGGAGGTATTCGGCGTAGGCTTGTTCGAGGATGTCGGGATCGTCGATCTGCAGGTACTGGCGGTACACGTCGAGCGCCCACGGCTTGTCGGTGCGGAAGCGATGGATGCCCTGCACGAACGCCCGCGCGAAGCGGCGCACCGCCTCCTCGTTCGCGGCGACCCAGGGGCGGAGCGCCCCGACGACGACTGTCGGGTACTCGATGCCCGCCGCGCCCAGGTTCACCATCTCCTGGTAGCCGGCCCGCTGGGCCATGACGGTATGCGGGAGCGACAGCATGCCGGCGTCGATCTGGTCGCTGGTGAGGGCCGCCAGGATGGCCGAGTTCTCGCCGAACTGCCGCAATGCCACGTCGCGGTCGGGCTGGAGGCCCACCTGGTCCAGCGCCAGCACGGCGGCCGTGTAGGTGGCGCCGGCCAGTCGGGTGATGCCCATGATCTTGCCGCGCAGGACCTGCGGGTCCGTGATGCGCGGGTTGACGATCATCGAGTGGAGCGGGCGGTTGCTGCCGGCGAAGAGCAGCGCCACGTCGGCGCCGTTGACCGTCGCCTGGATACTGGAGCTGGGGTCGAGGCCGGCGATCTGGACCTGCCCCGCGATCATCGCTTGCAGGCTGGGTGAGGTGCTGGTGATGTTCGTCAGCTCGACGTCGAGGCCCTGCTCGCGGAAGTAGCCGCCCTCGTAGGCGAGCCACATGCCGGAGTGGCCGGTGCCGCGGGCGGCGTAGTTGGCGACCAAGTGAATGGGCGGCCCGGCCGTGGGCGGGGCGCTGGCCGCGGGCGCGCTCGCCGTGGCGCCGGAGGGCGCGGCCGGCTGCCTCGCCGGCGCGCTGCCGCTCGGCGCGGGCGCGGCGGGGCCGCACCCGGCGAGGGCCACTGCCAGGCCGAGGCCGAGCAGCGCCGCGCGCCCGGCGCGGAGAGTATAAGTGAGACGCGAGGGGCCGTGAGACGCCATGCGCGATCACCCTTCCATCGCCAGTCGCTGCCCGGCCCCGCCGAACCGGCGGGCGGGCGACGATAGAAAGGGTACTACATCACGGACAGTCGTAGCGGCGACCGCCCCGGTGGCGGGCACCCGGCGGAACGACGAGGCGAGTCATTCTTGAGCAAGCGCCAACAAGGTACGATACGCCCCAGCGCCGAGCCAGAGGCCCGCTGTGCGCAGCTCATCCAGGACGGGACGAACCCGGACAATCAGCCCCGTAGTCTTTGCCTCGACGAGTACACCGGCACTACCGAGAACCCGGAGGCCACGGGCGCGCGCTATGTGGCGACCGGCCGAATCGTCCATGAGCACTGGAATGCCGCCGCCTAGCTCCAGGGCCAAGCCAATCGCCTCAGCCTCGCCGAGACCGAGGGTAGCTAGTAGAGGCGAGATCAACCGCGAGTTGACTAGCGGTCGCCGGCTGATCCAGGCTGTACCTGGCACTTCCGGGGCTCCTGGCCGGCCGCCCCCTCCGGTCACCACCTCTGCATAGACCGCGGCAGGCACGACCACTTCGTCGAATATCGCGTGGAGGAGGTCGAGGCGTCGGATCGCGGAGTAGAGAATCAGCGGGCTGCTGTCGCTGACGACCGCCACCGTGTTAGGCGCCGTGAACGTGACGGCGGAGGTCCTCGATCTCCTGACGCATCTCGTCCGCGGTTGCCGGCCCTGAGGGAATCTGATGTCGGGCCATCAGATCGAGGATTTCCCAACGACTAACGTTCAGGAGCTGCGCCGCCTTCCCCTGGCCGATACTGCCTTCACGGAGCAACTCTAGGATGAGAGATTCTCTAGCCTTGGCCACGGCGTTCTCGGGAGACCCGAGCAGCAGGACCAGCTCTTCGGGCAGCTCTATGAGCATCGTCAATGTTGTCACGCCATCTCCCCGCAATTCCATTCCCACTATTTCATTATTCCGGATGACGCACTGACTCACCAGGGCGAGTCGCGGATGCCGCGGTCATGACACCGAGCGGGACGACGAGGGGCGCGGTCCGGGCGAAGTGGGCGGAGCCGACGAGGATTGCTGAGACGGCAACCGGCGGCGAACCGCCGGCCCCCGGTTCTCAGGCCGGGGAAGCATCAGGTGAAGATGTAGTCTCAGCAGCATTCGGCTCCGACCTAGAGTCGCACGTCAAGCGGGCTGACGAGGGTGGCCGAGACGGAAACAGTTAACAGCTGTAGTCTCGGCCGCATTCAGCCCGAATGTACTTTAGCAGCGCGGCGACGAGGGGCGCAGAAACACTTCCGGGCGCGTAACGGGAACGGGCCTCGCGGCCCGCTCCCGCCGCCACACCGGTCCAAATGTAGTTCCTGCTGCATTCGCCGCGAGCAGATTATACCCTTGTCGCGGGGCTGGGGGTTAGGTCATAGCGCGACCCCTTCGATGACGCCCACCCAGTGGTCGGCCGCCAGGCCGCCCTGGGCGAACGCCGCCAGCACGTCGAACACCGCGTCCGAGAAGCCGCCGACGTTCAGCACGTCCGCGCGCTCGGGAGCCTGAACGGTGCCATAGGGCGTCAGATCGATGCAGGCCAGCTTCGCCTGCGGGCACCGCGCCCGCAGCGCCTCCCACTCGCGCATGGTCTCGGTCGGCCGCGCCCACGGAGTCCGGGGCCGCGACTGGCTGTCGATCCACGATTCGAAGTCCGACACGAAGACGACCAGGTCCGCGTGCCGACGCTCGGCGTTCAGCCACGCTAGCGGCAGGGAGCAGTTCGTCCCCCCGTTCGGCAGACCCGCCAGCCGTTCCGCGTTCGTGAACACGCTGTCCCGCGGGTCCAGGGCCACCGTGTGTAGCCGATCGTTGAACGGCAAGACCGTCGCGCGCGGGTTACGGCGCAACAGGACCGACGCGATGAGCGCGCCGACGTCACGGCAGCGCACCTTACTGGTGGCGCCCGGGCGATACCCGGTTACGGGCGACTCCATGGAGCCCGACACGTCCAAACAGACGTACACCTGGCCCTCGATCGCCGGGACGTTGGCGCTGGCGACCTCCATCGCCGCCTCCAGCGCCTCCCGCACGACCGCCGGTACGGTGTTGCCGGCCCGCGCGTGCGCCATCATGAGCTGGTACGGGAAGGCCCGCGCCCGCTGGATGGCCGCCGGGTCGCGCAGGTCAGTGGTCCGTGGTGCGCCGATGTCGGCGCCGGTCTACAGTCAGCTTTTGGAGCAGTGGCTCGCGGCGCCGCCGGCACCGCTGAGCGAGCGGAGCCAACGGTGCGAGGCGCCCTACCGTGTCCGACCTGCGGCCAGATAGACCTCGTCCAGCGGGTTACCGCCGTGCTGGGTGAGGGCATCTCGGACAGCCGCCTCTCGGGACCCAGCGTGGGGTTGGGGAAGGTTCTCGGGAAGGGCGGACGCTTCGTCCTCTCGGGGCAATACACCTGGCTACGCGGCGAGGTCTGCACCCGTCTCGCCGGCCATCTTGCGGCGGCGATGCCCAAGAGCCACTGGATGTGGGGCATCGGCCTGGCGATATTTGGCGTCCTGTGCCTCGTGAACCTGTTTCCGCCTACATCCTCGTCCGGCGCGTCTTGGATGGAGTGGCTCATCTTGGGGCTCGGCCCCCTGGGGTTCGGGGTTTCCCTCATCGAGCAGAGCCGACGTGCGGATCGCGCGGCGCGAAACCTAGTCCACCTGTACTACTGCCATCGGTGCGACGGCGTGTTCGTGCCGGGTCGGTCGGGCCTCGTGCCCGTGGGCGCGGTCGGCGACCTCCTCAACCTTCTCTGAACCCGCAAACGCTCGTGCGCGGCGAGATGCCGAGAAACCGCGCCGAGCGCTCGCCAGGCCTCCGCCCAAGTTGTTGCGGTACTGGCCTGGCGCGGATCACGAACCCCGTCCTCACGCGATCCTGCGCCGACTCGGATACAGCCAGCGGTGTCGCTTCGCGATCCTCCACGTGTACGCCAGCGAGTTGATAATGGCCGTGAGCATCTCACCTGTGCGGCTGCCGTAGAACTCGTCGTCGGCCGGGCACGTGTGCGCCGTGAGGTTACGAGCTAGGCACGCGACTAGGTAGTTGCGCGCGATAAAGGTGTTGGCGGACTGCGTGTACTTCGGATCGTTGAGCAGCACGGTGAGCTTGGAGTATGCATCACTTTCGGAGTTGAAGCCTACCATGTCGCCACCGTTCCGCTTCGCCTCGTCCTCGAAGAACTGCTGCCACGGCTCCGAGTCCATCACACCATTGATGACGCCTACCAGGCCGGTACGCGGCTTCGCCCAAGCCGGCTTCCGCTTGGCTCCCACGTGCCTCAGCAAATCCTCTAGCCCCGTGGCGATGTTCTTCACCAGCGTGTACTTGTCCTCTCTCGACCAGCCAGTGAACGCACCATGGCCGCGATCTACGGCGCCCATCTTCGATAGCGTGGCAGGCACGATGTCGAGATGATTCACCCAGCAGTAGGCCAGAAGTTCGTCAGCATCGCGGCGGGCCAATGGTCGTCCTATCTGCAACCCTGTCTGTCCAGCGGTCTCATTGTGCCCCTTGAAGAACACATCGAGCACGTCTCGTGCCTCATCGGTTACCCGCGCCACCTTGCTTGCATGTCGTATGTCGCGCTTGACCCACCATGGGCGCCCAGCACTCACATTCTCTGCGATCTGCTCCAGCGCTTCGCCAGTTATCCAGCGTATGAACTGCAACTGGTGCTGTATATCGCGATCTACCTCGCGAGCAAGCCGCGCCCGGTCGGCTTCCTCGTAATGATGCCGTAGTCCGCGAAGGAATCGCAGGAAATCATACAGATCATCGCGCCGCAATTGATAACGTTGAGCGATGAGAAGTGCCAAGTGTGACATTCTGGCGGAGAATCGGCGGCCTTGCGACGCGTTCAGGCGGATTACCTGGTGAACTTCAACTGCTGCGGAGAAGGCACGCGTTGTAATTCGATCATGGCCCAGGATGAAGGCGGCCAATGCATCATAATCGGCCGCTCGTCCGCAAAAGGTTCGTAGGTTTTCGTCGCCAGGCCCACGCGGCAGACCATGAGTCCTCCGATAGTCCTCGGGAAGCGCCACGAGAAGGCTATGATTGTAGAAGTAGTCCGGGAACTGCTGGAGATGATGCAGTTGGTGGACCTGCCAGTAGGCATAGTAATGCTCGGCGGCGTTGACGTACAGATCAGAGCCGGGGCGCACCTGCACTCGGTACGACATCCACGGCCTGAAGGAGCCTGGGGCCGGCCGCTCAAAGTGAGGGCTGCTTTCTGGCGCGCGGTCAAACGGATGGACGAAAGCGTCGAGCGTTCTAGCTGGGTAAGCGTGCAACTGCTCGTAGGCATCGGCGTCAGGGGGGCGCCTGACGCGCGGCGAGTTGTCGTCAAAGTCCCGGATCATGGCGTGCCTGTATCGGGCGTACTCGGGCGACTGGATCACCCGAGCGCGTGGCAGCATAACGCCTTCCCGCTCGTAGTGCTCCATTTCATGCTCGCCCACGCGGACCTTCAGCGCATTGCAGTAGTTGATGAACGCATTGAGCGACAGATACGGGTTGCCGTACCTAGTCAAAGAGGTGTCAATCACGCCCCGCATGGCAATAAGCTCCGTGGGTCTCCCAGGGCGCGGCGTCGGAGGTGAAGCCGGCCCGCAGTCCAATGCCGCTGCTGCTGGTATTGTACGCCCCACGGCGGGCGTGTGGACTGCTTTGCGGATGGTCGAAGCCCGAACTTGCGGAAGTCGCAACATCGGCCCTACTCGCAGCGTGCTGGCCGTTTTGGCGCCGAATTGCGGCGAGGGGCGCTGCCCGAACATGTACCACGGCGGCCCGCCGGCGCTACTGGTCTTGCGGTGTTGCGTCGGCGTAGAGCGCGGCCAGGAACTCGTCCAGGAGCGGATCGAGCGCGGTATCGTCAAGCTCGCCGTCCGCCGTGAACGGCACGGGCAGCAGCGTGCCCCGCACCAACTTCTCGGCCCCCCTGCCCTCCGCCGCCCTGTCCCCAGACCCCTTAGCCATGCTGCACCTCCAGGTCCCGCCCGGCATCGGCGCGGACGGCGTCGATGGCCGCGTGGAGCTTCGGCACCGCCGCGTCCAGCATGGCGCGAAGCGCCTCCTCGTCCAGCTTGCCGTCTGGGGTGAGCGGCGCCTTGAACCACGTGCCCACGATCCCGGGCCGTCCATCCGGTGGTCCACCATGACTTGCGGCCGAGCGTTCGCGCCTCACCATCCCTGGCTCCTCCTCTTTGCCTGCAATTAGGCTCCCACCTCATCATCTGGCCAGTGGCCCCGCGCGTGCAATGCGTCCCGCACACACCGTGATGCGCTGCCGGTCGCCGGCCTCTGGTGCGGGGCCGGACTCGAAACGCTGTGATAATTGTTCTGATAGAGAACAATTAGGGTAGAATATGGCGGAGGCGGCGCATGGCCGAACTGGGCGATCTGAGCCGGTACGTAACCTTGGCCGAGGCGGCGAAGGCGCTCGGCTTGCCGCGCGACACGGTTCGCCGGCGCGTCGAGCGTAGAATAATGGATGGAGTCCACCTGGCCCCACGGGTCTGGCTGGTCCGCCGCGATGAGGTCGAACGTTGGCGCGAGCGCGGCAAGCTGCCCGTCGGACGCAAGCCCCGCTCGTCTCGCCCCGAGCCGCCCACGAAATAGATGACCTCGGCGCCGCTGCAACAGCCCGAGGTCTGGCGAGCCCCACCGAGGAGGAACCCACAATGCCAAGTGTATCACTCCCCGCGCTCGCACCCCCACCCCTGGCCGCAATCTACTGTCGCGTGTCCACTCCGGGTCAGGAAGCAGACGGCAGCAGCCTAGAAACGCAAGAGGCCGCCTGCCGGGCCTACGCCGAAGCCAACGGTTACCTGGTGGACGACGAGCACGTCTACCATGAGACACATAGCGGGGCGGAGTTGTGGGAGCGCCCCAAGCTGACTCGGTTGCGCGAGGCTGTCCGAGATCGCGCGGTGGGTGTAGTGCTCGCGCACGCCATCGACCGCCTGACTCGCGACCCAGTCCACCTCGGCGTCGTGCTCTCCGAAGCTGATCACGTCGGGGTGTCGGTCGAATTCGTCACAGAGCCGATGGACGATTCGCCCGAGGGCCAACTGATCCTGTTCATCCGGGGCTACGCTGCGAAGTTGGAGCGAGCCAAGTTTGCGGAGCGCAGTGCCCGTGGCAAGCAGTACCTGGTCGAGCACGGACGACCACTGGTCGGGCCACGGCCGCCCTACGGCTACCGTTGGCGGGACGAGGCTAAGACCGGCTGGGAGCCCGACCCCGTGAGCGCCGCTGTCGTGAACCGCCTGTTCGAGGGTATAGCCGCCGGTAGGACGCTGGAGGCGCTGGCAGCCGAGTTGCGGGCGGAAGGGCTCCCTACACCCAGCGGCCGAGGCCAGTGGCGTCGCAACACCCTTGCCCACATTCTCCACAATCCTGCTTACTGCGGACGGCCGGTCGCCTACCGCTGGCGGCGCATCAAGGAGCGGGGCCGCTGGGTGCGCAGCGAACGGCCCGCGAGCGAGCGCGTGCCTCTACCCTCCGATGTCGCGCCTGCACTCGTAGATGTTGGCACATGGGAAGCCGTACAGGCTGTACTAACCCGCAATCGCGAGAAGGCGGCCCGAAACAACCATCACCCCGACTGGCACTTGCTCCGTGGTGGGTACGCGGAATGCGGGCATTGCGGGCAGAAGCTTCGCGGCCACCAGTATACCGACCGCCGTGGGGATGCATACCGTGTCGCCGCTTACCGCTGTCCATCGGCACATGGCGGCAGTCTGCACCCCTGCGATGGCAAGCCAATCGTCAGCGGGCGCGCGCTGGACGAGGCCGTGTGGGCGCGAGTTGCGGCCGTTCTGCTCAAGCCCGAGACGATCCAGAATAAGGTGGCCCAACTACGCCAGGATGACCCGACAGTTGCCGATCTAGCCGCTCTAGACCGAGCGCTGGCCGACGTGGAGCGCAAGCGGGCCAAGCTAGTCCGTGTCCTGGCGGAGATGGACGAGGACACTGCCGCGCCCGTGGTGACCGAGCTTGGTAATCTCGCCGCACAGCGGCGCCGGCTTCTTGGCGAGCGTGCGACGGTGGAGGGACGCCAGGCCGCTTGGGCTGTCGCGAGCGCCCGCCTGGACGACTTGGTAGCATGGTGCGAGCGCGTTGCCACCAACGTCAAGAAGCTTGATTACGTCGGCAAGCGGCTGGCGCTAGAAGCCCTCGGCGCGCGGGTTCGGGTGACCCGCGTGCCCGAGGGCATTCGGTGGGAGCTAGAGGCATCAGCGCCCCTGGACCCGCCGACGAGCGGTATTGTGTCCAGCACCTGGCCAGGTGCTGGCGCGTCTGCTGCCAGGTCGCGTGCCGCGCAATCGTCGTCCACTCGGCCTGGCCCAGGTCGAGCGCCGTCAGCATCTGGAACGGTACTGCCGGCGGCGCCCCCTGGCGGTCGGCCTTGTAGCGCTCGAACTCGCGCACGAGCGCCGGCAGCGCCGCCGGGTCGTGCGGCTTGCCGATGAGGTACGCGTAGAGCGCCCGCCGCGCCGCGCTCGTCGGCCGCGGGTGGACCATCTTGATCACGTCGGCCAGCGACGGATCGTTGCCGACGGCCGCCCGGAACAGCGCCTCGTCCGACCGCTGCGCCAGCCAGCGCTGCACCAGCCGCTTGGGCCGCGTGCCGAGCGACTTGCGGCCGGTCTGGCCCGAGCGCACGATCTGCACGAAGTTCCGCAGCATGCGGCCATCGTCGATCACCCGCTCGAAGACCGTTTCCAGCAGCGCGCCGTCGCGCGTGGCGAGCACGGCGCAGAGCAGCGCCGGCAGGTCCTTCATAAAGCCGCGCTCGCGGCAATACACCGCCGTGCGGGCGATGAAGGCCGGCTCGACCGCGGCGCACAGCGCGAGCACCGTGGCAAGCTGCTCGTCGGCCGACGCGTAGTACGTGCCGTTCAGGCAGCCCGTGGCGGCGTACTGTGCCAGCGCGGCCCGCGGCTCGAGCGCGTAGGCCAGCCCACCCGCCTCGTTCACGGCCGTGGTCGCCGGCGCCAGCCGACCGATTAGCGACCGAAATAAGTTCTTGTTCGCCATCGTGCTTACCTCTGGGCGAAAGGCCCATCCGCTGCGCCTATCATGGCCGATGGCGATGCGAGATAGCTAGCGAAATACGGCCAATTTCGTGCGCGTGGCGACAACGTTGACGGTGTTCGCAAGAATGGCAACGCGGGACCGCATTGGAAACGCTTTGCGCACTTCGCCGTGCCGAGTATGGCAACGAGGAATTATCCTCGGCCCTCGGTTGATTCCGGGTGCAGCCGGGCGGCAGGGGACGAGCCCCTGCCCTACGTCACGGTCGCTGTGTATAGAGGATGATCGTAATCCGGCCGGGCGGCAGGGAAGGCGCCTCAGTGCTACGTTCTCATCGGCTGGGCGCGAGCGGCGGGGGGAATGCCATGTCCTACGGTTCTCACCTGTCCGGGCAGCCACGTTTCCGTATTGCAGCGGCGCACAATGTTGATCGAAGACGCAACGTTGCGGGGCTGATCGCGCTGCGCGCGTCATGGGCGAGCGGCTATAATGCGCGACGTGACGACGAATGAGCCAGATGCTGGCGAGAGTGAGCCGACGATGTGCCTGGTACGCCGGGCCCGCAGCCGCGGGTTTCCGGGCAACTACCTGAAGCGGATGCGCGAGTGCGCCGGCCTGTCGCAGCGCGCGCTCGGGCTGGTGCTTGCCCTGGATGCCACGCGCATCACGCGCATCGAGCGCGACCAGGTGCCGCTGGCCGGCGCCTACGCGCTGATCGTCGGCTGGGCGCGCGCCTGCGGCTACGGCCCGTGGGACGTCGGCCTGCAGTGCTTCCTGCTCCAGAGCGGCAATCCGCCGTGGCTACCGGAGGGCGATGCCCAGGCGGTGCTCTCCGTGGCGCGGCGGGCGGCCACGCTGGCGATGCTGCCGCGCCCGTCGGATCGCGCCGTCGTGGCGCGGCGTGTGGCGCAGCACCGCGCGGCCTGGGCGGCCACGCGACCCGACGGCGACGTCGCCCGCGCAGGCGTCCGCGCCGAGCCCGTGGGAGCACGGCCGTGCCGCTGAAACCAGCCCGCCCCGGCGCGTTCCCCGGTGGCAGTCCCGGCGGCATGCCGACGGCGTTGTATCTGTCGTCCGCCGGGTGTCGCGCTGTCAACAGCCAAATGAGGGGGGCTGAGCAATCTACTCAGCCCCCCTTCGCTACCCCAGATCAACTAGCCGCAGACGGATGCGATCTACCACCGTGTAGGGGCGGGTCTCGTGCCCGCCCGCGGCCGCAGGCCGCCAAGCCGGCGCCGGCAGGATGCCCGAGTAGCCTGGAGGCCGCCATAATCGCCCCCAGGCCTATTGCCCCCGCGATCTCGCCTCGCGACGCCAGCGCCGTCCACCTCGAACGCCTGCTGCGCCGCCACTTAGAGGAGCTGCGCTTCACCTTCGGCGACGAGCCGCTCGACGACTTGCAGGGCTTTCTCATCTGCGAAGACGGCAATCGCGCGCTGATCGCCGCCGCCGACCTCGGTCCCGACGCGCGGAGCTTCCTCTACCTGCACTGCCTGGGCCACCTGGCGCTCGGCCACGTCGACGGCACGCGGCTCAGCGTGACGTACGAGTTCCGCGACCGCTGGCGCCTCCCGCCCGCCGAGCAAGCCCGCGAGGCCGCCGCCGACGCCTGGGCGCACCAATTGCTGGCCTACGCCCTCGCCCCCCAGCACGGCCCCGCCCCGGGCCCGCGCGCGATCCGCCACCAGCTAGGCGCCCTCCGCCTGCCCCCCGGCTACCTCCGCGCCTGCCTCCAGCGCCTGCGTGCCGCCCTCACCGCCGATCCTGCCCCGGCGCCGCGGCGGGAGCAGGTCGCGCAGTAGCTCCGCCCACGACTCGACCCGCCGCACCTCCGGCAGCACGTGCGCGTAGCGGGCGACCTCGGCCGGGTCGGGGCGGAAGAGGTAGCGGGCGGGGACCGTGGTCAGGTAGCCGAGGACCTCCAGGCGATCGTCCACGAAGTGGGTGATGCCGAGCGCCGCACAGATGCCCGCCTTGTCCTGGCGCTGACGGCAGAAGTGGACGTGCTCAGGGGCGATGCCCGTCGTGCCGTAGAAGTCGTGGTGTGCCAGCCAGGCGAGCGTCTTCGCCTGCACACGCGCCCCGCACTTGGATACGAGGTACACGCGCCCGGCGAATCGGCCGCGATTCAACCGCCGCAGGGCCGCGAGCGCTCCTGGCACCGACGTCGTCTGCAAGTAGTTGTCGCCGAAGAACGAGGTGTCGCTCGCGTCGTTGACGCGGTCGATGATGACGCCGCCGACGTCTACCCCCAGTTTCTCGATTGTCTTCATTGTCGTTTCTTCCTGAGCGGGAGGGGCGGACCTCCCCCCCCTGCCCCCCCTCCCGATGCGGGAAGGGGGAGGACGCGGGGGACGCCCTCATCCCAGCCCTCTCCCAGGGGGAGAGGGAGTAAGAGGCGCCCTCGCCCCCGCCCTCTCCCAGGGGGTGAGGGGGCCGGATGCCCTCACCCCGACCCTCTCCCAGGGGGAGAGGGAGTAATGGGTACGCCGGCGCCGGATTCGGGACGGGCCGCACGGCCAGGGCTGAGGGCCGGGGCGCCGGTCTTCACCCCTTTACGCAGACGACCTGCCGCAGGGTGTGCACCACGTCGACCAGATCGGCCTGGGCCGCCATGACCTGGTCGATGGGCTTATAGGCGGCTGGCGTTTCGTCCAGCACGTCCGCGTCCTTGCGGCACTCCACGCCGGCGGTGGCCGCGGCGTGGTCGGCGAGCGTGAAGCGGCGGCGCGCCTCCGCCCGCGACATCGCGCGGCCGGCGCCGTGCGAGCAGCTCGTGAACGACTCGGGCTGCCCCTTGCCGCGCACGATGTAGCTCCGCGCGCCCATGCTGCCCGGGATGATGCCCAGATCCCCCTCCCGCGCCCGCACCGCGCCCTTGCGGGTCACGAACACGTTCTCGCCGTAGTGATGCTCGCGCGCCACGTAGTTGTGGTGGCAGTGCACCACCAGCGCCCCCAGCTCGAACGGCGGCAGGTCGGGCCGCAGCGCCAGCGCCGCCAGAATGTGCCGCAGCATCAGCTCGCGGTTCGTGCGTGCGTACTGCTGCGCCCACTGCACGGCGTGCCAGTAGTCGTCGAAGTGCTCGGTGCCCTCGGGGAAGTAGGCCAGGTCGCCGTCCGGCAGGTGGATGAACCACCGCTCCATGTCGCGCTTCGCCAGCTCGATGAAGAAGCTGCCGATCCGGTTGCCCACGCCCCGCGAGCCGCTGTGCAGCATCAGCCAGACCTGGTCCGTCTCGTCCAGGCACACCTCCACGAAGTGGTTGCCCGTGCCGAGCGTGCCCAGGTGGCTGAGGTCGCTGCCGCGGTTCAGCTTCGGGTACTTCGCCACGATGCGCTCGTAGCCCGGGCGCAGGGCCGCCCAGGCTGCCCGCGCGTCGTCGGGCGGCTCGTCCCAAGCGCCCACGTCGCCGGGGCCGCCGTGGTTGGTCCGCCCGTGCGGCACCGCCACCTCGATCGCCGCGCGGATGCCCGCCAGGTCGTCCGGCAGGTCGGCCGCCCGCAGCGTCGTCTGCGCCGCGACCATGCCGCAGCCGATATCGACGCCGACGGCCGCCGGGACGATCGCCCGGCGCGTCGGGATGACGCTGCCGACCGTCGCGCCGATGCCAGCGTGTACGTCGGGCATGGCCGCCACCCACTTGTGGATGAACGGGAGCTGGGCGACGTTGGTGAGCTGGTCGAGCGCGCTCTGCTCGACGGACACGCCGCGCACCCACGCCTTGACCAGTCCCTGGTTCCGGGCGCGATAGACCGTGTAGCTCGTCATCGTCCACCTCCCGCGAGCAATTGCCGGGCTGCAGCGCGCCCGGATAATTGCCGGCGCGCCGCGGCCCAGTGGCGCTAATCATGCGCGATGGCGCATTCGCCTGTCGAGCCGAAAACGGCCGAAAACCTGCGCGGCCGGTCAACCCTGACGGAAAGCGCAACCCGCAGCGACATGACCGCGCGGCCGATCCGGCCGGTTGCTGGCCCAGCGCGGCGCAATGTATCCTAGAGAGCACGCTGTACGCTCTACCATACGATGAGCCGAGACGGCAGAATGCCTAGCCCAGCAGCCGCGTCCGCGTCGACCGCCACCGCGCACCTCGTGCCGGCGGTCGATCGCGCCGTGCGCATCCTGCACTTGCTGCGCCGCGACGCGCGCCTCTGGGGCATCTCCGAGCTAGCCCGGACGCTGGGGCTGAACAAGGCGACCGTCCGCGACATCCTGCTCACGCTGGAGCACCACGGGCTGGTCGAGCGCGACCCGAGCACGACGCGCTTCCGCCTCGGCTACGGGCTTTACGCCTTCGCCAGCGCGCTGGGCGACGGCAACGACCTGGTCGCCGTCGCGCGCCCGTTCCTGCGCGCGCTCACCGCGCGCACCGGCGAGACGACGCTGCTCGCGCTGCTCGACGGCGCCCGCGTGCTCGTCGTCGACAAGGAGGAGCCGCCTACCGATCTCAAGATCTCGGCGCCCATCGGCCGGCGGCTGCCGCTCTACGCTGGCTCGATCGGCAAGGTGCTGCTCGCGGCGATGGAGCCGGCCGCGCGCGACCGCTGGCTGGCCCAGCACCCGCCGCGGCGCTTCACCGCCCGCTCGGTGACCGACTCGGCGGCGTACCGCGCCCTGCTCGACCAAGTGCAGCAGCAAGGCTATGCGCTGGACGACGAGGAGTACCTGGATGGCGTGCGGGCGGCGAGCGCGCCGATCCACGGCAGCGCGCCGGGCGCCCTCGCCGCGCTCACTGTCGTCGGCTTCAGCACGCGCATCGATGCGGCGCGGCTGGCCGAGCTGGCGGCAGCGGTCGCGGACGCGGCGCGGCAGATCTCGTGGCGCCTCGGCGGCGCGCGGCCCGAGCCGGCGCTGAGCGGCCGCGCCAACGGACACAGCGAATGAAAAGGCAGTTGTCACAGTGATCGCGGCATACGGGTACGCGCCGGTCCGTAGCGTGGGTCGCTTGTCGCCCGCGGCGGCCGTCGAGGCCGCCGACTCACCGTGCGCCGCCGTCCAAAGGACTCGTAGGGGCGGGTTTCATGCCCGCCCGCGGCCGTAGGCCGCAACTCAGCGCGCGTAGGCGTGAGATCGGGACGAAGACTGCAATAGGCGACGACAAGAGGTAGGGCAGAGGCAGCGACGCTCGTAGTATTCCGCGTCGCACCCCTGCGGCCCGGCGCGGGGTGGCGCCATCGGGTGGTGGGGGACCAGCGCCCGCCGTACCCCAATGGCCGGACAGCGTGGCAATGACAGGCACACGCGCATAGGCGGGGAGAAGGCCCATGAGCGAGGCAGGCAAAGTGCCGCTGCACCTGCGAGTGAACGGCGAAGACTACGACATTCTGGCGCCTGCGCACCATACCCTGCTCGAGGTGCTGCGCGAGGAGCTAGCGCTGACCGGCACCAAGCACGGCTGCGAGCTGGGGGAGTGCGGCGCCTGCACCGTGCTCGTGGACAGCGTGCCGCAGCTCGCCTGCCTGGCGCTGCCGATCGAGCTGCAGGGCCGCGAGATCGTCACGGTGGAAGGGCTCGCCCACAACGACCAGCCCCACCCGCTGCAGGAGGCCTTCACGGCCCTCGGCGCGGCGCAGTGCGGCTACTGCACGCCCGGCATCCTCGTCACCGCCAAGGCGCTGCTCGACCACAACCCTCGCCCCACGCGCGACGAGGTGAAGGAAGCGCTCAGCGGCAACCTGTGCCGCTGCACCGGCTACGTGAAGATTCTGGACGCTGTCGAGCTGGCCGCGGCCCACCTGCGGGGCGAGGCGGCGGCCGAGACGGAGGTGCGCTGATGGCTATCGAGACGCCGCCCCGCGTGGACGCGCCGCCCGCGCCGTCCGCGCCACCCCCCACCCCCGAAACTGGCGCCCCGCCCAGCCCGGCGCTGCACGTCGTCGGGCGCCCGCTGCCGAAGGTCGACGCGCTCGCCAAGACGTCGGGCGAGACGCAGTTCGCGGACGACATGAAGCTGCCGCGCATGGCCTACGGCCGCCTGCTGCGCAGCCCCCACCCGCACGCGCGCATCGTGGACATCGACCTCAGCGAGGCGCTGGCCCTGCCGGGCGTGTACGCCGCCATTACGGGCCGCGACCTGCCGCACAAGTACGGCATCATGCCCGTCAGCCAGGACGAGACGGCGCTGGCCGTGGAGAAGGTGCGCTACGTGGGCGAGCCGGTGGCGGCCGTCGCGGCGGTGGACGAGGAGACGGCCGAGGCAGCCTGCCGCCGCATTAAAGTCGTCTACGAGCGCCTGCCCGCCTACATGACCGTCGACGAGGCGCTGACCAAAGAGGGCGAGGCCATCCAGGACTACGGCGACGGCCGCAACATCCACAAGTTCGTCAGCTACGAGTTCGGCGACGTGGAGGAGGGGTTCGCGGAGGCCGACCATATCCGCGAGGACACCTTCTTCTACCAGGGCAACACGCACCTGCCGATCGAGCAGCACGCCACCCTGGCGCACTACGCCAAGGACGGCAAGCTGACCGTCTGGAGCAGCACCCAGACGCCCCACTACGTGCACCGCGAGCTGGCGGGCGCGCTGCAGATGCCGCCGTCGCGCATCCGCATCATCGCCGCGCCGGTCGGCGGCGGCTTCGGCGGCAAGAGCGAGCTGTTCAACCACGAGGTGGCCGCCGCCAAGCTGAGCATGGTCACGGGCCGCCCGGTGAAGATCACCCTCAACCGCGAGGAGGTCTTCTACGCGCACCGCGGCCGCCACCCCGTGCTGATGAAGGTGAAGACCGGCGTCAAGCGCGACGGCACGATCACCGCCATGCACTTCCAGTCGTGGGTGGACGGCGGCGCCTACGGCAGCTTCGGCGTCGCCTCCGTGTACTACACGGTCACGCTGAACACCGTGGTGCAGCAGATCCCGCGCTACAAGTGCGAGGCCGTGCGCGTCTTCACGAACAAGCCGCCCTGCGGCCCGAAGCGCGGCCACGGCCTGCCGCAGGGCCGCTACGCGCTGGAGATCCACTTCGACAAGATCGCGCGCGACCTGGGCCTTGATCTCATCGACATGAAGCTGCGCCAGACGGTGCGGCCGATGAGCCGCACTGTCAACTACCGGCGTATCACGAGCTGCGCGCTGCCTGAGTGCATCGACGCCGTGGTGCGGGCGTCGGGCTTCCGCGAGAAGCACGGCAAGCTGCCCTACGGCAAGGGCATCGGCCTGGCGACCAGTGCCTACATGTGCGGCGCCGGCACGGCGATCTACTGGAACCCGATGCCCCACAGCTCGGCGCTCATCAAGCTCGACCGCGGCGGCGGCGTGGCGCTGCTGATGGGCGCGACCGACATCGGCCAGGGCTCCGACTCGACGATGGTGTACATCGCCGCCGAGGTGCTCGGCGTGCGCCCGGAGGACATCCAGCTCCACGCCGCCGACACCGACCTCACGCCCGTCGACCTGGGCAGCTACAGCAGCCGCGTCACGTTCATGATGGGCAACGCGGTGCTGGAGGCCGCGCGCAAGCTGCGCGCCATCCTCTTCGAGGTCGTGGCCCAGCAGCTCGAAGTGCCCGTCGAGCGGCTGGACGCCGCCAACCGCCACATCTTCGTGCGCGACGACCTGACGCGCTCGGTGCCCTTCGACCAGGCGGTGCAGCTTGCCGAGGCGCGCTACGGCCAGCTCTCGGCCGCCGGCAGCTACACGCCGCCGAAAATCTACGCGCCCTACAAGGCGTCCACCGTCGGCCCCAGCCCCGCGCTCAGCTTCGCCGCCTGCGTGGCCGAGGTGACGACCGACCCCGACACCGGCGAGACGCGCGTGGACAAGGTGTGGATCGCGCACGACGTGGGCCGGGCCATCAACCCGCTGAACGTGCAGGGCCAGACCGAGGGCAGCGTCTACATGGCGATCGGCGAGGTGCTGATGGAAGAGCAGACCTTCCGTCGCGGGCTGCACAAGTTCCCGTCGCTGCTCGAGTACAAGAGCCCGACTACGCTGGAGACGCCCGAGATCGAGGTGATGCTGATCGAGCGGCCCGATCCCGAGGGCCCGTTCGGCGCCAAGGAGGCCGGGCAGGGGCCGCTGCTACCCGTGCCGCCGGCGGTGGCGAACGCCGTGTTCGACGCCGTGGGCGTGCGCGTGGACGAGACGCCGATCACGCCCGAGAAGGTGCTGAAGGCGCTCGACCGCGCGGCCGAGGGCAAGGAGCCGCGCGTCGGCCCCGAGCGCGTGCCGCCGGTCCAGTTCCCGCCGCCGATCCGGCCCGAGGTGCCGCCCGAGTGGCGCAACGGCATCCCCGCGCCCGACGCCTACCCGCCGGTCGCCAGCTACACCACCTACGTCGGAGGCAGCGGGCTATGATGCGCCTACCCGCGTTCCAGTACGTCGCGCCGCGCACGGTGGCCGAGGCGGCCAGCCTGCTCGCCAACCACGGGCCGCAGGCCGCGCTCGTGGCTGGCGGAACCGACCTCTTCCCGAACATGAAGCGCCGCCAGGTCGAGCCGCAGGTGGTCATCGGCCTGCGCGGCATCGACGAGCTACGCGGCGTAGCCGGCGACACGCGCCAGGGCCTCACCGTGCGCGCCAACCAGACGCTCACCGAGGTCGCCAACGACGCGCGGCTGGCGCTGGCGTATCCGGCGGTGGCGAGGGCCGCGAGCAAGGTGTCGACGGTCCACCTGCGGAACATGGGCACGCTCGGCGGCAACCTCTGCCTCGACACGCGCTGCAACTACTACGACCAGAACTACGAGTGGCGCGAGGCGCTGGGCTTCTGCAAGAAGAAGGACGGCGACATCTGCTGGGTCGCCACCTCCAGCCCGCGCTGCTGGGCCGTGTCGTCGTCGGACACCGCCCCCGTCATGGTGGCGCTCGACGCCAAGGTGCGGCTGGTGAGCGCCCGGGGCGAGCGCGTGATCCCCGCCGAGGCGCTGTACCGCAACGACGGCATCGACTACCTCACCAAGCAGCCCGACGAGATCCTGACCGAGGTCATCCTGCCCCCGGCGGAGGGGCTAGAGATGAGCTACTGGAAGCTGCGGCGCCGCGACTCGTTCGACTTCCCGATCCTCGGCGCGGCCGCGGTGGTGCGCCGCGACGGCGCGATCGTGCGCGAGGCGCGCATCGTGCTGGGCGCGGTCACGTCGGCGCCGGTGCTGGCGGCCGAGGCGAGCGCCGCGCTCGTCGGCCAGCCGCTCAGCGCCGAGGTGATCGACCAGGCCGCGAAGACGGCGCGGCTCGGCGCCCGCCCGCTCGACAACACCGACCTGACGAACTCCTGGCGCCGCCGCATGGTCGAGGTGTACGTGCGCCGCGCCCTGCGCGAGATCGCCGGCCTCCCCATCACCGACTACGAGATCCAGGTGGCCGCGCACTAACCCCGCGCCTCTCGACCAGACCGCAGAGAACAGAGTCGCGAAGCGCTGCAGGCGGCTGATCCATGCCTGAGCGAATTATTTCCCCCAAGGCCGCTAAACCGAGTTGATATCAGAGGTACTCCAGCCGATTCAGCATCTCATCTGGCTGAAACACCTCGTGGATCAGCACTAGTCTCTCCACGATCTGACCGATCGTCCGCGAGCCATGAGCGCAGTAAGCGATGCCGGCGTGCTCCACGCCCTGGCTGTGCAGTCGCAAGTAGTCGGCATCATGAGTCACCATCACGCGCCCGGCGGCATGGGCGTGAGCCAGAAGCTCATGATCGGGGCGGCCGAGCAGGCTGGCCTCGTGGACGGTTAGCACGTCGATCTCCCGCTGCCGCAACGCTTGCGCCACCGCGTTCGGCATGTGCTCGTCGAGCTGGAAGCGCACGCTACTGGCTGGCGCGTTGGCGTAGCTTCTCTTGGAGCAGGCTGGAGTACTGCCGGCGACACTCTTCCTCGAAGGCCGCGTCGTCCGCCGCGCGGCGCTCGATCTCGTCGCGGTGATCCCAGTAGTAGGCGAGCGCTGCGTACACGTCGGCCAGCGTCAGTTGCGGGTACTCCTGCACGATCTGCGCGGCCGACATGCCCTGCTTTTCGTGCCAGATCGCGACGTCCACGACCCGGATGCGCGTCCCGGCAACGCGCGGCTTCGGCCCCCCGGCCCCTTCAACGATCTCGATGTGGTCCTGAATTACATCAACCATGGGGCGGCTCTCCCTACACTCCCGGTCAGTATAGCGCCGTACCAGAATGCCGAGTTGATGAGTCTGGGCAAAGCCGTCGGCAGGCTCCCCAGGATCGGGGGCTCTGGGAGGCCGATCGCTGCTACCCATGGTAGACTCTGACCTAAGAGAGTGAGGGCGCGAGATGGCGACCGATCAGGCAGCCCTGACAGAGCAAGCAACCGGGTTGTATGACCGCTACGGCAAGCCGCTAGAGCGCGAACATTTAGGCGAGCACGTCGCGATCTTCCCGGACGGCCGAACGGTGCTCGGCACGAGCCCGCACGAGGTGCTCGACAAGGCAGCTGACACCATCGGTCCAGGCAGCTTCGTGGTCAAGCTGGGCGAGCAAGCTGTCTGGCGCTGGCGATGAGCCAATCAGTCACCAGCTCTCACTTCCCCTATCTACCGCTCCGTCTGGCCGTTGGCCCGGTTCCACTGGAGGGGGAAGCGCCCCTCGACACGGGGTTTGACGGCGATGTAGCGATGCCAGCCAGTCTCGCTGTGGATCGCATCGCGCCTGCCGGCTATATGACCTGTCGTCTGGCTGACGGGTCGCCGGTTGCCGCGCCTGTCTACCGCGGCACTGTGGACGTGGGCCCGTTCGGACGATTCCGCATCTATGCCATCGCGCTGGGCGACGAGCCGCTGGTGGGCCGCGGGGCGAGCGACAGGCTGCGCATTACCCTTGATTACGGGACCTCGTTTGGGAGCACTGCCGATGCGCTGGTCACGAAGCCTAGGCTAGCGGCGATGCCGAGAACGAAGAGCGCCGAAACGATGACCCGCGCCGCGGCGCTGCCGCCACGGCATTTGAGGCCAAGCCAGGCGTACAGTGCCGCGAGGACCAGGTGGACGGCCAGGCCACCGTACACCGTCCCGTCGGCTGTCTGCTGAACGGCGGCGGCCGACCACTCGGGATGGGCACGGCTAACTGTCTGGACCACCTCGTCGCGGTGGAGGACCAGTAGGGTGCCGACGAACAGTTGCAGTAGCACCAGCGAGGCGAAGCCAAGCATCGCCGCGTTGATGACCCCGGGCCGCTTCGGGGCGCTCGAGATTGCCACCATACAACCATGATAGCCGGAGCGCTCGGCAGGAGCCCTGCGGGCGGGGCGCGACGAATCGCTTCAGGCCTTGGGGAACCGAAGGGGGCAACCCATGTCTCGGGTACGCCATAGCTCCATCCGCGACGCCGACGACAACACCTACCGCGACACGCTCGACCAGCTCCAGGTGGGCGAGGAGCTGCGCATCGCGCTCGACCGCGACCAGCTTGACGCCGAGGCGGCGCGCTGGCGCGCGGCGGCCGCCGCGGTCAGCGCCGAGGTCGAGATCAGCACGGCGCCTGGCGACCGCCCGGACCGCGGCCTGCTGCGCCTCGTGAAGCGCGGCATTCGTACCGGCGCCGAGCCCCAGCCCCCCAGCCCGCCGCCCTATCCCGAGCGCCCGCCCGAGAGCTTCTGACCCGGCGAACGCCCGGTCCAGGGGGCCTGCCTCTTCTCCTGCTCCGTCGCCTCGCGGCCTAGCCACCCAGTCCCGGCCGGCCCAGCGAGCCGCCGCGCGTGACGACCCGCGGATCACCGTGAGCATAGTTCATCGGCGGAGGCTGGCGCCTCGCATCCTGATGCCTGCACGTGGCATGGGTATCAGCATGTACTGATTGATGTAACGTTTGGAGCCTAATCACGTTTATTAGAACAGACTGATAGACTGCAGGAGGGGTGCTATGCGCAGAGTGCCTTGGCTCGGCGTGCTGCTGCTCGCGGCCTGGTGCGTTGGGCTCGTCTCTCGTCCCGTTCCCGTAGCGGCGCAGACCGGCACGTCGCCGCAGGGCATTGTGACTAGCCTGTCCAGCGCGGTGGACGCGATCCAGGCACGCCTCGACGCGGGCGACACGGCGGGCGCGCTCGCCGCTTACGACGCCTTCGAGAACGTCTGGTTCGGCGTCGAAGACGTCGTACGCGCTGTGTCAGGCAGCACCTACCGCGACATCGAGCAGGCTATGGCCGACCTGCGCAACGCGCTCCCCGCCAGCGGGAGCAACCCCGACGCCGCCCGCGCCGCCATCGCCGCGCTACGCGGCCAGTTCGCCACGTTTGCGACCCAGGCAGGCGTCACGCCGCCGGCCGTCGCCGCGGCGAGCGCGGGCCCGCCGGCGGCGCCCGCCGCCAGCGCCAGTCCGCCCGCCGCGGCGTCGCCCGCGCCCGCGGCATCCACGGCCCCGAGCGTCGAGGAGTGCGCGCGCTACGCCGGGCAGGCCGCGCAGCCCTACTTCGACTACGCGCAGGCGCTCCTCGGCAACGCGCCCCTCCCGGGCATTCCCCCAGCCCAGGCTGTGACCCCCCAGTACGCCTACGGCCCAGGCCCCGTGCCCGGCACCGCGGCGATTGGGCCGTATCGGCCTATCTATCCCTACCCGGGACGCTATGGTCCGGGCGCGTTCTTCGGCGGCGTCGGGGCGACCAATCCCAACTCCCAGCTAGCGGCACCGGGGCTGGTGAACGCCTTCCAGGCGGGGGGCCAGTTGCCCATCTTGCCCAATGGCGCCCTGGCCCCGTTGGCTCCCTCCGACGTGATCGCGCTGGGCGCCAACCAGGCGGCCGAGGCCGGGAATACCATTGCCCTGGGAGGCTTGCAGCAGTCCGTGGTAGCCAACCAGCTTGGCTACAGCGACCTGCGCTACAACTGGGTCCAAACGTACCTCCAGATGAGCGAGCAGGCGCGCAACCTCGCGCTCCTGCACTGCGGGCGCATCCCCTAGCGGTCCCTGGCCGCGCCGGCGGAGCGGCGCTCCGCGAACCCCTCGCCGTGAGCGAGGCAGTAGGAGAATTGGCGATGCACTGGTCCCAACGGTCCGTCCTGGTTCTCGCCGTGGCCACCGCGCTGGCCGGCGTCGGCTTCCTGACCGCGTTCGCCCACCCCGCGGCGCACGTGAGCGTCCCGAGCGAGGCCCGTACCGCCCATTCGGTCCTCGCCCAGGAGTTCGTCGTCGGCGCGCCCGTCGAGCGCAACGGCATGGCCATCGCCGCGAACTACCTGCTCGGCATCCAGCTCGACCTCGACTCGCTCATGCCCATGCCGATGGACACGACGGACGCGATCCACCTGGAGGCCGACGTTCACGCCACGGCCGGCAACCAGAATGGCTTCGCGGCCGGCGACTGGATCCCCTACCTGGGCATCAGCTACCACGTCGCGAAGCTGGGCTCCGACTGGACGACCACCGGCGCGCTCCTGCCGATGGTCGCCAAGGACGGGCCCCATTACGCGGATAACACGCGCCTCAACGGCCCGGGCCAGTACCGCGTGACCTACCACTTCGATCCGCCGATCACGCACGGGTTCTTCCGCCACGTCGACGCCGCCACCGGCGTGGCGCCCTGGTGGGAGCCGTTCGAGGTCAGCTGGACGTTCACCTATCCCAGCACGCCCGCGGACTAACGGGCGCTGCACCTGCCCGCCGTCCGCCGCTTGTGCGCCAGCCCCGTCCGCGCTACAGTGCGGGTAATCGCGGGAGAGGGAGCCATGGCCGGGCGGCGGAGCGGGGGGCGCGCTCGCGGCGCACGGCCGCGCGCCGGGCTGCTCGGCGCGTGGGTCGTCGCGGCGTTGCTGCTCGCCTGCGGCCCCAGCGCCGCGGCGCCCGCCAGCGCGCCGGCCGCCCCCGGCGGCGCCGCTCCGGCGGCCGGCGGCCAGCCCACCACGCCCGCCGCCCTCGCCGCCTACCAGGGCGGCGACCGCCAGCAGCTACTCGAAGCCGGCGCCCGCCAAGAGGGCCAGCTCACCTGGTACACCTCGCTCAGCGGGCCGATCCTCGACCGTCTGCTGGCCGGCTTCAAGCAGAAGTACCCGTTCGTCGAGCCCGAGGTGTTTCGCGCCGCCGACAACGAGCTGCTGACCAAGGCCACGCAGGAGGCCCAGGCCGGGCGCCAGGTCTTCGACGTCATCGAGACGCCGCCGTCGGCCATCCGGATCATGCAAGAGGCAGGCCTGCTCGCGCCCTACTACTCGCCGCCGCTCGCCAGCTTCCCCGACACCGCCAAGACGCCCGCGAGCGGCGACCTGGTGGACAGCGCGCTCGTTCGCATCTCCTACATCGGCTTCGGCTACAACACCACGCTCATCCCCGAGAGCGCCGTGCCGAAGACCGCGCAAGACCTGCTCAATCCAGCGCTCAGCGGCAAGCTCGCCCTCGCCGGCACCACCACCGGCGACCGCTGGGTCGCCTCGGTGCTGCACGGCCTGGGCGCCCAGCGCGGCCGCGACCTGTTGACCCAGATCGCCAGCCAGCAGAAGCCCGTCGTCCACCAGGTGTCCGGCAAGGCGCTGCTCGACCTGATCGCCAAGGGGGAGGTTGCCGCCTCGCCGACCATCTTTCGCGATCACGTGCTCCAGGCGCAGGCCGAGCAGAACGCGCCTGTCCAGTGGGTGCCGCTCGACCCCGTTGTGGGAAACGCGGGCCAGGGCGCCTTCGCCGCCAAGGCGCCGCACCCCCACGCCGCGCTCCTCTTCCTGGATTATCTCTATAGCGACGGCCAACAGATTCTGGAGGACAACTTCTACAGCACGGGCGCCACGCCAGTGTCCTTCACGCCCTGGATACCCGAGCAAGGCCAGACCGCCGCCCAGATCGAGAGCGACGCGACCCAATGGACCGCCACCTTCAACACCATCTTCCGTGGCCGCTGATCTCTCCCGGGGGCCCAGGGGTGCTCCCCTGGCGGGGGCGTGGGGGGATCCCCAACAGCCTCCTTAACTTACCGGGGGTGTGGGGGTATCCCTCACCTCCCGTGACTGGAGGAAGAAATGGCAGTGATTGACGCCGACACCCACGTGGACGAGACCGAGGACACCTGGGAATACCTGCTGCCCTCCGAGCGCCAGTACCGCCCCGTCTGTGAGATCGACGACCGCGACGGCAAGCCGTACTGGCTGGTGGACGGCAACCGCTTCCTCCGCATCCCCCGCGACTTCGCGAAGACTGGCACCACCGTGGAGACGCGCGAGCTAAAGGATATCGGCGCCCGTCTGGCCGACATGGACCGGCTGGGCACCGAGGTGCAGGTGATCTACCCGACGCTGTTCCTGCTGGCTCCTGCGCAGCGCCCCGAGGTGGACCTGGCCGTGCGCCGCGCCTACAACCGCTGGGTGGGCGAGGCCAGCGACAAGTCCAACGGTCGCCTGCGCTGGGTGTGCCTCCTGCCCGCGGGCGACCTGGACGCCGCGCTGGAGGAGGTGCGCTGGGCGAAGGAGCACGGCGCGGTCGGCGTTCTGAAGAAGGGCGACCCCGAGTTCGGCCACTGGCCCGTCGATCCCTACTTCTTCCCGCTCTACGAGGAGGCGCAGCGGCTGGACCTGGCCATCTGCTTCCACCAGGGTACCGGTATGTCCGACATCGCCACCGGCCCCATCTTCTCCTACGGCCGCTTCCAGCGCCTGCCGCTCTCCGTCGTCAACGCTTTCTACTCGCTCGTCGCCAACAGCGTGCCCCCGCGCTTCCCGCGCGTGCGCTGGGGCTTCGTCGAGGCCGGCGCGAGCTGGGTGCCCTACGTCGCCTACGACCTCGCCCGCCGCGCCGCGAAGCAGCCTGACGGCGGCAACATCGACGGCGTGAAGTTCGAGCTACGCGGCGACCTGCTGGCCGACAACCGCGCCTACGTCACCTGCCAGGTGGACGAGGACTTCCCCCACATCCTGGAGCACACCTCGGGCGCCACGTTCGTCGTCGGCTCGGACTACGGCCACAGCGACCCCTCGGTGGAGCACCACTTCGTCCCGCTGCTCGACGAGCGCGCCCGGCGCGGCGACCTCCCGCCCGCCCTCGTCCGCCAGATCACCTACGACAACGCCAAGGCCCTCTATGGCCTGTAACGCGACAAGGAGCACGGCGGAAGCTGGCTGTGTGAGACGCATGGCGTCGATCCAGACTGGCACCCAAGCGGTTTGCGTCCCTCAAGAGGCGGCACTGGGTCAACCCGGTGGGTTCTCAAGGAGGAGGGCTCGAAAGCCGGCCTGTCGAAAGTGCTCATCCGTCGTCAGGGCTGCCGACAGGTGCTGCTCGCCCATCACGACGAACAGTCGGTCAGTCCCCATTCCTTGACCGCGCGGCTCCGATAAAGATCCAGCGCGGCGGCAAACAGCCGCGGCGAGGCGGGGAAAATCTGGACGAGGCCACTGGCCTGCAATGCGGCGATGATCTGGACAGCTTGAGTTCGGAACCGCAAATTGGCTAGCCCGTCGGCGATCTCCGTGAGCACGAACTCGGTAGTTACAAGGCGCCGCCGTTCTGCAGCGAGATATGCTTCCCACCGGAGCGCTGCATCGCGCCACTGGTCGCGGGTGTTCACCGACGCATAGACGTAGGCGGTATCGAGAAACAGCGGTGCGCGGCTATGCGCCACCGCTCTCGTCCGCAAGACAGCCATGTGCGTAGCGATCATGGTGGACCGAGAGGTCTATCACGCCCATATCGGTGGCCAGACGGCCGATCACCGTCAGCGGATACACTTCGTCTGCCGCGCTCTCCGCGATCGGCGCCTCGCGCTCAATCGTGATCACGTAGGTCGTATTCGGCTGCAAGTCCACGGGACGCTCGGGACGAAGCACCTCGCCATCGAACGTCGCCCGCACCGTCTGCGCCATCGCCCCACCCCCTGCGGCACCTACCGACGATTCGATGGAATTGTACCGCACGGGCGCTCAGTGGCCGGCGTACAGGCGGTCGAGGTAGCCGCCGGCCTCGATGCGCTCCAGGTAGCTGTTGTCGTAGAAGTCGCTGGGATTCGCGTCGCGCGCGTTCGGGTGCGGCGACTGTTGGAGCACGGCCACAATCGCCGCCTCGGGCACGAGCTGATCGCGCGTCATCGTCGGCAGGAAGAACTCGTAGCCCGCGCGCACGAACTCCGGGTCGTCCTGCTCCGAGTACTTGGCCAGTACCGCGAGCGAGGTCGCCGGGTCGGTCAGCATGGTGTGGACGCCCTGCAGGTGCGCGCGCAGGTAGCGCTCCACCAGGTCGGGCGTCGTCTGCGCCACGTCGGTGCGCGTGGTGACGGCGCCCATCAGGAACGGGATGTCCATCTGCGCCAGGTCGGCCAGGATGCGCAGCCCCTGCTTCTGCGCGACCAGGTCGGTGGGCGTCGAGCCCATCCCCGCCTGCGCGTGGTCCGCGAGCACCGCCGTCAGCACCGCCTCCGACGTGCCTGGATACACCGCGGCCACGTCGCTGCCGAGCTGCAGGCCGTTGAGATCCAGCAGCTTGCGCCAGGCGAAGTCCGACACCGACCCTTGGCGCGTCGCGGCGATCGTCTTGCCGCGCAGGTCCTCCACGGAGCGGATGGCCGGCTGGGCGAACGCTTTGAAGGCCAGCTTCGGCGTCACGCCGGCGACGATCGTCGCGAGCGAGCTGCCGGCTTGCAGGTTCAGCTCCACGCCCTCATTGCCGGCGAGCATGAACTGCACGCTGTTGGCGATGAGCCCCTGCGTCGAGAGCGTGGACGACAGGAAGACCAGCTCGGCGTCGATGCCCTGTTGCTGGAAGTAGCCGCGCTCGGCCGACAGCCACAGCGGCAGCTGGTTGGCGCCCTTCGACGCATAGGCCACGGTGATCTTCGCGGGCGCCGGCGGGGCGGTGGCCGTGGCCGCCGTGCCCGGAGGCGCCCCCGCTGCCGCGGCCGAGCCCGGCGTCCCCGACCCGGGAGCCGAGGTCGGCGCGGCGGGTGCGGGGGCCGGGGGCGACGCCGCGCCCGGGGCGCACGCGAGCGCCGCGGCAAGCGCCAGCAACACCGCCAGGCGGCCCGCCCAATGCCCCGCCAGCCCGCCTGTCCGCTCCACAGCCTGTCGGTGTGCCCGCTGCCCCGCCAGGTCGCGCGCCCGCTGCCCCATCCGCCTCACGCCGTCTCCACCTTGGCGCCATGCGCCCGTGGCTCGTCCACGCTCATCATGGGGTGCCGCGCCCCGGCCGTCAAGCTGCGGTCGCCGGTCCCGCCCGTCAAGCATCGACCATCCGTCCTTGCCCGCCGACTGCAGCGGGTGCCCCCAATTGCGGGATTGCCGCGCAAGAGCCGGAGTGCGCCCACCCTTGGGCCGTCGTAGATTAATGGTGGACGTGCCGCACGGACCAGCAACCACGGAGGTACCCAATGAACGCCGTACTGACCAACGACCGCGCCGCCGCGGACACGGCCGCGCCGCGGTTCGCTAGCCCCGCCGAGCAGTGGGAGGCCGTGCGCCGCCGCGACCCGGCCGCCGATGGCCACTTCCTCTACGCCGTGGACACCACCGGCGTGTACTGCCGCCCGTCCTGCGCGGCGCGGCCCGCCCGGCGGGAGCACGTGACGTTCCACGCCACGCCGGCCGCCGCCGAGCGCGCCGGCTTCCGGCCCTGCAAGCGCTGCCGCCCCGACCTGCCGCCGCGCGCCGAGCGGGACGCCGCGCTCGTCGCCGAGGCCTGCCGCACCATCGAGGCTGCCGAGGAGCCCCCCCGGCTGGCCGACCTGGCCGCGCAGGCCGGCGTGAGCCCGCATCACTTCCACCGGACGTTCAAGCGGATCGCCGGCGTGACCCCGCGCGCCTACGCCGCCGCTCACCGCCAGCGTCGCGTGCAGGATGGTCTGGCGGCCGGCGCGGGTGTCACGGACGCGCTGTACGCCGCGGGCTTCGGCTCGGCCGGCCGCTTCTACGCGACCGCGCCGGCGATGCTCGGCATGACCCCCTCGGCCTACCGCCGGGGCGGCCAGGGCGAGGCCGTCTGGTACGCGGTGGACCGCTGCTCGCTCGGCTACGTGCTGGTGGCGGCCACCGAGCGCGGCGTGTGCGCCATCATGCTCGGCGACGAGCCGGCGGCGCTGACCGCCGACCTGGCGGCGCGCTTCCCGCACGCGCGGCTGACGGAGCCCGATCCCGGCTTCGCCGACTGGGTCGCGGCGGTGGTGCGCTTCGTCGACGATCCGGCCCGCGCCGGCGGGCTCGGGCTGCCGCTCGACGTGCGCGGCACCGCCTTCCAGCGCCGCGTGTGGGAAGCGCTGCGCGAGATCCCGGCGGGCCAGACCGCCAGCTACGCCGACGTGGCCGCGCGCCTGGGCAGCCCCCGCGCGGTGCGAGCGGTGGCGGGCGCCTGTGCGGCGAACCCTCTCGCCGTGGCGATCCCCTGCCACCGTGTCGTCGCCCGCGACGGCGGTCTCGCCGGCTACCGCTGGGGGGTGGAGCGCAAGCAGCGCCTCCTCGAACGGGAGCGGGCATGAGGCGCGACGACGCTGCCACGAGGCGGGCGGCGGCCGCGAGCAGCGCGGCCGCCGGGGTGGCCAGCACGGCCGCCCCGGCGCCGTCGCTCGCCGCGCGGGTGGCCGCGCTCGACTGGGCGCCCATCGGCGCGGCGCTCGACGAGCAGGGCTATGCCTCGCTGGGCACCCTACTGACGCCGGCCGAGTGCGCCGCGCTCGTCGCCGGCTACGACGCCGCGGACGCCTTCCGCAGCCGCGTGGTCATGGCGCCGCGCGGCTACGGGCGCGGCGAGTACAAGTACTTCGCCTACCCCCTGCCCGAGCTGGTCGCCACCTTGCGCGCCACGCTCTACCAGGGGCTCGCGCCCATCGCCAACCGCTGGGCGGCGGCGCTGGGCCGCCCGGCCGACTACCCGCTCGACCACCAGGCCTACCTCGACCGCTGCCACGCGGCCGGCCAGCTCCGGCCGACGCCGCTGCTGCTGAAGTACGGCACGGGCGACTACAACTGTCTGCACCAGGACCTCTATGGCGACGAGTCCTTCCCGCTCCAGGCGGTGTTCCTGCTCAGCGTGCCGGGCGCGGACTTCGCCGGGGGCGAGCTGGTGCTGACGGAGCAGCGGCCGCGCCTGCAGTCGCGCGTCGAGGTCGTGCCGCTCGGCCACGGTGAGGGCGTCGTCTTCGCCGTGAACCAGCGGCCCGTGCAGGGCACGCGCGGCGTCCGCCGCGTGACGATGCGCCACGGCGTGAGCCGCCTGCGCCTGGGCCACCGCTTCACCCTCGGCGTGATCTTCCACGACGCCCGGTAGCGCGCCGCCGGCTGGCCCCCGTGCGCGCGACTCCCTATACTGGGGCCACCGAGACGTCGGCCCCTGCCGCCAAGCCGAGCCAGGCGGCTGCGCCGGCCCGCGCGCTGGAGTCGTTGCCATGCCGCATCCGTTCGTCGCCCCACGTCGTCTCGTGCGGCTCGCGCCCGCGCTCCGGGCGGCGGCGGCCGCGCTGGCCGCGCTGAGCCTGGCCGCGTGCGCGGCCCAGGCGCCGGCCGCCCCGGCCAGCGGCGGCCCGCCCGCCGGCGCCGCGCCCGCGGCCAGCGGCCAGGCGGCCACCGCCGCCCCGCCGGAGCCGCGCCTGATCCGCTTCGGGCTGCCGTCGCTGGCGCTCTCCTACATGCCGATGTACCTCGCCGACGAGCAGGGCATCTTCGCGCAGCACGGCCTGCGCGCCGAGTTCACGATCATGGAGACGAACATCGCCCCGGCCGCGATGGATCGCGGCGAGACGGACATCGCCGGCAGCGGCACCAGCGCCGTGGACTACGCGCTGCAGGGTGGCGACGTGCGCATCTTCATGCGCCTCTTCGACCAGAGCCCCTGGACGCTGATCTCGCGCCCGGACATCCAGTCAGCCGCCGACCTGCGCGGCCAGACGATCGCCACCAGCGCCAGCACGCCCAAGCTGTTCGCGATCGCCGGCGTGCGCCACTTGGGGCTCGTGCCCGACCAGGACGTCCACTTCCTCGAGACCGGCGGCACGTCCGCCTCCTTCACCGCGCTGCTGAGCGGCCAGATCGGGGCGGCCGTGGTCACGCCGCCGTTCGACTCCAAGGCGAAGGCCCAGGGCTACCGCGAGCTGCTGTTCCTCGGCGACCTGCTCGGCCTGCCCTACGTCGACCTGCCCACCTCGAAGGCCAACCTGGACAAGCGGCCCGACGTCATCAAGGATACTATCCGCTCGCTATTCGAGAGCATGCGCTGGTGGCGCGACCGACCGGACGACACCGTGGCGGCCATCGCCACGAAGTTCGACGTGGCTCCATCCGAGGCGAAGGACGCCTACGACACCTACACGCGCATCATGACGACCACGGGCGACGTGGACGAGCGCAGCATCCGCACCTACATCGACACCGCGTCGCAGGTCAGCGGCGCCCGCCCCGACGTGCCCATCGACTCCCTGGTCGACACCCGCCTGCTGCACGAGGTGCAGGCGGAGATGGGGATCAAGTAGCTTCTCCCAGAGAAGACAGGATGGTGGGGGACACCCCCACACCCCCGGTTGAGAGGAAGGAAAGGGCAAGTGGGGTGACACCCCCCCAGGCCCCCGGCAGGGGAGTCCCCCTGCACCCCCGGCGAGAAAGGCGGGCGGGGTAGGCCCACGGCAGGAGAGCGCTCCTGCACCCCCGGTGCTAGTGGGCGGCGACGGCGGGCTTGCGGCGGCCGAAGTAGACCGACTCGGTCGGGAGGTCGGCGGGCTGGAGATTGAACCAGCGGATGGCGTTCTGGCCGAGCACCAGCCGCAGGTCTTCCTCGCGGTCGCTCAGCACGCGCTCCAGCATGTTCACCGACTCCGGGAACTCCGAGTCCCAGTGCGCGTAATCGGAGGCGTACATCACCTGCGTGTTGCCCATCATGTCGAGCACGGTCGGCAGGATGTCCTCCTCGGGCTCGCAGGTGACGGCGATCTGCTCGCTCTTGATGATCTCGGACGGCTTGCGCTCGCACGCCGACCACTGCGGCCGGAGCTTCTCGAAGTGCTCGTCGAGCCGGCCTGCCCAGAACGGCAGCCAGCCGGCGGCGCCCTCCATGTAGGCGACTTTCAGGCGCGGGTAGCGGTCGAACACCCCTTCGCCGATCATGTGCATCATGGCGATCATCGCCTCGAAGGGGAACGCCGTCATGTGGACGTAGCTGTACTTCTCCATGCGCTCGGAGCCCGCGCCCATCACGCCGTTCACGCCGTACTGGCCGTCGTGGCCCGTCTGGGGGTGGACGGAGAGCGGCATGTTCAGCGCCTGCGCCGCCTCGTAGATCGGGTCGAAGCGGCGGTCGCCGAGGTTGATGCCGTAGACGTTCGTCGGCAGCATGGCGCTGACGATGCCGTGGGCGGCCAGGAACTCCAGCTCCTTCACGGCGGCGGGCGGGTCCTGGCAGGGGATCAGGCCGACGCCCTTCAGGCGCTTGGGGGCGGCGGCGCAGTACTCCAGCAGCCAGCGGTTCACGGCGTGGCAGGTGGCGCCGGCGAGCCCCTTGTCTTGCAGGCCGTTCACGGTGAGGGCGACGGCCGTGCCGAAGATGATGGCGACGTCGATGCCCTCCTGGTCCATGTCGGGCAGGCGCAGGAGCGGGTCGCGCATGCCGGGCCGCGACGTGCGGATGTGCGGCGCGAACGGCCCTGTCACGGACGGCCCCAGCCCCTCGCCCTTGGCCCAGACACGGCCCTCGAAGAACATGCGCGAGGCGCCCATGTGGTCCACGACGCGCTTCGGGGCGCGGGCCGCGTACTCCTCGGGCAGCCAGGGCCCCAGCTCCTCGTCGGGCTCGCTGCAGTGCCCATCGGCGTCGACGACGAGTGCAAGCGACATGGTCAAGCTCCTTTGTTACTCGGCGGCGAGCGGGCGGAGGCGGCAGAGGGTGGAGCGGTGGGGCGTGCCGCCGCTGATCGGGTCGTGGCGCTCGTTGTGAACGAGCAGGTTCACGTTGGCGCCGTCGGATGCGAATGGATCGAGCGGCGGCAGGCCGAGCGGCTCGCAGCCCTGCCACCAGCCGTGGCTCGTACAGACCACCCCGGGCAGGATCGCCTCGGTCACGCGCGCCTGGACGCGCACGCCGCCGCTGGGCGTCTCCAGCGCCACCCAGTCGCCGTCGGCGATGCCGTAGGCAGCCGCCGTGTCAGGGTGCAGCTCGGCCGTCGGGTGGGGCAGCGTCTTGCGGAGCCGCGGCAGGCCGCGGTGCTGACTGTGCAGGTACTGCGGGCGCTTGGCGTTCGTGAGCACCAGCGGGAACTCGGCGGCGACGGCCGGCTGGCTCACGGGGCTGAGGGCCGGCTCGACGTAGGTGGGCAGCGGCGGCTGCCCCTCCCGCGCGAACGGGACGGCGTATAGCTCCACCTTGCGGGTGGGGGTGGCGAAGCCTTTGGGGTCGCCCGTGCTCGGGTCGGGCTCGGCGTAGCTCTCGTAGCGCAGGGGCTGCCGCGGGATCGTGACGCCGTAGGGCTGCTCGGCCAGCGCGTCCCAGGTGAGGCCGCTGGGCGCCAGGACGTAGTCGTAGCCCGCGGCCACGTCGCCGTCCCAGAACTCCGCGCCGAACCCCAGGCGGCAGGCGAGCGCGAAGATGATCTCGACGTCGGCGCGGCGCTCGTGGCGCGGCGCGACGACGGCCGGCCGCCGCTGGACGTGGGCCATCGCCTCGATCGGGTAGCGGAAGCCGAGGTGCAGCGCCTCGAACTCCAGGAAGCTGGCCGCGGGCAGGACGACGTCCGCGTACTGGCTGGTGGGGGTGTGCGTTAGCTCGACCTGGGCGAAGAACTCCAGGCGCTCCAGCGCCGCGCGGCCGCGCAGCGTGTCGCCGTTTGCCAGCAGCATGTTGCCGCCGAAGCTGACCAGCGCGCGGATCGGGTAGGGCTCGCCCTCCAGCACGGCCCGATACAGGTCGTAGGCGGCGACAGCGCCAGGGCGCGCGGGCGGGCCGAGGGGCCGCTCCGCCCGCCCCAGGCGCTCGCCGGCGAGCGCGGCGTCGAGGGCGCCCTTGACGGCGAGGGAGTTGACCAGCGGCCCGGGCGCGCGCACGTTGCCGCCCTCGCGGTCCCAGTCGCCCAGCAGCGCGTAGAGCACCGCGATCCCGCGGCACGCCTGGGTGGCGTTCGTGTGCTGGACGAGGCCGTTGTGGAAGTAGTGGCCGACCGGGCGATGCTCGGCCAGCAGGCGGGCAGCCGCCACGATCTGTGCGGCGGGGACGCCGGTGATGGCGGCGGCCACCTCGGGCGGGTACTGCGCGGCCTCGGCGGCCAGCCGCTCGAACACCGGCTGGCAGTCCACCGTCTGGCCGTCGGCGAGGCGCACCGGCCGCGTGCCGCGCAGGCCAAGCCCGGCCGCGCCGCCGTCGTAGACGCCGCGCCCGGCATCGTAGGCGACCAGCGCGCCGCTCCCCGCGCGCACGGCCACGTAGCCCGTGCCGGTCGGCCGCGCGGCACCCGCCGCGAATTCGGCGTCGGCCACGTCGGCGGCCAGGAGCAGCTGGCCCGTATCGCCGCGCACGAGCAGCGGCGCGTTCGTCCACTCGCGCACGAACGGCTCGTCGTAGCGGCCTTCCGCGATCAGGAGGTGGATGAGGCTGAGCGCCAGCGCGCCGTCGGTGCCCGGCCGCACTTGCAGGAACACGTCGGCGCGGGTGGCGGGGCCGACGCGGCGCGGATCGACGACCACCAGCTTGGCGCCGCGCGCCTTCGCGGCGACCACGTCCTGAGCGAGACTCAAGAAGTTGCCGTTCGGGTTGGTGCCCCAGAGGAGGATGCAGCCGCTGTGGGCGAGATCGGGCATGGGCAGGCGGTCGGCGCCGAACGTGTAGGCGGCGGCGCCGGTGTCGCGCGGCCACTGGCAGAGGTGCGTGGTGCTGACCACGTTTGGCGTGCCGAACAGGGCCGTCAGGCGCCCCAGCCACGGCTCGACCTCGTTGAGCCCGGTGCCGCCGCTGGTGCCCTTGCTGAACGCCACGGCGCGCGGGCCGTCGGCGGCGCGCACGGCCAGCAGCTTCGCCGCGATGAGGTCGAGCGCCTCGTCCCAGGAGATGCGCTCCCAGCCGGGGTCGGGGTCGGTCTTGGGGCGCGTGCGGCGCATGGGGTAGTTCACGCGCTCGGGCTGGTCGAGGAACTCAGGGGCGGCCCGTCCTTTGGCGCAGATGGCGCCGCCGTAAGGGTGGGTCGGATCAGGGTCGACGCGGAGGACGCGGTCGCCGGCCACCGTCGTGACGGTCGGGCAGTGGACCGCGCACAGCCCGCAGTAGCCTCGCACCGTCCGCGTCGCCGCGCCCTGGTCCACGGCCATCATCCACCCCCGATCCGTCGTCAGCGCCCAGCCTGCAGCACGCCCCGGCCGCGGCGATCTCGCCCCGTTCGCCCGGAGCATAGCGCCGGGCGCCGGCGGCGGCAACCTGGCAGGGTGCAGCAAGCGGCGCCCCTAGAGGCCATTCGCAAGCACGCCGACGGCGGTCAGGCGGGCGGCACTTGCGCAAACAGCTCGCTGATTGGCAGCGCGAAGCCCGGCAGCAGCGGCGACTGCAGGCTATCGCCTTCGAGCAGCGTCGCGATCAACTGGAGCGCCGCGTCCACGCGCCGGTACACCTCGACCTGCCGCCGCTGCCAGTTGACGATCCAGTATTCGCGCACGCCCCGGCGGGAGTAGAGCTTGAGCTTGGCCTCGCGATCGCGCCGCTCGTTGGTCGAGCCGGGCGAGAGTATCTCTACGACGAGGTCGGGAGCAGCGTGCAGCTTGCCGTCGGGCGCCAGTGTCGTTGCCAGCCGTTCCCTGCTGACCCACACGAGGTCCGGCGCCACGTCGTCGTCATCAGCAAGGATGACGCCCGGCGCGACGCTTACCTGGCCCGCGCCGGTCTCGCGGCTCCAGCGCTGAAGCGGTGCGCCCAGGTCCATGCAAAGAAGCTGGTGATAGTAGTGTGGCTGCCGCGACACGTACAGCTCCCCGTCGATGATCTCGTAGCGCTTGCCGTCGTCGGGCAGCAGCTCCAGGTCAGCCGACGTCCAGCGCAGCGACTGGGTCATGGCTCCTCCCACCGCGATGGCACCACCGCTCGTTTATCTGGCTACATGATATACGGCGTCGGCGGCTGCGCAGCCCCGAGAGAGCGTGTCTACCGTGCGGTAGAGTATGGACCAGCGGGGGGCGCGGGATCGTCACTGCCTGCGAAGCGCGATGATGGCCTTTGGCGACGCCACCGTGTCAGCGCAACCGGCCTGACCTATGTCGAACCGACAGGGAGCCTGATCGCCATGTCCGACCTGCTGACGGGCTTCGGCCTGATCGCGGTGGTGCTGACGATAGCCGCGCTCACCTCGGGCCTGGTGGCGCGGGCGCCGGTCTCGTCGCCGATGATCTTCCTGGCCCTCGGCTTCCTGCTCGGCGAGCACGGGCTCGGGGTCCTTCGCATCGGCCCGCACAGCGCCGTGTTGGAAGTGGTCGCGGTGTTGAGCCTGTCCTTCGTGCTATTTCTCGACGCCATCCGCCTGCGCTTCGACGAGATGGGCAAGGACTGGCTGGTGCCGGTGCTGGCCCTGGGCCCCGGCACGATCCTCACCGTGCTGCTCATCGCCGGCGCGGCAGCGCTGTTGCTGGCGCTGCCGCCGATCCAGGCGGTCCTCCTCGGCGCCGTCCTGTCGTCGGTCGACCCCGTCGTGCTGCGCGACGTGGTGCGCGACAAGCGCATCCCGCGCTCGGTCCGCCGCGCGCTGCAGACGGAGGCGGGCACCAACGACCTGGTGGTGCTGCCGATCATCCTCGTCGCGGCGGCGGTGGCCCTGGGGCAAACGGGCGGCGCGGCCGACTGGCTGGTGCTGCTGGGGCGGCTGTTCCTGCTCGGGCCGCTGGTCGGGCTGGCCGTCGGGGCAGCCTACGTCTGGCTGATGCGGCAGGCGCGCGCCCATACCCCGATCAGCAGCGAGTACCGGGCCATCGGCGGCGTCGGGACACTGCTCGCGGCGTACGTCGCGGGCGAGGCCGCCGGCAGCAGCGGCTTCCTGGCCGTGTTCGCGGCCGGCGTGGCGGTGGTGGCGCTCGACTACGACGTCTGCGACTGCTTCCTCGACTTCGGCGCGATCATGTCCGAGCTGGTGATGCTGCTCGCGTTCATCCTGTTCGGAGCGATGCTCTCGACCGCGATCGGCACGGTCCCGCTGCTCCCCTCACTGCTGTTCGCAGGCGTCGTGCTGGTGATCGCGCGGCCGGTGGCCATCGGCCTGGTGCTGTGGCGCGCCCCGATCAGCGGCCGGGGGCGGCGGTTCATCGGCTGGTTCGGGCCGCGCGGGCTCAGCTCGCTGCTGTTCGGGCTGCTGCTGGTGGCCGACGGCGTCCCCGGCGCTGAGCAGCTCCTCGCGCTGGCGGGCGTGGTGGTGATCGTCTCGGTCATCGCCCACGGCGTGTCGGCAGCGCCGCTAGCCGAGCGCTACGCCCGGGCCGTCGCCCGCGCCACGCTGGCCGAAGAGCGCGAGGCTACGGCGGCGGGTCTGTTCCACAGGGCCGCGGGCGCCGTGCCGCGCATCACCCCGGCCGAGCTGGCGGCGCGGCTGGCGAGCGACGCCCCGCCGCTGGTGCTCGACGTGCGGTCGCGCTCGTCTTACGACCATGACCGCGCGCGCATTCCGGGCAGCGTGCGCGTCCCTCCGGACGAGGTGACCGAGTGGGCGGCCGGGCAGCCGCGCGGGCGGCCCGTCGTCGCCTACTGCACCTGACCGGACGAGGCCACCAGCGCCCGTGCGGCGCAGCAGTTACGCTCCCTGGGCTTCGACGCGGCCGCGCTCCAGGGCGGCTTCACGGCCTGGCGCGCCGCCTACCCCGTCGAGCCGGTCGATGCGGCGGCTTGAGGGGATGGCCGGCCGCGCGCAAGTTGGCCGGTGACCAAGAGCTGCTATAGCGTTCCTGCAGGTCATTCGGGCAGCCTGCCCGACGTGCAGCAGTTCACAGCTGCAGTGTGCGCTACTTCACGGTAGCCGTCCGCAGGGCCGCCTAAGATGATCGTGCCAGATGACTTTCACGACGGTAAGCGAAAGGAGTCGGGTAATGATCTACGTCGGTTGGTGGCTCCCGTTGTTCCAGCATTTCCAGGTCTCGCTGCTCTCGTGGTTTCACTAGTGTGACCCCCAATGGCCCAGCCCGGCCCTTGGGCTCGCGTAGGATGCAGGAGTTCAACCATGTGGACACGCCGACTGGCAACCCTGACGATGGTGCTCCTTCTCGGCACGGCCGGTTGCGCGACGCCCTCCCTCCTGGGATTCGCCCCTCCATCCGGCCCGGAGCGCGGGGGACCGAGCGGCCCCTTGCCAGGGGATGCGCCGGCGCCGCCGGCAGCCAGTCGCGCGCGGCCGGCTCCCGCCGCGCCGGCGAGCAACGCGAGCGTGAGCCGTGACGATGCTCCGGCCAGCACGGCCGCGGACACGTCGGAGCGGGAGTATCTGGACGCGGTCCGGCCGCTATTGCAGCGGCTCCGCGACAACGGGCGCGACAGCATGCGCTTGCTGGACACGCTCGGCAGTCGATCGCGAGCTGCCGACGTCGAGTCGCGAGCCACGACCCTCAAGGAGCAGGTCGATGAGCTGCAGGGCGAGGTCGACGCGCTCACCCCGCCCGCCCGCTACCAGCGTGCCCACGACGATCTGCAACGTGCGCTTGCCAGCCAGCGGGACTTCCTCGACAGCGAGCTACAGGCCTACGCGCACCGCGACGAGCGGACCGCGCTCCGTGACGCGCTCGACCGCGCGGGCGACCAGGCGAGCGACGCCATGCACTACTACGCCGCGGCGAGCGACGCGTTGGGAATCCTGCCCTAAGCGGCCGGCCCAGGATGGTGTGTATGTTTGGCTTCGCCAAAGAGACACACCATCCCGGCCGAGTGCTTAGCGCGCGTTGTCGGTGCTAAGATTGCCGCCGAGCGTAGAGGTTGGCGCGCCGCCCGGGCGCGGTGCAGCCGCCGACGAGCGAGCGACGGGGCGCGCGGACGGGGTGTTGCTGGGGGCCAGGGACGGCGCTCTGATAGGAAAGGTCGGTCCAATGAACGTGCGGCGGCGATCGCGGTTGCCCCTCGGTGTGGCGTTGGCTGTGCTGTTGCTCCCCGGCGGGTTCACCACTGCCGCCGCGCGGCCCGTGGCCCAGGTCGACGAGAACGTTGTGGTGCAGATCACGAGCCCCCAGCCGGGGCAGCTCCTC
This sequence comes from Pseudomonadota bacterium, assembly GCA_021325365.1. The sequence continues at coordinate 63,586 of JAJPHF010000079.1, forward strand.
CAGGGAAGCGTCGACATCACGGGCTTTGCCGCCGACCGGCGCAGTTCTGCCGGACCGGGACTGAACGAGCGCGACGTGGCGCTGTACCTGAACGACAGCGCCGACCAGCGAAATCTGTTCGACTACGCCGACACCGGCGAGGACAGCCCAGAGGCCGCTGCCGCCCTGGGGCCGCAGTTCGCGCAAGCCGGCTTCGCGGATAGCTGGGAGACTTGCTCCTTCCCCCCCGGCCACTACCAGCTGATCGTCTGGGTGTCGAGTCTGGTCGTCCCGGGCGCGCGGAACTTCGCCAGCGTCGACGTGGAGATCGCGCCCTGCCCCGCGGCCACGGTCATTCCCAATGACGCGTTCGAAGCCCATCCCGACGAGGCGAGCGTCCGCTTGGCGGGGCCCGAGGGAAGCGGCTACATGTACGGGCCGATCTTCGCCGATGTGGCCATCGGCCTCGACGCGCGCTGCACGCAGACCGGCGTGGATTGCCGCTACGGGCTCGAATTCCGCCGCCTGCCCGGCCCCGCCAACTCGCCAACCGATAGCGCCTACGCGTTTTGGGTCAATCCCGCCGACGGCATCTTCTCGCTCGAGTATTACCCGCCGGGAAGCGATCCGGACCGCGGGACCTTCCTGATCGACGATACCCCCGCGCCGGCGATCCGGTCCGGTACAGCCACCAATCGGCTGGGGGTGATCGCCGAAGGGGACTGGCTGCGGGTATTCGTGAACGGCCAGCAGGTCGGGGAGGCGCACGACAGCAGCCGACCCTGGGGGATGATTAGCTGGCTGGGGGCGACCGACGACAGCGGCCGCGCGGTGGAGATCCAGTTTGGAAACCTGGTCATCGCGACGCCCGGGCCGCTTGACAGCCTGGCCCCCGTCCTCCGGGGCAGCTCCTGATCCTGGTCTGGCTCCTGCGGGGCGCTCGCACGACACAGAAGGTCGGCATCGCGCGCCTGCGACGGGTGGTGGCTATCGCATGACTCTCTCCGGCCAGCGCGAAGCCATGAGCCGACCTGACGCGATGAACGCGCGGAGATTGCAAGTGAGGCAGGCATTCCCAAGGGCTCGCGTCCGGACGCCGCGGTGGCGGCGGGATAGGCCGGCCCGGCTAGACGGCGACGGGCGCGGGGGCGGCGAGGCGGTTGACGTGGGGCGTGCCGTCTTTCATGACGAGGCGGAGATTGGCGCGGTCGCGGAGGATCGTGATGTCGCGGAGCGGGTCGCCGGCCACCAGGATCAGGTCGGCGAGCTTGCCCGGCTCGATTGTGCCGACCTGGTCGCCGAGGCCGATGCAGCGCGCCGCCGAGGCGGTGGTGGCGACGAGCGCCTGCATGGGCGTCATGCCCGCCTCGACCATCGTTACGATCTCGGCCGCATTGTCCCCGTGGCCGAACATGCCGGCGTCGGTGCCCATCGCCACGGGCACGCCTAGCTCCAGCGCACGCTGCATGGTGCGGGCGCCGAACTCGATCACCTCGGGGGCCTTGCGGCGGATGTACTCGGGCGTCGCGCCAGGGTTGCGCGCCGCGCGCTCGACGTACTTGCGCGAGTTGACGAGCGTGGGCACGAGGTAGACGCCGCGGTCGGCCATCTGGCGCAGCGCGTCCTCGTCCTGCCAGAGGTAGGCGCCGTGCTCGACGGTGTCCACGCCGGCCTCCAGCGCGTCGCGCAGCCCCTGGCCGCCATAGGCGTGGACCATCACGGGCCGCTCCAGCTTGTGCGCCTCGTCCACGAGCGCGCCGATCTCCTCGCGCGTGTACTGCCGGCCCAGCGGCCCGCCGACCGCGGACGAGATGCCGCCGGTCGCGCAGAACTTGATCCAGTCGGCGCCCAGGCGCACCAGCTCGCGCACCTTCTTGCGGATCTCGTCGGGGCCGTCGGCCAGGCCCTCCGGCACGTCGGGCAGCACCGGGAAGTGACCGGGCAGGCCGCAGGGATGCGTGCGGTCGCCGTGGCCGGCGGAGGGCGTGATCATGATGACGGAGACCATCAGGCGCGGGCCGGGCACCAGGCCGCGGGCGACCGCCTGCTTGGCGCCCGCCGGGGTGCCGCTCGCGTCGCGGATCGCCGTGAAGCCGCCCTCCAGCGTGACGCGCAGGGTGTTCGCCAGCTCGAAGCAGGCGAGCGACGGCGACGTGGCGAGCCGCTGGTACACGTCGAGCCCGATGTGGCTCAGGTGGTCGTGCGCGTCGATGAGGCCGGGGAGGAGCGTCAGGCCGGCGGCGTCGTAGACGACCGGCGCCTCGCCCTGGCCGTTGCCCGAGAACTCGGCCGGCAGCGTGGCCGGGGCGCCGTCGAGCACGGCGGCGATGCGCGCGCCGTCCACCACCACGGTTGCCGGGCGCGGGGCGGCCCCCGTGCCGTCGATCAGCGTCGCGCCGCGTAGCACCTGGCGCATGGCTCCTCCAGCTATCAGCTATCAGCAGTCAGCTATCAGCTCTCGACCATTCGGTTCTAGCGAGCAGCTTCCCCTGGCCGGACAAGCTGACGGCTGATAGCTGATTGCTGACAGCTTTAACGGTATTCGCCCAGGACGCCGACGGCGTAGTCGACGAACTGGTAGTCGATCAGCGCCGGCACGTCCACTTTCTGCGGGATGTAGCCGTGGGCCGCGAACCAGTCCTGCGCGTCGACGAGCGCCGGTACGTTCAGCCGCCCGTTCGGGTCCATCGACGCCGAGACCATTTTGTCGTACAGGCTGACGTCTTTCACGCCCGTGGTGCGCGCGAGGATGGCGATCACGTCGTCGCGGCCGCGGTTGCGGTCGAAGGCGTCGACGTAGTCGCACACGCCGCGCAGGTAGCCGACCATCCAGCGGCGGGCGGCGTCGTTGCCGCTGCCGACGAAGCTGGCGGAGTAGAGCACGAAGCCGCTCTGCAGGTCGGGGTATAGCTCGTCGGAGCGCGCTATGATGCTGTAGAGCCCGTTCGCCACGCCGAGCGTGAGGCCCGGCTCGACCTGGATGGCGGCATCGAGCGAGCGGTTGGCGAGCGCCACGTTCAGGTCGCCCAGAACGATGTCGACCGGCTCGACGTCGGCGATGCTCATGCCCTGCGCGTCCAGGGCGTGGCCGAGGAACAGCGTGACGGCGCTGCCGGCGTTGTAGCCCGCGAGGCCCACGCGCCGGCCGCGCAGGTCGGGCAGCGTGCGGACCGTGTTGCTGTCCCACAGGTCCTGGCGGGCAACGAGGCCGGCGTTGCCGTGGCCTTTGAGCAGCCGCCCCTTGTCGGCGACGATGCGCACGTCGATGTTGCGGGCGAAGGCGTTGTACAGGCCGGCGGCCATCGCGGCGCCGAGGACGTCGATCTGGCCGGCGGCGAGCGGGGCGACCAGCTCGGTCGCGCCCTGCGCGCGGATGTCCTCCACGTCCAGACCGACGTCGGCGAAGTAGCCGCGGTCGAGCGCCACGTAGAGCGGTCCGTCGACCAGCGAGCCGACGCTGCCCATGCGCACCTTGATCGGCGTCGCCAGCGGCCCGGGCGCGGCCGTCCCACCCCCAGCGGCCTGGGGGGAGCCGGCCGGCGCGGTGGCCGGGGCGCTGGGGCCGCTCGCGCTCGGCGTCGCGAGAGACGTGGGCGGCGCCTGGGCGGCGGCGCCCGGCCTCGCGGGGCCGGCGGGCGCCGCGGCGGGGGCGGCGCAGCCGACGGTCAGCCCGACGACCAGCCCGACGAGCAGCGCCGCGCGCGCCCACCCGCCGGGCGCTCGTCGCGCGCCACGTCGCCCGCCCTGAGACATGTGCACCCCTTTTCTGCTGGCTCTGCGGTGGGCGGCGCCGGGGCCGCGCCCGTGGAAGTCTACCCTTGGCCCGAGGGGGTGTCAATACGGATTGCGCGGGGGTAGGCAAAGGCTCGGGCGCGCGCTCCGCCCCTTGAGGATAGCAACGTCGGGGGCGGGCGCGGGCCGCGCGCCGATAGCGGGCGGTGAACACCGCGGCGCGCGGACGCCCGCGGGGCCGACGTGGACACGCAGGGTGGTTGTATAGTGGTGCCCAGAACCAGCCGTATTCTAGAGAGGGCGCTAATGGCTGTTGAGGAACGCACGCTACCGAGCATCGAGGACTTTCTCGCGCTGGCGCGCACGCGCCGCAGCATTCGCGGCTACGACCCGACCCGCGACGTGCCCGACGCGGTCATCGAGCAGATCATCGAGGCGGCGCGCTGGGCGCCGAGCGGCGGCAACGGCCAGCCCTGGCACTTCGTGATCATCCGCGACGCCGCCGACCGGGCCTACAATGCCGAGCTGTTCTTGAAGCAGCAGGAGCACAAGGCGGAGATGGAGCGCGCGGCGCGGGGGCAGGTACGGCTCACGGGAGCGGGCTTCAAGAACGCGCCGGTCCACATCCTGGTGGTGGGCGACCCGCGCGTGAACGAGAGCTACCCGATCCGCACGAAGCTGGAGAAGTCGGCTCGCCACTTCTACTCTGGCCTGGCGAACGCGACGCTGAGCCTGATGTTCGCGGCGCGCTGCCTGGGTTTGGCGACGCAGTACGTGTCGGACGCCGGCTCGCCGTACATGGGCACGCTGCTGAACGTGCGCTACGGCATCCCGGACCCGCTGGAGGTGTACGAGCTAGTGCCGCTCGGCTACCCGTCGAGCGACGTGGCACCGACGCCGCGGCGGCCGCTGGCGAGCATGATCCACCAGGGCCGCTTCGAGGCCGACAAGCTGCTCTCGGACACCGACATGAAGCACTGGCTGTGGAAAGACTCGCGCCTGGGCGCCTACGGCAAGGGCCCCAGCCAGGGGGCCATCCAGGCGGGCGTGGCGGACGCGGAGTAGCGCGCGGGCCAACGATTGCTCCGCAGCGGGCAGTGTGGCAGAGTTAGCCAGCAGCGGGCGGGGCGCCAGGCACGGCCGAGAGGCGGCGGCCAGCGGGGGCGGGGCCGCGCGGGAGGCGCGCTTCGGCGCGGAGAGGGCTTCGACGAAGGAGAGCGAGATGGCGCAATCGGTCGTCGTGCTGAACACCAACGAGGCGGAGTGGGAGCCCGTGCTGCGGGGCCGCGTCCACAGCATCCGCCGCAAGCGGCTGCCGCTCGACAGCGGCATTCCGGGCGTCACGCTGGAGCTGAGCCTCTCGCTGGTGCCGGATGGCTACTACACCCCCCGGCACCACCACAACTTCGACCAGATCCGCTACACCATCGAGGGCGTGCAGAGCACCGGCCACGGCGACCTGGCGCCCGGCGAGTGCGGCTACTTCCCCGAGGGGGCGTTCTACGGGCCGCAGAAGCAAGAGGGTGATGCCCTGGCGCTGGTCCTCCAGTTCCAGGGGGCGAGCGGCGAGCATTTCCTGAGCAACGAGGAGATGAACGCCACCTACAACCGGCTGATCGGCGAGGGCGCCGTGTTCGAGAACGGCGTCTACAAGGGGAAGACGGCGGACGGCCGGCCCAAGAACCAGGACTCATACGAGGCAATCTGGGAGGCGCACGAGGGGCGGCCGCTGACGTTCCCGCGCCCCCGCTACCGCACGCCGGTGATGATGATCGCCGACGCGTTCGCCTGGGTGCCGGACCGCGCCCGCCCCGGCGTGGACACCAAGCACCTGGGCACCTTCACGGAGCTGCGCACGGGCATCGAGTTCCTGCGCTTGAACCCGGGGGCGGCGATCGAGGCCGGCCCGCAGGGCGACCTGGAGCTGCGCTACCTGCTCGACGGGAGCGTGCGCTACGACGGCCGCGAGTGGCCGGCGGGGACGTACTTTTGCCTGCCGCCCGACGCGTCGGTGGGGCGCCTCAGCTCCGACACGGGCGCCACGTTCTTCGTGATCACGCTGCCGATGGTGCGGGAGCTGGCCGCGCGCCAGGCCGCCTCGCTCGCCGCCGCGGTCTAGGCGCGGCGCGAGGCCCCGCATGGCGAGGGCGCGGAAACTAAGCAGTCGGCGCGTGGCGGCTCTGACACTGGGGCTCTGCTTGGCGGTAGCGCTGGCGGCGTGCGGCGTCGCCGCGCCCGCCGGCGGCAACCCGGCGCCGGCCGGCAGCGCTGTCGCGCCGGCTGCCGGTGATGGCGGGTCGGCCGGCGGCGCGAGCGCCTCGGGCGGGGGCAGCGCGTCAGCGGGGGCCGCGGCGCCCGCGTCGCCGGGCGGGGCGACCGATCACCTCGCGGCGCCGCTGAGCCCGCCGCAAACCGTCGCGGTGAGCACGGTTCACAGCCTGGCCGACGCTCCGACCCTCATCGCCGCGCAGCGTGGCTACTTCGACGCCGAAGGGCTGAAGGTGGACGTCGTCCCCTTCGGCCTCACCTCCCAGGCGCTGTCGAGTCTGGGCACCGACCAGCTCCAGGTCGTCATCGGCGGCGTGAACGGGGCGCTGTACAACCAGATTGCCCGCGGCATTGGCGTGCGCATCGTGGCCGACGGGGGCAGCATGGCGCCGGGATACGACTGGCAAGGGATCGCCGTGCGCCAGGACCTGCTCGACAGCGGGCGCTACAAGACGCCCGCCGATCTCAAGGGCATGAAGCTCAACGAGGCATCGCCGGCCGGGGTCTCGCACTACTACGTCGACCTGCTCTTGCAGCAGCACGGCCTGACGGCCGACGACGTGGACCTGGCCGAGCTGTCGTACCCGGATGCGCTGGCGGCCTTCACGACCAAGGGGGTGGACGCCTCCGCGCTCATCGAGCCGTTCCTCTCGCGGGCGGAGACCGTGGGCGCGAAAGTCGTCCTGCGGAGCCTCGACATCTCGCCCGACATTCCGGGCGCGGCGGTGCTGATGGCGCCCGGGTTCATCGCCAACCGCGAGGCCAGCGTGCGCTTCCTGGTCGCGTGGCTGCGCGGGGTCCGCGACTACCTGCACGCCTTCGCGGACCCGGCCGCACGGGCGCAGATGATCCAGTTCTTACAGAGCAACGAGATCGACGTCGACGCGCGCACCCAGGTGGTGACGTTCGATCCGAACGGGCTGCCGCCGGTCCGGCCGTTCGAGGCGCACCTGACGTACATGGAGCAGACGGGCGTGGTGACGAGCCCCGTCACGATCGACCAGGTGATCGACACGAGCCTGATCCGCGAGGCGGCCCAGCAACTGCCCCCGTACCAGCCGTAGCGCGGACTGAGCCGGCTGCCCGGGCAGCCGGATCAGCCGACGGGCTTGCGCGCCAGCAGGCCGTAGCGGTCCTCGCCCACCTCGCAGGCCTGCCAGCCGTCGTAGCCGGCAGCGGCCAGCCAGTCCTGGACGCGCGCGGCGGGCAGGCGATCGGCCGCGGGCGGGCCGCTCTCCGTCGAGCCGGCGGGGTCGTGCTCGACGATCAGCGCCGCGCCGCCGGGCGCCAGGACGCGCAGCACCTCGCGCAGGATCGCCTCGGGCGCGTCGGTGTGGTGCAGCATCTGGGCGAGCAGCGCGTGGCTGGCGCTCGCGTCGGGCAGGGGGATGACGTCGCCGGCGCCGACGAGCGGCTCGACGTTGGCGGCGGCGCGCTCGGCTAGGCGCTCGCGCAGGAAGGCGAGCGCGGCGGGCGAGGGGTCGACGGCGTAGACGCGGCCGGCCGGCCCGACGCGCTCGGCGGCGAGCAGGCTGACGAAGCCGGGGCCGCTCCCCACGTCGAGCAAGTGGCTGCCCGGCGCGAGGGCGAGCGCGTCGAGCCAGCCGCGCTCCATGGCCTCGCGGCCGCGCTGCCGGTCCCAGACTTCCTGCCAGTCGGCGTTGCGCATGTCGCGGTCGTACGCCCGCCCGTGATGGTGGTGCCCGCCGGCGGTTTCCGTGTGCCCCTGATGCTGGTGGTGCGCGTGGTGCTCCGGGGACGTCATGTTGCTTCGCTCCTCGCGCGGCTGGTCGCTGCCTCCGGTATAGGGCGCGCGCGGCGCGCTGTCCAGTCCGCCTGGGGCGCAGCAATCTTTCCAGGAAGGTGGCTTAGCGGGCGGTCGACGCCGCGCCGTGTTGCGGTTCTTGGGAGCGAGCGGCCTACGCTCGCGGCGCGTCGGTCGGGGCGTCCCAGGGCAGGGTGAACTGGATGGTGGTGCCCTGACCGTGGCCCTCGGAGGCGGCCCAGATGCGGCCGCCGTGCGCCTCGACGATGCCCCGGACGATGTACAGGCCCAGGCCGCTGCCCTCGATCGCCGCCTCGGCGACGTCGGGCGCGCGGTAGAAGCGATCGAACAGCCGCGTCAGCTCCTGGCCTTCGAGGCCGCGCCCGTGATCGCGCACGGCGACGGCCAGGCCCGCGGCCGTGCCGTCCACGGCGATTTCGATGGGGCTGTCGGGCGGCGAGAACTTCAGGGCGTTGGAGAGAAGGTTTTCCAGCACGCGCTCCAGACGCGCGGCGTCCCACTGGCCGGGGCGGACGCTGGCCAGCGTGGCGCGGATGTGGAGGCGCGCGCGCTCGGCCGGCGGGCAGCGGCTCACGACGGCGTCGAGCACGGCGCGGAACTCGGTCGGCGCCCGGCTGACCTCGAAGCGGCCGAGCCGCACGCGCGAGGCGTCGAGCAGCTCGGCAATCAGTACCATCATGCGCGTGGCCTGCTCGTCGATCTGGCCCAGCCCGCGCTCGATGCGGGCGAGGTCGGGCTGCGGGCGGCGGAACTGGCGGGCGATGAGCTGCGCGGTGCCCTTGATGCCGGTGAGCGGGTTGCGCAGGTCGTGGGCGGCCGTCAGCAGGATCTCCTCCTTGGCTTCCTCGACCGCGCGGACGAACACGGCGATGCCCACGCCCATCGCGCCATCGATGGCGTCGTTCAGCAGTAGCTGGGCGGCCAGCAGGTCGCCGGTGGGGGCGCTATCGGGCAGCTCCTCGCGCAGCGCCCGCCAGATCTCCTGGCGCAACAGGCGGAACTCGACTACCACGTCGGCAGCCTGCAAGCCCTGCCGGCTGCGGGCGGTCGCGTGACCGCGGGCCGCCGCCGCCACGGCGGGGTTCTCCTGGGGGGCTTCCGGCTCCAGCCAGACCGGCGCGCCGCGGGCCAGCGTCGCCAGCACGGCGTCGAACAGGGCGGGGATGTCGTCGGCCACGGCGCGCTCGCGCCGCCCGCAATGGAATGGCTGGCGCGCGACGACCTCCAGCCAGCGCTCCAGAATCTCGTCGCGCCGCGCGCTCAGCGCCGCCAGTGCCAGCGTCAGGTTGGCGTGGCGCGCGTAATCCTGGGCGCGCTCCGTCGCTTCGGTTTCGGGCTCGCCCATTCCCTCGGCTACCATGTCTCCCCCGCCGCTCGGCTCATCCTGGGCACTATACCAGAGGGAAATCACTGCACGCCGCCGGGCTGGCATGTATACTGCTAGTGCGCGGACGCTGGAGCGGGTTGGGCAATGAGGCCCGCGAGCTCCACCGCTACGGCGGAAACGACGAGGAGGTCGTATGCGTGTCGTCAAAGCGGAACGCTGGCACATGGTAACCACCGACGAAGGCCCTACGGCGGCGGGCGCCGACACGGCGTCGCGCCGCTGTTCTGTCTGTGGCTCGCGCCGCCTGGTCGCTCACGAGGACGACGTGGTCGACGCCGCGACGCTGCGCCGCTACCGCACGGTGCGCTGCGAGGGCTGTGGGTATGACCTGCTGGAGCCGCTGGCGGCGCCGGCGCCGGCCAAGCTAGCGGCCTGCTAAAGCGCTACCGCCGCACTTACATCGCCGGGCGCGCCTGGCAGCAGCAGGGATCTCGTGGCGATTGAGCCGTACGCCAGCGGCATGCTCGCCGTGGGCGACGGGCATCGGGTGTACTGGGAGTGCTGCGGCAATCCCAATGGCAAGCCCGCGCTCTACCTTCACGGGGGCCCCGGCTCGGGCTGCACGCCGGGCCAGCGGCAGTTCTTCGATCCGGCCGCCTACCGGGCGGTGCTGTTCGACCAGCGCGGCTGCGGGCGCAGCCGGCCGCTGGCCAGCGCCCCCGACGCCGACTTGCGCGCCAACACCACCGCGCACCTCATCGCCGACATCGAGGCGCTGCGCCGGCATCTGGACGTTGAGCGCTGGACGGTCCTGGGCCTGTCCTGGGGGACGACACTCGGCCTGGCCTACGCTCAGGCGCACCCGGAGCGGGTCCGCGCGCTGGTGCTAGCGCTGGTGACGACCACGTCCCGCCGCGAGGTGGAGTGGCTCACGGGTGACGTGGGCCGCCTCTTCCCGCGCGAGTGGGACCGCTTCGCTGCCGCCGTGCCGCACACGCTGCGTCACCTGCCGTTGGTCGACGCCTACGCCACCCTGCTGTTCGACGCGGACCCCGCCGTGCGCGAGCGCGCGGCGCGCGAGTGGTGCGCCTGGGAGGAGGCGCACGTCTCCCTCACGCCCGGGCATCGCCCGAACCCGCGCTACGCGGACCCGGCCTTTCGCCTCGGGTTCGCGCGGCTGGTCACGCACTACTGGCGGCACGCCGCCTTCCTCGACGACGACCAGCTCATGCGCGACGCCCCGACGCTTAACGGCATCCCCGGCGTGCTTATCCACGGCCGTTACGACGTCAGCAGCCCGCTGGAGACCGCCTGGCGGCTGTCGCGGCGGTGGGCCACCAGCAGGCTGCACGTCCTGGACGACGCCGGCCACGGCGGGGGCGAGAGCTTCCGCGCCGCCGTCGTGGGCGCGCTGAACGCGTTCGCGGCGACGTAACGTCGCTCAGCGCTCGCTGACGTCGAGGAGCACGCCGTCGGGGTCGGCGAGCTGGAAGCTGCCGAGCTGGCAGCCCATGAGCAGCTTGTGGCGGGCCTGGCCCTCGGCGCCCTTCTTCAGCGGCAGGGGCGCGAGATAGGGGTTGCGGTCGCAGAGCGCCTCGAGGTCGTTCTGGAAGTCGCGCAGGCTCTCGACCGTGAAGCCGAGATGGTCGAGCGCCGGCCGCTCGATGCCGCTGCCGGTGTAGTCGACGATCCGCCACGGCGCGACGACGAGCGTGACCACGCCGTCGGTCAGGTAAAAGTTTGGATCTGCCGCGGCCTTGGGGCGCTCCTGGAAATCGAACACGTCGCGGTAGAAGCGCGCCACCCCCGCCGCGTCGACCACACGCAGCATGAAGTGGCTGATGTGGCGGGGGTGCTGGGCGCCGGCGCCCGCCACCTGGACGTACACGTCCGTGCGGTTCGCCATGCCCTGCTGCGACAGATCGAACACATTGCCCGCCGGATCGTGCATGCTGATGCCGGCGAAGGGACGGTTGCTGGGCCGCGTGAGCAGCGTGATGCCGGGGTAGCCCTCGTTCACGCGCCGCCGGATCTCCTCGACGTCGTCGACTTCCAGGCCGAAGTGGTCGAAGCCGGCCTGGCGGCCCGGCGCGCGTGGATTGATGTTCATGCCCACGTAGCCGTCGGTGATCGAGACGGCCGACGAGACCCGCGAGTCCGAGGCGGGCTTCATGCCGAACAGGGCCTGGTAGAAGCGGCCTTCGAGCGCGAAGTCCCGGCCGCTCACGATCGCTACGTGCTTGATCCGCGCCGCCATCGGTACACCCCTTTCGCACGCCGCCGCGCTCACCAGCGCGCCGCCCGCCCCGGGCGCCGCGCCCAGCCTCTGCGCCGACTATAGCACCGCCCTGGTGGCTTGTCGACCAACAGCGGGGATAGAGGTTAGCTCACCCCGGCGGCAGGACGGCGTGGACGAAGTCGCGGACGACGGCGAGCGAGGCGGCGGTAACCTCGTGGCCCATCGGGAACTCGTGGTATTCGGGCCGCAGGCCGGCCGCTTCGAGTGCCTGGCGAGCGGCGCGGCCGCGATCGATGGGGAGGACCGGGTCGGCGACGCCGTGAACGATGAGGACGCGCTGGTCGCGGGCGCGAGCCAGGGCGGCCGGCAGGGCGGCGTCCTCGAAGAGATAGCCGCTCATCGCCACCAGGCCGGCGAAGCGCTCGGCGCTCCGCAGGCCGACGTCGAGTGTCAGCACGGCGCCTTGCGAGAAGCCGAGCAGCACCGTTCGCGCGGGGCCGAGGCCACTGCGCGCCCATAGCTCGCCGAGCAGCGCCTCGACGGCGGCGCGGCTGGCGGGTAGGTCGGCCGCCTGGTTGCCGACGTTGTACCAGGCGAAGCCGAACCAGCCGCCGAGGTCCACGGGCAGGCGGCCGTTGGGGAAGACGTAGCGGTAGTGGGTAGTGTCGATCTCGGGCGCGAGGGGGGCGAGGTCGTCGGCCGAGGCGCCGCGGCCGTGCAGCGTGACCACGAGCGGCAGGTCGCCCGGCGCGCCGGGCGGCGCGATCTCGATGTAGCTCAGGCCGCCGGCCTGCCCCATGCTCGCCTGCATTGCCCCTCCACTACCCCTGGGTGTCGCGCGCGAGCCGGCCCCGGCGTCGGACGGGCCAGCCATGTGCCGACCCAGTGAGGCGGGGGCCGCGCGCCAGCCACGGACCGATCAGCGATTCAGGCGCCGCGCGCCGCCTTGCAGGCGGGACACTCGCAGAGCGCGCGCAGCATGCGGTAGCTGTAGATGCCGGTCGCGTGGCCGTCGGCCCAGACCGGCGTCAGTCCGTAGCGCCCCACCTGCTGGAGATCGACCATCTGGGTCTGCTGCTCGCTGAGCACCTTGATCCGCGACAACATGCCGGGCACGTTGCCCTCGCCGGCGCACTGCGCGCAGGGGCAGGCCCAGCGCAGCGTCTCGAAGCCGTAGACGGCCTCATGACCGTCGTTCCACCTAATGCGCATGAGCCGCTGATCGACGTGGACCTCGACGTCGAGTGGCTCCAGGGGGCGGTCGGCGTCCTGCATCGGGGCAGCCTCCTGCCTCTATCTTAGCTCGGATCGCCCCCCGGCAGGTGTCTGTTGGGCGTCGATGCTGCCGTCCGGCATCGGCCGGAGTAGGGCAGGGGCTTGTCCCTTGCCGCCCGGCGGGTGAGGCCCCCGGCCGAGCGGTAAGGGACGAGTCCCTGCCCTACGCCTCCTCAGCTGCTTACCGGCTGGCGGCGGGCTGGTAGGTGATGATGGCCTCGTCGAGCATGAAGTAGGGTGGGGCGTTGAAGTTGTTGACCTGCGCCAGGTTGCTGATGGTCAGCGTGTTGCGGCCCGGGCGCAGCACGCCGGCCGGGAGGCGGATGGTCGCCTCGCCCCAGGGGGCGACCGGGCCGCTCCAGTTGTCCTTCGGCAGCGGGTTGCCGCCCTGGAAGACCACCGTATCGTTGACCTGGATGGCGATGGGCGTCTTGTCCCCGGTCTCCGAGTCGAGCCCTTTGAGCAGCAGCGTGCCCGCGCCCGGGGTGCCGTCCACGGTGAAGGTGGCGGTCATCTGCCCGTAGGGGCTGAGGGCGCCGTAGATCCAGCGGGCGGTGCGGCCACGGTAGTTGCGCGGCGCGCTGAAGCCGCCGGTAAACGCGTCGTCGTCGATCACCACTTGCCCCCCGGCGGCTCCCCCGGCGCCTCCGAGGGCCGGCGCCCCGCCCGCCGGCCGGCCCCCCGAATTGGCGGGCGGGGCGAGCGCGGCCGTCGGCGCGACTGTTGGCGCGGCGGTGGGGACCGTCGTCGGCGCGGGTGTCGGCGCCGCCGTCGGCGCTTCCGCGGGCGCCTCGGTCGGAGCGGCCGCAGCGGCCTCAGGCGCCGGCGCCGACTCGCTGGGCGCGGCCGCCTCGGGCGCCGGGCCGGGCGCCTCGTCGGGTGCGGTGTCGGGCGCCACGGCCAGGCCGTCGGCCGGCGGTATGGGCTGGGCGGCCTGGGGTTGCGCGTTGCGGCCGCCCGGGAGTACGCCGCTCACGACGAGCCCCGCGACGAGCAACGCCAGCAGCAGGGCCAGCACGGCAGGGATGACGTAGGCGTCGGACCGCGGGGTGGCGAGCGGCGAGCGCTCCCGGGGCGGGCGGGGCGCGACGGCGGGCGGCGCTCCCGCCCGCGCGTAGCCATTGCTTGCGGCAGGCGTGGCGCGCGCCGGAGTGGGCGACGTGGCCAGCAGCCAGCCCAGCAGGCGTGGGCGGGCGCTCGGCGAGCGGTCATCCGCGTAGCCGGCGCGAACGCGCGGCAGCGGTGGGGTGCGTGGAGCGGGCGCGGCACTGCCCGACGTCGGTGCCGGGCCAGACGTGACGGCCGCGGCAGGTGCTGCCGGTTGGGTCTCGGCGGGCGCGGCGGGACAGTCGCTCGGCGTGGCGGGTGGCTGGCCGCTGGGTACCGCGGCGGGGCTTGCCGGCGGCGCGGCCGCTGCGCGGGGGCGGATCGGCAGCGGGGCGGGCGGCGGGTCAGCCGGTGTATCGGCGGGCTCGCGGCGCCGCTCCTCGGGCGCGTGCTCGGTCGGGCGAGGCTGTACAGGCGCGGCGGCCGGCACGTTGGTCGGCGTGCGGCTCCCGGGCCCGCCAGGCACCGCGTGGGGGGGCGCGGGCGGCGCGGGCTGGCCCACCGGCGATGGCGCGGCGAGCGCGCGCTCCGCGGCGCGCAGCGCGGCGGCGAAGGCGCGGCCGTCGGCGAAGCGAGCGGCCGGGTCTTTCGCCAGCGCGCGACTGACCACTGCCGCCAGGCTCGACGGCACGGCCGGGTTGAGGTCGCTCAGTCGGGGAGGATCGGCGTGCAGGTGCTGCATGGCGACCTGGACGAAGCTCTCGCCCTCGAACAGGTGGCGGCCGGCCAACATCTCGAAGAGCACCACGCCGAGGGCGTAGACGTCGGTGGCCGGGGTGATGGCGCCGCCGCTGGCCTGCTCGGGGGCCAGGTAGTGCGGCGTGCCCAGGAGCGCCGCCGTGGCGGTGAGCGC
>JAJPHF010000126.1 GCA_021325365.1 Pseudomonadota bacterium
AGAGGGAGCAACGGTAAGCGGTGACCGCTCGGGTGCCGCAGGGTCGCCGGTCCGGAGCCAACTAGCCAGGGGCCCGTGAGGCCTAACGAGTCGACAACGGGTGCACGGCCTTTCTTTTTTCCTCCTCTACGCCTGCCACTCGGGAGCCAGCATCGCGTAGACCACCAGATCGACGTAATGGTCGTACAGCCACTCGGCGTCGCGGAGCACGCCCTCCTGGCGGAAGCCGAGGCGCTCGGCGATGGCGCGGCTGCGGTGGTTGCCGGTCGCGGCGCGAATCTCCACGCGGTGCAGGCCCAGGTCGCGGACGGCGTGGCTGACGAGCGCGCGGCAGGCGCGCGTTACGAGGCCGCGGCCCTGGTAGGCGGCGCCCAGCCAGTAGCCCAGGGCGCACGCGCGGTTGGCCCAGTCGATCGGGTGCTGGCCGACCACGCCCGCCAGCTGGCCGTGCTGCCAGATGCCGTACTGCCCGCCACGCTTGTCGGCAAACTGCTGCTGGGCCGCGCGCAAGAAGGCGCGGGTGGTGTTCGGCGACTGCTCCTTGTCGACCCAGGGGAGCCACTGCCGTAGGTAGGCGCGATTGGCGTCGATCAGCGCGTACAGCGGCGCCGCGTCGCGCTCCTCGAGCAGCCGTAGCGCCGCGCCATCCCCAAGCGTCCGTTCGCGCACTGGCTGCTCCTTTCGGCTCCGTGTCGATCACAATCGGAGCCGCTGACCGCGCCGGCGCTCGCGCCTGGTCCGCCGGACACAACTGTAACTTGATTCCGTAGGCGCAAGACTGTAACGTTGAGCGCCCGGCAACGTTTGACATTATGGAGGGGGCGCGGGAAGGCGAGGTAGGCGCTCCGCCTACCTCGCCTCCTCCTGGGAGGGGTCCCCGGCCGTGCCGGCGGCCGGGGCCTCTATCATAGCAGCATTCGCGCGGGCGCCGCTCGCTTCCCGCGCGCCGTTCGCCCGCCCTGTGTCTCCTCGCCGCGCCCGCTAGGCTGCCGGCCTCGGTTGGTGGGTAGTTTGCATGCCCACTATCTCTGCCCGAGTGCTTCGGGGCCGTGTGACCCCGCCGTAGCGCGCCTGTGACTGCTTCGTAGCCGGCGCGCCCTGCCGAGCGCGCCGCGCGCCGTCCTACGATAGCCCCGAGTCTCTTGTAGAAGGGTTTTCTGGCCGCCGACCGCGGCAGGAGGCCCGGGGAGGGCGAGGGGATGCGGCGAGGAGTGCAGCGGGCGGCGCTCGCGATGGCGGCGGCGTGCGCGGTCGGGGGCGTGCCCGCGGCACGGCCGGCCGGCGCGGCGCTGGCGCAAGCGTGCCAGGTGGAGCTAACGGTCGACCAGCCGACCGAGGGCGCCGAGGTGAGCGCCCGCCAACGGATCGCCGGCTGGGCCGTGGACCGGGCGGCTGCCAGCGGCACGGGCATCGAGGCGGTCCGCGTGGCGCTCGATCCGGCGCCCGACGGCGGCGACGACCAACTGTACATGCCGCTGGTGTACGGGGTGCCGCGGGCCGACGTCGCCTACACGCTGGGCAATCCGCGCTTTGCCATCTCGGGCTTCGCGCAGGACTGGGCCGCGGTCGGCACGCCGCCGGGGCGCCACCGCCTCGTCGTGCAGGCGAAGAGCGCCTGCGGCTGGACGAGCGTGACGCGCAACGTGCGGATCAGTGCCACGCCGCCGAGCGCCGACACGATCCAGGAAGTGCCGGTGCGGCTGCCGGCCGACGACCTGCTGCCGTTGCCGACGGTGCCGTCCTCCGGGCTTGCGGCTGGCACGTCGCCGCTCGACCGCACGCCGCCCGTGCCCCTCGCCTTGACCCGGCCCCACTTCGCGCTGAACGCTAACGCCACCGGGCCGACCTCGGTCACGCTCTCCTGGGACGCGGCGCCGGGCGCGGTGCGCTACAACGTCTACGCGGCCGACGAGGCGACGGCAGATCAGGCGGCGCCGGGCCCCGCGGCCGCCACGCGCACCCTGGGGGTGAGCGGGCTGCGCCGCGTGCAGAGCGACGTTACCGACACCTCGACGACGCTCGCCAACCTCAACTCCGGCGACCCCTATCGCTTTACCGTCCGGGCGGTGGGCGAGAGCGGCACTGAGATCGGCGCCTCGGACGTGGCGCGGGTAACGCTGCCGCCGGGCGGTAGCACCACGCTGACCGCCAATGTCACGAACGACTCGGTGGCGCTGAGCTGGGCGGCGGTGCCGAACGCGGTGAGCTACGCCGTGCAGGCGAGCGCCGCGGACGGGCCGCTGGTGCCCGATCCCGACCGCACCAGCCTGACGGGCACCTCGGTCAGCGTCGACCACCTGTCGCCGGGCACCTACACGTTCCAGATCGCCGCGCGCGACGCCGCGGGCGGCCGCATCGCCCAGTCGAACCGCGTGCAGGCCGTGGTCGACGGCGCGGGCGGCGCCGTGTCGACCCTGCTCTCCGCGGCAAACGCGGGCGCGCCGACCGTCGCGGGGCCGGGCATGGGCGCGTCGGCCGGGCCACCGCTGCCGGGCGTCCCGCCGGGGGTCGGGCCAGGGATGGGCGGGCCGCCGGCGGTCGGGCCGGGCATGGGCCTGCCGCCACCGCCCGGCGGGATGGCGCCGCCCGCCGGGCTCGCTGTGCCACCCGCCGCCGGGCCGGGGGGCGTGCCGCCCGCCGCCGCGGGACCGGGGGGCGTGCTGCCAGCCGCCGCGGGGACGCCCGGGGGCGCGGGCGTGGGCTTCCCCTTGAACCTGTCGCGCACGGGCGCCGACAGCGTGCGCCTGGAGTGGCCGGTGCTACCGGGCGCGGTCAGCTATGCCGTGTTCCAGGCGCAGGGCTCAACGCCGCTGGCCTTCGCCTACAACACGGACCGCCCCTACACCACGCTCTCCGGGCTCACCAATCCGGCCGGCTACACGTTCCAGGTGCACGCGCGCAACCTCAACGACCAGGACCTCGCCACCTCGGTGACGGTGACGATCCCGCCGAGCCAGTAGCCCAAGCCACGCCGATGGCACGCGTCGTGCAGACGCGACGGCCAAGCGGGCAAGCGAAATGGCGGTTGTCGGACCGCCACACACTGTAAGCTGTGGGTACTATGAAACGCTTACACATCATCTCACGCGCGTTGCTGTTGATGGCGCTCGCGGTGGGCGCGCTGGGCCTGCCGCGGACGGCCCTCGCGCAGCTCCCGACCACCGACAACTATTACGTCATGGACCGCGAAGCGTACTCGCGCACCGCCGATACCCGGCTGGTCCGCACAACCTACGACTTGGAGGACGGCCCCAACCTGCTGGACTTCCCGCTGCAGCTTGGCGACTGGGTGGGCCAGGACCTGCCGATCACGAACGAGGAGACGTTCCCGACCCTCGACGCCGACTACATCGTGTACCGCGGCTACCGGCGCGACGCTGACGGGGGCATGGTGATCTTCAGCCTGGTCGGCGGCTCGAAAGGGCAGAGCTTCCACCACCCGCTCGTTTGCTATGAGTGGGCGCACTGGGCGACCGAGGACCTGGGCACCACGACGGTGCCGGCGCCCGGGACCGACGTCGTGGTGCGCGAGGTCGTCGGCGTGGACCCGGACGGGCCGCGCCAGATCGACTTCAGCTTCTATCTCTGGCCGGACGACAACCGCGACTGGGGCGAGGGCGCCACGCAGGTGCGTGTGACCGGCATCGCCTACGACGGCGACGAGAAGGCGACGGGCTGGGCGCGCGACTTCACGAGCCTCTTGTTCGCCGACGCGAAGGTGCCCGATACGCTGGGTCCGCTCGGGCCGACCGGCACCGAGGTGGCGCCCCCGCCGCTGGCGCCCGAGGACACCGGGGCCGCGCCGCCCGAGGCGCCCGAGGTCGCCCCGGCGCCCGACGACCAGCCGCTCGTCCCGCTCCCCGGCGAGCCGCCCGCGGCGCCGAGCGAGGAGGCCCCGGCCGCGCCGAGCGACCAGCCGGCGGACAATTCGGGCGACTAAGCCTGCCGGCCTGAACAGCAGCGTCTGACTGAGGACGGTGGGCGGTGCGGCGCGGCCACACCGCCCACCGTCCTCGGAACCCCCCTTAGCTCAGGAAATCCAGCAGCGGGTACGACGCGCCGAGAACGGGCTCGGCGCTGGCGCCCAGCCAGCGCTCCAGCGCGGTGGCGTAGACGGCGCGGAAGTCGACCTGGTAGCGCAGGTCGCCGTTGTCGAGGTCGTCGAGCGGCGGCTGAGTGCCGTAAAGGCCGCCCTTGAGCCCGGCTCCCAGCAGGAACATCGGCTCGGCCGTGCCGTGGTCCGTGCCCTGACTGCCGTTCTCGTGTACGCGGCGCCCGAACTCCGAGAAGGTCATGGTCAGGACCTGGTCGGCCTTGCCCATCGCTTCCAGGTCGTTCTGGAACGCATCGAGGCCGGTGGCAAGCTGGTCGAGCAGGCGCTGCTGGGTGTTCTTCTGGTTCGCGTGCGTGTCGAAGCCGCCAATCTGGACGTAGTAGACGCGCGCGCCGAGATCCCCGGCGATCAGGCGGGCCACCGCCTTCAGTCCCTGGGCGAAGCCGTTCTCGGGATAGCTGATCGGCGTCTGCCAGGCGCCGGCCACGCGCTGTAGCTCGTCGGTGCTGGCGAGTGCGTTCAGCGACTGCTGGCCCAGGAAGTCAGCGTAGGGGCGGATGGCCTCGTGGCGGGCGTCCAGCTCCTGGAGCGTCTGGATCTTGGCGTCGCGGTCGGCGGGCCAGCGCGGGTCGGTCTGGAAGCGGTAACCGTCCAGGCTGGAGAGGGCGGGCACGAAGACGCTCTCGGTCCAGAAGGCGCGGGGGAGCGCCTGGCCCACGGCTACGCCGCCCGCCTGGCTGCCCGCGCTGCACTGGCACCCCGCGAGGTAGCGGCCGAGCCAGCCGCTCTGGGAGTAAGCGACCGGGTCGGCGGTCTGCCAGATGTCCATCGAGCGGAAGTGCGAGCGATCGGGATTGGGGTAGCCGACGCCGCGCACGACGGCCAGCTGGCCGGCGTCGAAGCGGGCCTTGAGCGGCGCGAGCGCTGGGTGGAGCGCCAGCGTGTCGTCGAGCGGCAAGACCTCGCTCTCAGGCAGGCCAAGCTGAGGCCGGAGCTGACTGTAGAGCGGGTCGCGGTACGGGATCACCGTGTTCAGGCCGTCGTTGCCGCCGCTGAGCTGGACGACCACGAGGGCGCCGCGGCTGGTGACGCTCGGCGCGACGCCCATCTCGGGCGTGGCGCGGCCGGTCTTGGCCAGGAACGCGGGGGCGGCGACGCCGATGGTGACGAGCATCAGGCCCTTGCTCAGGAACTCACGACGCGTCGGCATGTTCTGTTCCTTTACCTAACAACGGGGCGCTAGCCCAGCTGATACAGCGGGCCGGCCATCACGAGGTGGGCCAGGCCGCGGATCGTCCGGTCCGCGGCATTCGGGTTGGCCGCCAGGTCGCCCCCCTGGTGGGCGTAGTCGAGCAGGGCAGCCCGGCTGCTGGCCGGCAAGTCCCCGTCCAGGAACTGCTCGGCGAAGTGGTCGACGAGGGCGTCCGGCGTCCGATACGTCTGCGCGAGCGCGGCGGCGTCGAGGTAGCTCTGGTCGCCGCGCGCGGTGGCCAGGCGGTTGGCGAAGTTGGCGCGCTCGAGCACCGTCATGGCGTTGATCCAGGCGGGGCCGCCGTCCCACCCCTTGACGCTCGGCGGGTTCAGCAGGTCTTGACCCATGCGCCGCAGCACTGCCGGGAGGTCGCGCGGCAGCGCCTGCGCGTCGAGCGCCTTCACGACGCCGAGGGTGAATTCAACAGGGCTCTTGATGTGCGCGTGGTAGGCGCGCTCGCTGCGGAACTCGGGGGCGTGCAGGATGGCGCCGACGAGCGTGCGGAGGTCGTAGCCGCTGTCGCGGAAGACGCCGCCCAGGCTGTCGATCACCTGGGGCTCCGGATCGTCGTAGGCGAAGAAGCGGAAGAGCTTGCCGGCCAGGTAGGACGCCGCGGCCGGCTGGTCGAGGATGGCGTCGATCACGCCATCGCCGTCGAGATTGCCCGTGTGGCCGAGGACGGTCTTGACGTCGTCGTCGTGCTGGCGGGGCGTCACCGTGAACGTGAGGTCGCGGTTGACGGTCCAGCCGGTGAAGGCGCGAGCCGCCTCCTTCACGTCGGCTTCGCTGTAGTTGCCGATGCCGAGCGTGAACAGCTCCATCAGCTCGCGGGCGTAGTTCTCGTTCGGGGCGCCCTTCCGGTTCAGACGGTTGTCCAGGTAGGCGAGCATGGCCGGATCACGGCTGATGCCGCGCAAGAGGTCGCGCCAGTTGCCGAGCGCCTGCTCGCGAAACAGGGCGAGCTGCCGCTGGAACAGCGCGGGCGCGCGCGGCCCGCCGACCTTCGACACGGCCGAGGTGAGGTGGCCGTGCCAGAAGAGAACCATCTTCTCCTGCAGCGGGCGCGCGGTCAGGAGCATGCGGTAGAGCCAGGCGAGCCGCAGGCCCTCGATCTTGCTCTGATCCAGGTCGAGGGCGGCGATCTGCGCGTCCACGTCGTCGGGCACGCGCTCGGGGTGCAGCAGCCGCTCGACGGTGGCGTCGTAGCCGAGCCCCACGGCGGCGTCGAGCTCGGCGGGGGTGGCGCCGAACCCCGCCCGCCGCAAGAGGTGCGCTAGCTCGCGCCGTGTTTGGTCCATGTGCGGTCCTCCTTGCCTGCTGCCATGCCTGGCCGCTGCTCCGCGGCGACTCCAGCGCGCGGCCCAGTCCCCGGCCGCCTGCCCGTCCGGCGCGCCCGTGCCCCCACGTGTGAGCGGCCGCGAGGCGTGCGCCCCACCGGGGCACCAGCCGGATGCGCTAGCGTAGACACGACTGGGGCGGGATTTGGGTTTCACACACGCGTCGCCCCCGATGATATTCGGCGGGCGGCGATGCTAGTCGACCTCGCGGGCGGCGGGGGAGAGACGGGCGGCGAGGAGGCCGGTGAGGACGAGCGCGGCGGCCATGGCCGCCATCGTCGGCTGAACGCCGAAGGCCGCCGTGCCGAAGCCGGCCAGCATCGTCCCCAGCGGGATCATGCTGCGGTTCAGGAAGACGATGCTGAGCACGCGCCCGCGGTACTCCTCGTCCACGATCTCTTGCACGACGGTGTTGTTGGTCGTCATGTAGACCTGCTGGCTGATGCCCACGATCAGCAGCATGAGCGCCGAGAACCAGACCCACGACGACAGCGCGAAGCCGAAGAGGGCGAGGCCGAACATGACGATGGCGGCCAGCATCAGCCAGCCGCGGCGCACGTTCGTCGCCGCCGCGACGTAGAGTGCGCCGCCGACCGCCCCCAGGCTGGAGCAGGCGGTAAGCAGGCCCAGCCCGCTGCCGCCAACCCGCAGCACGTCGCGGGCAAACACGGTGAGCATCGTCATGTACGGCAGCCCCAGCCCGACGGGCAGCAGCGCCAGCACGAGCAGCCCCTGGAGCACCGGCTGCGTGCGGACGTAGTTCACGCCCCCCTTGATGTCGTCGAGCACGCTGCGATTGCCCACCGCGCGGCGCGGCGGAATGTCCATCGCCGCGAGGCTCCACAGCACCGCGATGAAGCTCACCGCGTTCAGGAAGAACGCGCCGGCGATGCCGACGGTCGCGATCAGCAGGCCCCCGATAGCCGGGCCAATGATCCGGGTCAGGTTGAACTGCGTCGAGTTCAAGCCGATCGCGTTGCGCAGGTCCTGTGGTGGTACGAGGTCCGACACCAGGCCCTGCTTGGCCGGCTGGTTGAAGGACATCATGATGCCGCGGCCGGCCGCGATGGCGAGCACCATCCAGATCTGGATCAGGCCCGTGACGTCGAGCACGGCCAGGGTGAGCGCGAGGACCATCGCGATGGCCTGCGTGGTGAACATCAGCCGCCGCCGCTCCCAGCGGTCGGCCACCACGCCGCCGACGAGCGTGAAGATGAGGATCGGCAGCCAGCGGGCGAGATTCACCAGGCCCAGGTAGATGGCCGAGTCGGTGAGCAGGTAGACGAGCCAGTTGAACGCGATCTGGTCCATCCAGTCGCCGGTGTTCGACACCAGGTTGCCGATGAACAGCAGGCGGTAGTTGCGGTGGCGGAGCGAGCGCAGCGAGTCGGGAAGGGTAAAGCCGAGCGCGAGGCGCCCGATGGGCGGGGCCGACAAGCGTACGGCAGCGCGGACCGGCAGGGCGCCATTGCCCGTGGCATGGGCGGGCTCGACCGCGCTCTCGCGCACGAACGGTCCGCCGGGGGTGGGGTTGGCCCCTCGTGGTCCGGGCATAGTCCTCCGAGCCTGGGTCGCGCTGCCCGCGCGCAGGGTGCGGCGGACCGACGGCGCCGGGGAGCGCCAGGGCTGGCGTCAGCGCCCGCCTATTGCAGAGTATAGGCGAACGGACGCCACCGGCGGGGCTCCGTGGCATCCGCATTATACGCCTCTGGCCGTGCGGCCGCTCACATATGGCGGCTCGTGGAGCGTGTGGACGCCGCTGTTACCTGGGGGCGCGGGGCGGGCGCGGGAGGAGCGCCGCCGAGGCCGCGCGAGCGCGCGCCCCGGCCGCTCGCGAGACTCCACGGGACAGCTCGGTCCGGGTCGTCCGTTGACCCGTGCGGCGCGGCTGGCGCATAATGTAGCGGGCGCCTGTCGCAGCGGGCGTCGCTCGCGCGGGGGTAGCTCAGCCCGGCAGAGCCCCTGCCTTCCAAGCAGGTTGTCGCGGGTTCGAATCCCGTCCCCCGCTCCAAAGTGTCATACCGGCGCCAACAGGGCGCTGTCCCCTCGTCTCGTGAGAGTCGCCCGCGCCACTGCCCGACCGACGGGGTACTGCGGCTCGGCCGTAGTGCGCGCAAAGTCCCGCGAGCACCAGCCTTCCGGCACGGGGCCGTCGCCTGGTCCCTTACCCGTGCCGGCGTGGCCTAGATTCCCCTTAGCTCCGCGACTCTCCAGCCCAACCCGCGGCGCCGTGGTATCCGTCCGGCGTGGGGTATCACGATCCAGTTGGGCGCTGACGACGGCCGAATGCGGGGCGCACAGGCCCCGTAGCCGAGCGGACCGTTAAACACCTCTGGGATAGGCCGTCGCGGCGGCGGCTCGGCAGCACCAGGCTCGGCAGCAGCGCCTCGCGCCTAACCCGGCCCGGCGCATCGCCGGCGCGCGATCGCCGGACCAGACGCGCGCGCCGGCGCGGGGCGGTGGTCGGGCGCACCGGGAGCGCCACGCCGGGCGGGGTGCGGCGGCCGCAGCCGGGCCAGGAGGCGTCCGACGGCTCGCGCCAGCTGCCATAGCTTCAGCGCCGTGCCGAAGAGCAGGGGAATACCAAACGCGAGCGCCACGACGATCACCAGGACGCGCCACCCGACCCCCTCCTGGACCCAGGCGTCCGCGAGGAGCCGCTGAAGCCGGCGTGCCCAGAGGTAGGTCGCCGCTGCGAGGACCAGGCCCGAGTACAGCAGCGCCAGCGTCCCGTACACGGTGAAGATCCGCTCCTCGCGCGAGAAGGGGGTGCGCCGCTTGAGCTTTCGCCACAGCTCCGCGCGAATGAATGCCAGCGCGCGGGCGCGCAGGCGCGGCATCTCGAGCCAGTCGATCAACAAGTAGTAGCCGTCTAGCTCGAGCAGCGGCACGAGCTGCAGGGTGTTGTTGACGTAAGCGACCAGCGCCAGCTGGAAGGCGATCGGCGCGAGGAGCGAGCTGGGCTGCCAGACGACCACCAGCATGGCGAGGCCGCCCAAGGCCCAGATCGTGGCCATGCCCGCGACTGAGACGAGCAAGCGGGCGCGCCGCGGCGCCATCCAGATGTCGCTCGTGTCGGTGAAGAACGCCGGTAGCCCGTAGTAGAGCATGACGCCGCCGCGTCGGACCTCGCACCCAAAATGCTTGGTCGTCAGCGCGTGACCCAGCTCGTGGAGCGAGATGACCGCCGTCCAGAGCGCCAGGAACGTGAGTAAGCCCAGGGTGTAGGAGCCGCGAAAGCGCAGGATGTCCCGGTCGCCGAAGAGCAGCTCCCACACGAACAGCCCCGCGCCCACGAGCGCGAGGACGGCGCCGAGCAGCAGCACCGGCGGCGTGAACGCCGCCCAACCGCCCGCACGGTAAAGCGCGGTGAGGGGGCCGTCGAGTCCCGTGAGGGGGAACTCATGATACCGATAGCTCTGGATGACTTGGTCGATCCGGTAGGTCCAGGTGTGGCGGGCGAGCGCCGCGGCCAGCCCGCCCCAGGCGTCGCGCGGCTCGCCGACGAGGAAGCGCTGCTGCCGCAGCTCGTGCACCAGGTGGACGACGCGGTCGAAGGCGAAGCGCTGGTAGCGCTGCACGTACGCCTCCATCAGGTCGGCGACCTGGTGGCTGCCGTCCATCAGCGCCAGCAGGTACTGCTCGTCAGGGCCCAGGCGCACGTAGGTGCCGGCGCTCGGGCTCTTGGCGATGTAGTACGCTTCGCCATCCGTGGTGGTGAAGCCGCGTACCACGACGTCCGGGCGCAGCCGGGGGCGATCGTAGGCGGGGTTCACGCGGTCGGCAAGCTGTGCCCACACGCTGCGCCCGGACGCCGACGCGGGAGCCGCCGCCGCCTCGCCCGCCTGGGCCATGTGTCCTCCGCCGCCGACGTGAAGCGGTGTACGGATAGTGTGAGCACGAAACGCGCGGGAGGCTCTGCCGCGCGGCGCCCCCGCGCTTCACGAGGGCGCCGCGTGACAGGGCCGTGCTAGTACCAGGGCTCGGTGGGGAACGCGGCGCCTGGCCCGGGCGGATTGTCGAGCGGCGGGCTAGACTGCTTGGTGACGCGCGCGTCCACGCCGAGGGCCGCGAGCTGCTCGGAGTCGTCGGCGCGCAGCGCCGCCCGCTCCTCGGGCGTCAGGTCATAGCCCGCCAGCGCCGCGTCGGGATCGCGCTGCAGCTGTGACCGGAAGGCCGCGTCCGTGCTCGCCCGCTCCACTGCCTGCATCAAAGCCTCGCGCGACATAGTAACCTCCAAGCCGCGCTTGCGCCCGGCCGGGGCTCCCGCGGCCGCCCGCGGGGTGGACCCTACCGGGCGCATCGTCTGGTTCGCTGCCAACAACATGTGGTCCGCAATACATGTGCCAACCCTCACCATGCCCGGCGCCGCGCACGCGCCGAGCGCCCCGATCGTCTCGTGGCGAAGGTCCGTCGAGCGCCTCGCGGCCGCGCCGCTCTCCAGCCTGCCGCGTGATAGGGCCTGCTACGCTGGCGGGGAGCGCGGCGCAAGTGCTACGCTGAGAGGCGAGTCGCGGCAGGGGGTGGCGATGGATCGCGCGGGGGCAGACCGCCCGGCGCCCGCATCGTCGCGCACTCCGACCGCCGAGCCGGCGGGCGCTCCGTCCGCCAGCGCGCGGCTCGGCGCCTTCCGCTATCCGGTCTACCGCTGGTACTGGCTCGGTCAGCTTGCCACGAACATCGGCACCTGGATGGCCGTCGTGGCGACCGGCTGGCTGCTGCTGGAGCTGACCGACTCTCCCGCGATCCTCGGCCTGAACGCCGCCTTCCAGGGTGTGCCCATCGTCGTCTTCGCGCTGGTGGGCGGCGTGGTCGCCGACCGCTTCGATCGCTATCGCCTGATGGTCGGCGCCCAGGTCGTGCAGCTCGCGCTCGACACGGGGCTCGCCGTGCTCGTGGCGACCGGCGCCGTCACTGTGCCGCACGTCTTCGTCTACTCGCTGCTCCAGGCGATCGTCAACGGCCTGACGACGCCGGCTCGGCAGGCGCTTGTGCCGCGCCTCGTGCCGCGCGAAGGGCTGGTCTCGGCCGTGGCGCTCAACTCGAGCGTCTGGCAGGGCGGCGCCGTGGTGGGGCCCACGTTGGCGGGCGTGGTCCTGGCCGCCTTCGGCACCGTTTGGAACTTCTACATCAACGTGCTGAGCGACGTGGTGTGTCTCGGCGCCATGCTGTTGATGCGGCTGCCCCGCGAGCCGCGCCGGGCGAGCGCGCACTCGCCGTGGGCCAGCCTCGTGCAGGGCACGCGGTACTGCGCCCACCAGCCTGACGTGCGCACCCTGCTCCTCGCCACGGGCGTCGTCTGCCTGCTCGGCCGCCCCTACACGCAGCTCCTGCCCGTGTTCGCCCGCGACGTGTTCCGCGTCGGTCCCGAGGGGCTGGGGGTGATGCTCACGATGCCGTCGATCGGCGCCATCATCGCCGTCATCGGGATCGGGGTCGTGGCGCCGACGGACACCGCGCGCTGGTTCTTGCGGTCGTCCATCGCGGCGGCGCTGGCGCTGGGCGCGTTCGCCGCATCGCCGATCTATGGGCTCTCGCTGGTCATGCTCGTGTTCGTCGGCGGCACCAGCGCGGCCGCTACCTCGCTGTCCAACAGCCTCCTGCTCCAGGTCGTCGAGGACCGCATGCGGGGTCGGGTGATGGGGTATTTCATGGCCTCGACCTGGGGGGCCTGGCGGCTCGGGGCGTTCCCGGCCGGCGTAGTTGGCAGCGTGTGGGGCACGCCGCTGGCGATCGGCCTGTGCGCCGTGCTGCTCCTCATCGCGCAGGTCCCCGTCGCGCGCAGCCGACTGGTGCGGTGGACGCCGGCCGCTTTGGAGCCCCGCTCGCTCGGCGCCTCGCGCGAGGCGGCGCCGCCCTGACGCCCTCGCCGCGCTCGCCGCGCTAGCCCCGGCCGCGCGGGGCAGGCCGGCGGCTCGCGGCTCTCCCGGCGGCGCCAGGCCCGGCCCGACGCGCCGCTGGGCGGTCTCCGCCACTCGTGACGCTCGCGGCGCGCCTTTCAGGCCGCAACCCGCCGTTGGTATTATCCTCACGACGCGGGCCGGCGGGAGCGGGCGCGGCCCGACACGCGGGGGTGAGGCGATGGGGCTCAGGGAGCGGCTGGAGGCCGACCAGCGCGATGCCATGCGCAGCGGGCATACTCTGCGCCTGAACACCATACGGATGCTGCGGAACGCGGTGAAGAACGCCGAGATCGCGCGCCGCGTGCCCACGCTCGACGAAAACGGCCAGGTCGTGGAAGGCTCGGCCGTGGACCCCGGCCCGCTCACCGACGAGGAGATCGAGGACGTGCTCGCGCAGCAAATCAAGCAGCGCCGCGACTCGATCGCCATCTACAAGAAGGCGGGACGCCAGGACCTCTACGAGAAGGAAGAAGCGGAGCTAGAGGTTCTGCTAGCGTACCAGCCGCAACGCTTCTCGGCCGTCGAGGTGGAGGCGCTGGTCCGCAACGCGATTGCCGAGGTGGGGGCGACCTCGCCGCGCGAGACCGGCAAGGTCATGGGGCGGCTCGCGCCGCAGCTCCGCGACAAGAAGATGGACCTCGGCGCCGTGCGCGAAGTCGTGGAGCGCGTGCTCGCCGAGTCGGCTGGCGCTCCCTAGGTTAGTCGGCGGACGGCCGCGCCCGGCGCGGCCGCGGCGCGTGGAGCGCGGGGGTGGCAGCGCCCGGGGCGCCGTCCTTCGCGCGCTGAGCGAGCATCTGCTCGACGAGCGTCACGTAGGTCTTGCCGTGCTTCGGGATGCGGCGCCGCTCGGCCGCGCGACGGACCGCACGCCGCTGCCAGCGCCCACCCGGCGCCTCCTCGGGTTCCCTATCGTGCTCGCGAACGCGCGGCATCGTGATTCTCCCGCTGTATAGTACGTCAAGCCGCTCGGCTAGTCGTCCTCGCTGCGGCCGCCGGCCGGCCGGTGCGCCGTGCGTTGAAAGTCGGTGTCTTTCGGCTCAGTGCCCGGCACCCAGACGTGGCCGCACTCCGGACAGCGCCAGCCCACCGCGCCCGTGGCTGTGAGGGCCTGCTGCATGGCCGTGTCCACGCCGCAGTGGGGGCACTCGATCATCTCGGCCATCGTGTCCTCCCACTGCCCTCTAGCATGTCGCGGGCCAGGGGCGGCCGGCGGCGTGCGCGCCTGGATTCCTTTGACCCGCGCCCGCGTGGTAACATGTTTTCTAGCAACGGGTACCGCAACTTCTGGCAGCGCATTCGCCCTGGCGTAACCTGGCTGCGGAATGGTGCCCCCAGGAAGGTATGAGCGAGGCTGCCGACCCCCTTAGTCCCCGCGTTGGGGCTGTCGTCCTGGCCGCCGGGCAGGGCACCCGCATGCGGTCCCAGCTTCCGAAAGTGCTGCATCCCCTGGCCGGCCAGCCGATGGCGCTCCACGTGCTGGACGCGCTCGACGCCGTCGGGGTCGCCGAGACGATCCTCGTGGTGGGCCACGGCGCCGACCAGGTGCGCGCGGTCGTCGGCGCGCGCGCGCGCTTTGCCGATCAGCCCGAGCAGCTAGGCACGGGGCACGCGGTCCAGCAGGCGATGACCGCGCTGGACGCCGCGACCGAGCGTGTGCTGATCCTGTACGGCGACACCCCCCTCATCACCGCCGCGACCCTCCGCCGCCTGCTCAGCGCGCGCTCTGAAACGCCCGAGGAGGCCGCGGGCGCGGCCGGCGGCGAGCCGCCAGTGGCCGCCAGCGCCGGCGGCTCGGGCCGCGGGGCCGGGGCCGCCGGGTCGTCGTCGCCTCCCACGCTCACCCTGCTCACCATGACGGCCGCCGACCCCACCGGCTACGGCCGCGTGCAGCGCGACGCCGCGGGGCGCGTCGCCGCTCTCATCGAGGAGCGCGACGCCACGCCGGCTCAGCGGGCCATCGCGGAGGTCAACGTCGGCGCGTACGTGATCGACGCCGCCTGGCTGCGAGCGAAGCTGCCGACGTTACGGCGCTCGCCGAGCGGCGAGTACTACCTGACCGACCTCGTGGGCCTGGCGGCGGCCGAGGGGCGCGCCGTCGCCGCCGTGCGGCTGGCGGACCCGGTCGAGGGACTGGGCGTGAACGACCGGGCGCAGCTCGCGCGGGCTGAGGCGGTCCTGCGCGACCGCGTGCGCCAGCGGTTGATGCGCGAGGGCGTGACGCTCATCGACCCCGCCACGGTCTACGTCGACGCGACGGTGGCCGTCGGGCCGGACACCGTGCTCCACCCGCACACGTTCCTGCGCGGCCGCACGCGGATCGGCGCGGGCTGCACGATCGGGCCGAGCACGCAGGTCGACGACAGTGACGTGGGCGACCGCTGCCGCATCATGTGGTCGGTCGTCGAAGGGGCCACGCTCGCGGACGAGGTCCAGGTGGGGCCGTTCGCGCACCTGCGGCCGGGCGCGCGGCTGGCGCGCGGCGTCCAGATCGGCAATTACGCGGAGGTGAAGAACAGCGTGCTGCACGAGCAGGTGCAGCAGCACCATTTCAGCTACCTGGGCGATGCCGAGGTGGGCCGCGAGACCAACGTCGGCGCGGGCACGATCACCTGCAATTTCGACGGCGTGAACAAGCACCCCACGCGGGTCGGCTAGCGGGTGTTCCTGGGCAGCGACACGTTGCTGGTGGCGCCCGTGACGATCGGCGACGGCAGCGCGACCGGCTCGGGCGCGGTGGTCACGCGCTCGGTGCCCCCGGGCAAGCTCGTGCTGGGCGTGCCCGCGCGCGTGCAGCGGGACTGGGCCGTGCCCAGCCCCCCGAGCGCCGCGCCGCCGGCTGCCCCCGAGAAGTCGCCCGAGATGATCCTGCAGGAGATGGCCGACCTGGGGCTGGGCGTGCCCCCGGAGCTGCTGCGCGCGCGGCCGCCGGGTCCGGACGCGCCGGCCGCCTCCCCGCCAACCGATAGCGAGGAGACGTAGATGGGCGACGGCGCGCTCAAGCTGTTCAGCGGTAGCTCCAACCGGCCGCTGGCCCAGGAGATCGCGGGCCACCTGCACGTGGACCTTGGCCACGCGCTGGTGACCACGTTCCGCAACGGCGAGGTGCGCATTCGCATCGAGGACAACGTGCGCGGCTCGGACGTGTTCGTCGTGCAGTCGCTCTGCCCGCCCATCCACCACCACATCTGGGAGCTGCTGCTGATGCTCGACGCCCTGAAGCGGGCGTCGGCGCGGCGGATCACCGCGGTCGTGCCCTACTACGCCTACGCGCGGCAGGAGCGCAAGACCGCGGGACGCGAGCCGATCTCCGCGCGCGTCCTGGCGAACGTGATCACGACGGCCGGGGCCGATCGCGTGCTGACACTGGACCTGCACGCGCCGGCTATCGAGGGCTTCTTCGACATTCCCGTGGACCACCTGCGCGCGGTCAAGCTGCAGGTCGAGTACTTCCGCGGGCTCGGGCTAGGGGATGCGGTCGTGGTGTCGCCCGACGTGGGCGGCGTGGCGCGCGCGAACGACTTCCGCCAGCGCCTCGGGCTGCCCCTGGCGATCATCGCCAAGCACCGGCCCCGCCCCGACCAGACCGAGATCGTGGAGATGGTGGGCGACGTGCGGGGCCGGACGGCGATCCTGCTGGACGACATGATCTTGACCGGCGGCACGATGGTCGAGGCCGCGCAGGTGTTGCGGGCGCGCGGCGCGACGGCGGTCTACGCCTGCGCGACGCATGGCGTGTTCGCCCTCGACGCGCTGGCCGCGCTCGCCGCGGCGCCGGTGGAGGAGTGGGTGGTGACCAACTCGGTGCCGCTGCCGCCGCAGAGCGCCGAGCTGCCCCTGCGCGTCCTCAGCGTGGCGCCGCTGTTTGCCGAGTCGATCTACCGTATTCACGAGAACCTGTCGGTCAGTGGGCTGTTTGATTAGCGAGGCGGTCGAGTGCCCGCTAGAGGTTATCGGTGGACGTACCCTTATGGCTTTCGACGCTGGGCCTCGCCGCTAGCCTGTTCGCCGCCACCCTGGCGGCGGCCAGCCTAGCGGCGTTCATGGCCACGAGCCGGGCGCGGGTCCGCGACCTGGCGGAGGCGGGCATCGGCGGCGCGCGGCAGTTGTTGCCGCTCACCGAACGCCCGGGGCAGACCGCGGCGGCGCTGGCCGCCGCCGACGCGCTGCTCGCCGTGGCGGTCGTGATCTGGGCGTTCGTGCTCGCCCGGGCGCCCGGCGCGGCGGTGCCCGCGGAGGCGCTGCTGGTGGCGGCCGTCGTCTTATTGCTCTTGCTGAGCCAGGCAGCTGCCTGGGCGGCGGGCGTGGCCCGCCCAGAACATGTGGGCTTGCGGCTCGCGGGACTCGTGTGCGCGCTGGCGCTGCTGTTCCGGCCGCTCGTCGCGCTGGCCGCGGGCGGCCCGTGGGGCACCCGCCCGGCGGGCATCGACGCGGAGGAGCGGGAGCTTCAGCGCCTGGTCGAGGTGGTCGAAGAGAACAAGGCGCTGGAAGCCGGCGAGCGGAAGATGATCCACGGCATCGTGGAGCTGGGCGAGCGCACGGTGCGCGAGGTCATGGTGCCGCGTATCGACATGGTGGCCGTGAACCGGGAGACGTCGGTGCGCGACGTGCTCCAGCGCATTCGCGACTCGGGGCACTCACGGATACCCGTCTACGGCGAGAGCATCGACGACATCGTCGGCTTGCTCTACGCCAAGGACCTCCTGCACCAGGTGCTGACCACGCCGCTCGACGCGCCCGTCGGCCCGCTCGTGCGCCCCGCGCACTTCGTGCCGGAGACCAAGCGCGTGGACGAGCTGCTGCACGAGATGCAAGACATGAAGGTCCATATGGCGATCGTGGTGGACGAGTACGGCGGCACGGCAGGGCTAATCACCATCGAGGACCTGCTGGAGGAGATCGTCGGCGAGATCCGGGACGAGTACGACGTCGCCGAGGAGACCTGGATCGAGCCGGTGAACGACCACGAGGCGGTGTTCGACGCGCGGGTCAGCATCCACGACGTCAACCAGACGTTGCCGCTGGACCTGGACGACGCGGAATACGACACGCTGGGCGGGCTGGTATACGCCCGGCTGGGGAAGGTGCCGGCCCAAGGCGACGAGGTGCGGGTGGGCAAGGCCACCGTCTCCGTCCTCTCGACGGCGGGGCGCCGCATCAGCAAGGTGCGCGTGTGCGTCGAGCCGCCGCCCGCGAACGGCAGCGCGGGCTAGGGGCGCCGCGATGCGCCCGGTCTTGATCGCGCTAGTCGGGCCGCCGGCGAGCGGCAAATCGACGCTCGCGGCGCGGCTGGCGGCGCGGCTTCCTGCGGTGGTCGTGCAGTCCGACGCGGTCCGCAAGGCGCTCGTGCCGGCGCCGCGCTACACCGCCGAGGAGCACCAGCAGGTGTTCGCCGCGGCCCATGCCAAGGCGGCGAGCTTGTTGCGGGCGGGCCAGCACGTCGTGTTCGACGCCACGAGCCTGCAAGCCGCGTCGCGGTGCGCGCTCGCGGAGATCGCGACGGCGTCCGGCGCCCGGCTCCTGGTAGCGCGCCTCGCCATCTCGGCCGCGGCGGCCCGCGCCCGGCTGGCGCGCCGCGCGGCGGCCCGCGCGCCCGGCGACCTGTCGGACGCCGACTGGGCGGTGTACCTGATGCTCGCGGCGCGCTTCGAGCCGATCCGGCAGCCACACTGGGTATTGAACGGCGCCGTGGACGCCGACGCGCTGGCCGCGCTCCTGGCGCGAGCCGTGGGACCGCGGCCGGCGCCGCCAGCGGGGTCCCCCGGCGGCAACTCTTACGCGGGGAGGGACGAGGAATGTCCAAGCGAGGCGTGGAGCTAGTGCTGATGCGCGCGCTCGGCGACGGCGACTTTCGCACCGAGATGCGGGAGCACCCGGAGACGGCCTTGGCCCGCTTCGACCTCACGGACCAGGAGCGGCAAGCGATCCTGAGCGGCGACAAGAACACGCTGCTGGAGTTCGGTATCGACAAGCGGCTGATCCAGATGATGCCGCCCAGCATTTACCACGTGTGATCGGCGGTCCCGGGTGACGGGGCCGGCCGCCAGTAGGCCGGCCCTGTGGTCCCCGGCCGTACCCGCGACGGGAGGCGGTACGATGCGACTAGACCCGACCGCGAGCGAGGCGCAGATGCTGGCCGCCTTGCGGCGCGACGCGGAGGCGACCTGGGGCGCCGAGCGGCTGCCCGCGCTCGGGCCAGCCCTGGAGGCCCTGGCGAGCGCGCTGTGGGAGCTGTCTCGCCGGCCGTTCGAGGTCGAGGCGGAGGAGCCAGACTACGTCCAGGGCTCCGCCTAGACCCTGCCTCACCATCGCCTGCGGCGAGCGGGCACGGAAGACCCCCACCGGGTCGCGTCGCGCGCGGCCGTGAGAAGAGAGGCGACGATGGCGGAGTTGCACGAGCTGGGCGTGGCGGAGGCGGCCGCCAAAATCCAGCGCCACGAGGTGTCGGCCGTCGAGCTGGTCCAGGCGCTGCTCGCGCGCATCGCGGCGACCGAGCCGCGCGTGCAGGCCTGGGCGGCCGTGGACGCCGAGCGCGCGCTGGCCGCGGCGGCGGAGTGCGACGCGGCGGTGGCGGACGGGCGGGGACGCTTCCTCAACGGTGTGCCCGTGGGCCTGAAGGCGATCTACAACGTGGCGTCGCTCCCCACGACCGCCGGCTGGGACGTGGCCCCGCCCCCGACCGCCACGCGGGACGCCTATGCCGTGGCTCTGCTACGGCGGCGAGGCGCCGTCGTGCTCGGCCACACCGTCAGCACGCCGTTCGCCATGAACGATCCGCCCCGGACGCGCAACCCCTGGGACCCGACGCGCACGCCGGGTGGCTCGAGCAGCGGCTCAGCGGCGGCCGTGGCCGCGCGGCAGGTGCCGGCCGCGCTGGGCACCCAGACCGCGGGCTCCGTGCTCCGACCAGCGGCCTATTGCGGCGTCGTGGGTCTCAAGGCCACCTACGGCCGAGTTAGCCGCCAGGGCATCGTGCCGCTGTCCTGGTCGCTGGACCACCCCGGCCCGATCACCCGCAGCGTGGAGGACGCCGCGCTGCTGCTGGAGGCGCTCGCCGACCGGGATGCGACCACCCAGACAGGCCAGCGGCCCGCCGGCGAGTTCACCGCCGCGGTCGCCGCGCCAGCGCCCCCGCGCCTCGGGCTGGTGCGCGAGGTGCTCGACCGGGCCGAGCCGGAAGTGCGCGACCACACGGCGGCCGTCGTGGCGCGACTGGAGCGGGCGGGCGCACAAGTACACGAGGTGCCGCTGCCCGAGCCGTTCGAGCTGTGGCTGGCGGCGCACCAGGTCATCATGCTGGCGGAGGCGGCGGCCGCGCACGCCGACCTGCACGCCCGCCGCGCCGCGGAGTATCCGCCCAAGCTGCGCGCCAACGTCGAGGTCGGGCAGCTGATCCCGGCTGCCGCGTTCGTGCGCGCGCAGCAGTGGCGGCGGCGCCTCCGTCGCGGCGCCCTCGCCATGTTCGCCGGCGTCGACTGCCTCGTCATGCCGACCGCGTCGAACGTCGCGCCCGACTCCAGCACCACGGGCGACACGCGGTTCCAGGCGCTGTGGTCGCTCGTCGGCCTGCCCGCGTTGAGCCTGCCGAGCGGGCTGAGCGCGGAGCGGCTACCCTTCGCCTTGCAGCTCGTCGCGCCCCCCTGGCAGGAGGCGACCCTGCTCCGTGCCGCTCGCTGGTGCGAGCAGGAGCTAGGCCCCCTGCCGCCGCCGTTCTAAACGCGAGAACTTACCCCCCGCTCCTTCCCGGGGCTCAGTTCGCGTCTGGTCGCTCGGTATGCTAAGGTCCGGGCGAGATGCCGGCGGGGGCGAGCGCCGCAGTGCCTCGGCGTCGCCGCCGGGCCGCGCACGGAGAGGGCCGTGGAGCCCATCGCGTTCGTCGGCAACGACCACCTGCTCTACGTGCTGGACGCGGTCGAGGCCGCGCCGCGCTGCTTGACGCCGGACGAGCCGGAGGGCGCGTTCACCTGGCTGACGTGGGCAGCGGACGGCGACACGCTGGCCGTCATGCGGCGCGTGCGGGACGGCGGCCACGAGCGCGGGGCGGTCGAGCTGCGGGCCGCCGCGGACGGCGCCGCCCGGCGGCTCTGGACGGCGCGCGATGGCGGACCGGTGTTCCTCCACTGGGCGCCGGGCGGGCGGCGGCTCGGCATGCTCGTGCAGGAGCGAGATACGCTGCACCTCCTCGTGGCCGAGCGGGACGGTGGCACCCCCGCCACCGTCGTTTCGGGCGCGCCGCTGTACTGGACCTGGGCGCCCGACGGGTCGGCGCTGGTGGCGCACGTCGGCGGCCATTATCGCCGCGGCGAAGACGCGCGGGTCGTGCTGGTGCGCCTGGGCGCGGGCGCCGACGCCGGCGAGACGCTCAGCCGGCGGCCGCTCGGCTTTCGCGCCCCGGCCTGGGAGCCGGGCGGCACGCGCGTCGCCTACGCGGCCGCCGGCCCGGGCGGTGGCCGCGCGGCGGTGCTGCTCGACGTGGCGACCGGACAAAGCACGGAGCTAGCCGGGGTGGGCGAGACGCCGGCGCTCGTCTGGGCGCCCGGGGGCGGGCGCCTGGCGCTGGCGGCCGAGCGCACCGAGGCGGGCCTGTACGACGGACTGACCGTGTTGGACACCGCGCGCGGCAACGTGCGGCGGCTGCGGCGGCAAGTGCTGGCGTTCTTTTGGACGCCGGCGGGCGATGCGCTGCTGTGCGTCGGCGTGGACCCGGCGGGCGAGATGCTGACCTGGGAGCGCTTGGGCCTGGAGGATGGGGCGACGCGAACGCTGGCGCGCTTCGCGCCGACGCAGGAGATGGCGCTGCTCCTCGGCCATTTCGACCAGTACGCGCCGGCGGTCGCGCTCTACTCGCGTGAGGAGCCGGTGCTGCTGTTCGCGCACGCCAGCCAGGACACGCGCCATAACGGCCACTCGGCCGATCATAACGGACTCTGGCTGGTGACGGACGCCGAGCCGCCGATGCTGCGGCAGCTGGCCGGCGGCAGCATCGGCTTCTTCGCGCCCTGAGCACGTGGCCCCGCGCGAGATCGACTGGAGGATAGACTGGTGGCTACCGAGCACGAGTACCCGCGCTTCTCCGACGCCGAGTTCGCCCGCCGGCACCGCGCGCTCCGAGAGCGCATGGACGCGGCCGACGTCGGCGTCGTCCTCGCGTATGGCAGTGGCGGCGCCGGCAGCCAGGTGCAGTACCTGACGAACTGGCCCGTGACCACCGAGGCCTGGCTCCTCTTCCCGCGCGAGGGCGAGATGGTCATGCGCGTCCACTACTACAACCACGTGCCGCTCGCCCGCCGCGCCTCGATCGTGCCCGATGTCGCCTGGCGCGGCGTGGACGGCGCGACCACGATGGCGGAGGAGCTAAAGCGGCGGGGGCTCGACCGGGGTCGCATCGGCCTGGCCGGCCCGCTGCCCTGGTTCTCCTACGAGCGGCTGAAAGCGCTCCTGCCCGACGCGCGCATCGTCCCGTTCAACCAGGTGTTTACCGACCTGTTCATGGTGAAGAGCGACGAGGAGATCGCGTGGGCGCGGCGCGGTGCCGCCCTCGGCGATCGCGCCATGGCGGCGCTGGAGCGCGAGGCCAGGCCCGGCATCACCGAGTTCGACCTCGCCGCCATCGTGCAGGGCGCCTACCTGCCCCACGGCGGCCGCAACGTCATCCACTTCATGTCCACCACGCCGATGGCCGCGCCCGACGTCTGCGTGCCCGCGCAGTACCAGTCGCACCGCGTGATCCGGCCAGGCGACGTGCTGATTACCGAGATCAGCGTGAGCTACTGGGGCTACGGGGGCCAGTGCCTGCGGCCCTTCGCCATCGGCGCCGAGCCCACGCCCGAGTACGAGCGCCTCTACGAGGTGGCCGAGGCGGCGTTCTACGCGGTCGCGAAGGCGCTGAAGACGGGCGCTTCGCCAGCCGACGTGCTGGCGGCGAGCGACCTGATCGAGGAGGCCGGCTACTCCATCTACGACGACCTGGTGCACGGCTACGGCAACGGCTACCTGCCGCCGGTGATGCGCACGCGCGGCACCAGCGTCGAGGACCCGCCGGCCGACTTCCGCTACCCCGAGAACAGCCTGTGGGTGATCCAGCCGAACGTCATCACGCGGGACGAGCGCATGGGCCTCCAGGTGGGCGACGTGGTGCGCGTCACGGCGAACGGGGCCGAGCGCCTGCAAGAGTACCCGCTGCAGTTCGTGCGCTGCGGCCGCTAACCCCGGCCGCCCCGCGCCAGCACTCCGGCCCGCGCCGCCTTCATGGCGCGCAAGCAGGCGGCTGATGCCTTGCAGCGTTAAGCGATCTGCGACTTGCTGTCGGCGGAATGAGCGGACTCCAGCCCCTCGCGCACTCGACCTTGCAGCGTTAAGCGATCTACGACTTGCTGTCGGCGCTGCCCGACTGCCGATCTCTCTTTCGTGCCCGCTAGGAGCAGCTTGTGCAGGTTAGCTGAGCACTCGTCGCCTGGTAGGGGCGGGTTTCATGCCCGCCCGCGGCCGTCGAGGCCGCAGCCCCGCCGGCGGCTGATACCGAATCCGGCGCTGGAGTTCCCAAACTCTCTCCCCCTGCCAGAGGGCCGGGGTGAGGTCCGTCCCTCCCCCTCTCCCCCTGGGAGAGGGCCGGGGTGAGGGCGCGCCCCGGTACCCCAACCACCGGGCCGGATCCGGTATGACTACTCAGCCTGAACGCACGCTGCACATGACGGCGAGTACGATCAACCCTATCGGCACTGCAACCGGAGGAAGCCGGCGCTAGCGGAGGCCGTTCGGCCCCGCGCCGACAAACGTCGGCCAGCTGCCGCAAGTGTCCACTACAGTCAGGGGCACGGTAGCTGACTGCCCGGCCGCCGACGGCCGAGTGAAGAAGCTCGTCTGCCGCGCTCCGGGCGGCAGATTGAGCGTGAACCCGCCAATCGCATTCGGTTCGCTGCCCGGAACCTCGATGACACCCCCGGTGGGGCTGCCGAACCGCAGCAAGTACAGCTCGTTCTGAGGCGTGCCGGCAGACGTGTTGGCGGTGATTGTCACCTGGAGGCGGCCGGTGCCGTCTGGCGCAACGGTTACCCCCACGTTCGGCCGGGGCGCGCACGTGCCCGGCGCGACGGTGGATGTCGGCGTCGGAGAGGTAGTCGGGGCGGCCGTTCTTGTCCGCGTGGGAGACCCGGTCGCGGTGGCCGCCGCCGCGCTCGTGGCGCTCGGAGACGGACTGGCGGTGCTGCTGGGAGTAGCTGTCACGGTGCTCGTCGAGGTAGGTGTGCCGGTCGGTGCCACGATGTTAATGACCTGCAGCTTCGCGGTCTCGTACACGCCCGCGTTATCCACGGACCAGTACTGCACGGAGTGCGTCCCGGTCCCCGACACAGTGAACGGGGCAGAGTATGTTTGCTGAGAGCCCTGGTCAACCCTGTAGTACGTGTTCGCCGTAAAGCCGCTGTAGACGCTGCGGGACAGCGTGACCGTCACTGGCCCCGAATATTGCCCCTGCGCATCAGGCGCGGGACTCGTGCTCGCGGCCGTGACTGGTGGATCATGGACGAAGGGAATCGTGATCGTTTCTGCTGTGTCGGCTACGACGCTCACGTTGGTGATGCTGGCTGCCACGTAGGGGCTCCAGGCGGGCGGGGTAGCGGTGATGGCGTAGGGAGTGTTGTTGGGAGCGCCCGGCGTAGGGAAGAGCCAGAGCGAGGCATCACCGGCGGCGTTGGTGGTCAAAGGAGCTGTGGCGGTTTTGGAGTACCCACTATAGCCGTAGCCAGTGAGTGTACCAATCGGCAAGTTGGGGCTATAGACGCCGCCCACGCTCAGAACTACACCGGACTGCGGGTTGCCATTAGAGTCCTGGACATGCACGCTGACTCGCTTGACCGGCAGCGAGATGTCCATCGTCGTGTTTTGGCTGAGGGCCAGGGAAGAAGGGGAGGATGGGTCAGGGTCGATATAGTACGACTGCGGGGCGTTGATCGACGGGCTGTTGTTATAAGCGTTGACCTGAACGGAATAGTTGCCGGGCGCCACCTGGAAGGAATAAGCGCCGGTGCTGGAGGTAGTGGTCGTCGTCCAATCCGAGCTGCCGGCGGGGGCCAGGCCGACGGTCTGATTGGGAATGCCGTTGCCCGACGGGTCCAGCACTCGCCCGCTTAACGTGACGCCTGAGGATGAGGCCACGCTATTGGGCCCGCTGGCGCCTCCACCGGCGAGCTGAAGCAATATGAGAGGAATCCAGAGTGCCCCCCGCCTTTCGCGCTCGTTTCGCGGCCCGGCTGGCTGAGCCGGACGCCCGCCCCCCGCCGATAGCTTCTATAGTGAGAGGCCGCGAGGCGCGCAGGAGAGCGCCTGCCTCCCGGTGCGACGTGGTCGCCGGCATTCCCCGTACACGCCTCTCTCCGCGCCCGGCCCGGGGCCTCCCCCCGCCGGCCCGGCCCGCCGCGAGCCATCGAGGGAGTATCGTACGGGGCAAACGATGCGACCTTCCGCGCCCGAGGAGCACGCGCCAACCCGCGCCCGGCCTAGCA
>JAJPHF010000050.1 GCA_021325365.1 Pseudomonadota bacterium
CAGCCTGGGTGAGCGGTCGGCAACCGCTGGGCTGCTCCGATCC
Source organism: Pseudomonadota bacterium (assembly GCA_021325365.1). The sequence continues at coordinate 44 of JAJPHF010000050.1, forward strand.
GGCGGCTGCCCTACCGGGGCGGGCCCTCACCCCGACCCTCTCCCAGGGGGAGAGGGGGAGGGACCGGCCCTCACCCCGACCCTCTCCCAGGGGGAGAGGGGGAGGGGCGTCCCTGGCCGGATTCGCTAGGACACCGCCCGATTGGCCGACCGAGCAGGGCGCAGCAAGCAGCGCCTCTACAAGAGAAGGCATTGGCGGGGGGCGATCGTCCGGGGGCGGGGGCCGGGCAGGGCCCCGCGACGAGCAGGCGTGAGGCCAGACGTGCCTATGGAGGGGCCGCGGGACTGGCTGCAAGATGCCGGGGATGCCCCAAGCGGGCACGCCCGGGCAGTGCGCGTGGTGGCGGGCCGCGGGCCGCTTGGGTGCGGGGGCGGCCGTATGCTACGCTGGTGCCGCTAGGTGGAGCGGAAGGAGACGAGGTCGATGGAGCCAGCCGTCCAGCGTCCCCCGCGCGACCGGATGCGGACCGCCGCGGCGACGCTCGGCGCGTTTGGGCTGGGCGCGCTCTACCTGGGCTATATCGAGGTGCTGGGCAGCGCCAGCGTCGTGATTCACGTGGCCATGCTGCTCCTTGCCACGGGCGGGCTCATCGCGGTCGCCTGCGCGCTCGCCGCGGACTCGCGGCACCGGGCCAGCGCGCTGCTGCTCGCGCTCGCGGCCGCCGGGGTGCTCGGGCTCGTCCTCGTCGCTGCCTGGCTGCGCCTCCAGGGGCTGCCCTACGCGGCCGTTGCCGCCGCGCTGCTCCTCCTCGCGGCGCTCGTCGAGCACTGGGCCTGAGGCAACCACGCGGCGCCGCGAGCGCGGCTGCGCCGCGCTCCTGACGGAGCGGCCGCCGGTAGCATCGTCCACCCGCCCAGCCCCGCGGGTGCCCCTTGCTTTTTTGCGCTCAGGGAGGCGCCGACCGTTGCTGCGAGCCAACCTCGAGCGCGGCCGCAACATTCTACAGCGGATTGCAGCCAGACTGAGCGGGCGGCCGATGCGGGGGCGGCGGCAGTGGCGCTGGCCGGATGCCGCGCCACAGGCCGCGGGCGGGCATGAGACCCGCCCCTACGAAACGCTGGCTGCTCACCTTGTGCGCAAGCTGCTCTAAGGGGCACCCCGGCCCCGCGAAGCGGTTGACCCCGTGCTGGCCGCGGCGTATGATGAGAGCCGCTCAGGGGGCTCTATTCCGGCGGGCGCGGGCGGGGACCACTGGCAGCTCGCCCCACCGCGCTCCCGGCGACGGCGCTGACGGTTAGGAGAGTTGTCATGCTTCGCGGCTCGCCCCGCGCCGCGCTCGTGGGCCTCGCCGGCCTCGCCCTCGTCGCCTGTCAAGGGCCAGCCGCCGCGCCGAGCGGCCCCGCCCAGCCCACGGTCGCCACGACAGCTAGCCCCGCGGCGCAGCCCTCCGCCCCGCCCGCGCGCGCCCACGTCGAGTACATCACCGTCGTGCCGATCGTGAACTACTGGCACGAGTACGTGGCTCAGCAGGAGGGCTTCTTCGAGCGGCAGAACCTCGAGGTGGAGTTTAGCTCCGCGGGGGATGCCGCGCGCGCGATCCAGGCGCTGGTCTCCGGCTCGGTGAACATCGGCGGGCCATCCGGCGACAGCGTCATCAATGCCGTCGAGCGCGGCGGCTCGGGCGCCGACCTCGCGATGATCGCCGGCGAGATCAACAAGATGGCCTACCAGCTCGTCGCCGGCAAGGACGTGCAGGGCTACGACGACCTGCGGGGCAAGACGCTGGCGGTAATCGGCCCCCAGGACGGCAGCACGGTCATCCTCAAGCGCATGCTCGCCGCCCACGGCCTCCAGCCCGACGACTATAGCTTCATCACCGTCGGGGGCACGGCGAACCGCGCGGCGGCCGTGCAGAACGGCACCGCCGCCGCGGCGCTGATCGGCCAGCCGCAGGACTTTCGGCTGGTGGCGGATGGGTACAAGAGCCTGGGGCTTAGCTCGGACGTGGTGCCCGAGTATCCGCTCGACGTGATGACCGTGCGCCGCGACTGGGCACAGCAGAACAGCGACGTCGTGGTGCGCTATCTGCGCGCCATCATCGAGGCCGACCGCTGGCTGTACGATCCCGCGAACCGCGACGCGGCGGCCCAGATCACGGTCGACGTGCTGAAGATGACGCCGGAGGAGGGACGCCGGACCTACGATCTCCTCGTCACGCAGACGCAGGCGATCCCCAAGGACGGCGACCTCAGCACGTCGGGCGTCCAGGCCGTGATCGACAGCATGGCCGAGGTCGGGCTGCTCAGTCCGCCGCTGCCGCCCCCGACCAAGTACATGGACCTGAGCTACCTGGAGCGCGCCCGCCAGGCCGAGCGGTAGGCGGAAGCGGATTCGGCGTGACCTGGGCAGGTGGGGTCTGCGGCAGCGGCGTTCAAGGCGAGCCGTCGCGGTCCGCGCGGTGGGCGGCGGCGAGGTCGGCGCGACGGGCGGTCGTGGCGGCTTCGTCGAGGGCCAGGGTCCGCGGGTCGAGGACGACGCCGTAGTCGTCGCGGGCCGCCTGGAGCGAGACGTAGCCCTCGCGCACGTCGGCCTGGACGCGCTCGGCCGGCCGCTCCCAGGCGGGACCGTAGCCGCCGCCCCCGCCGGCGTCGATGACGATGGCGTCGCCCGCCGCGAGGCGGTAGGCGTTGAGCTTCCCGTTCGTGAACTGCTCCACGGTGCCGTCGCGGCGCCGCACGGCGATGCGGTTGGCCCGGCCCTCCCGCCCCCCGAACAAGCCCCACGGGGCGCACTGCGTCCGCTCGGTGAAGCTGTTCACGGCCAGGTCGCCGAGCACGCGGGTCACGCGCCGGACGCCCAGGCCGCCCCGCTGGCGGCCGGGACCGCCCGTGTCCGGCAGCAGGCTGTACTCCTCGATCACGTAGGGCGTTTTGGCCTCGGTGGCCTCGACGGGGGTGTTGTGCGTGTCGCCGTCGTTGATGCAGACCACGGCGCTCATGCCGTCGCTGTCGGGCTTGGCTCCCCAGCCCCCGCCGGGATTGCCGGCGTGGCCCACGGTAAAGCGCCCGGTGCGCGGGTCGGTGCCAAAGGTGTTCACGAGCAAGAGGTCGGCGTGGTGGCCGGCGGCGACCTTGTCGGGCATGGCAGGCGCCAGCGCCCGGATGATCGTGTCCACGAGGGTCATGGGGATCGTCTGCCACTTGCGGACGGCCGCTGGCTTGGTGGCCGAAACCACGTGGCCCGGCGGCAGGACGACGTCGAGCGGCGCGAACGAGCCGTCGTTGATCGGCAGGAGCAGCGGCGAGGTCAGGCACTTGAAAGCGACCTGGGCGGCGGAGCGGCCGGCCGTCTTCCCGGAGTTGAAGTAGCCGGCCACCTGGCGGCTTACGCGGCTCAGGTCCACCGTCATGCGGTCGCCCGCGACGCGCACCCGGACCCGGAGCGGAATCGGCTGGCCGAGCCGCACGCCGTCGTCGTCCATGAAGCTCTCCGCCTCGTAGACGCCGTCGGGGATCGCCTGGACGGCCTGGCGGGCCACCTCGGCACTGTAGGCGAACAGGTGCTGGATGCTGCCGAGCACCGCGTCCCGCCCGTGGCGCTGGAGGAGCTGGACTACCCGGCGCTCCCCGGTCTTGATGGAGGCGATCTGCGCCCGGAAGTCGCCCATCGCCAGGTCGGGGAAGCGCACGTTGCTCTTGATGATCTCGACTAGCTCCGCGTTCACCTGGCCTTCGCGGTAGATCTTCACGATCGGCAGCTGGAGGCCTTCCTCGTAGATATCCGTCGTGGTGCCCCGGAGCGTGCCGCCCACGTCCTGCCAGTGCCCCATCGAGGCGCTAAAGGCCACTAGCTCCCCCTCCCAGAAGATGGGGAGCGTGAAGATCATGTGGTTGAGGTGGGAGCCCATGATGTAGGAGTCGTTGGTGAGGAGGATGTCGCCGGGGCGGATGTTGGCCTGGCCGTAGTGGGCGAGCTTGGCCTTGATGGCGTCGGAGAGGCCGCGAATGAACATGGGGAGGCCGAGGCCGATGGAGATGGTGTTGCCGTCGGCGTCGAAGAGGCCCACGGTGAAGTCGAGCGACTCGTAGATGATCATGTTGTAGGCGGTGCGCATGAGATTGGTCTTCATCTCGTCGGTGATGGCCACCAGCGCGCTCCGCACGATCTCGGCGGTGATCGGGTCGACCGGGGGCGCGCCCTCACCCCGGCCCTCTCCCAGGGGGAGAGGGAGTACGTCAGCTCCCCTCTCCCTCTGGGAGAGGGGTTGGGGGTGAGGGCTCGTCTGCTTCACCACCATCGTGC
>JAJPHF010000010.1 GCA_021325365.1 Pseudomonadota bacterium
AGATCGAGCTGATCACGCCGGTGGCGGTGGAGGAAGGGCTGCGGTTTGCCATCCGCGAGGGCGGCCGCACCGTCGGCGCCGGCGTCGTCACTTCCATCCAGCAGTAGTTAGGAGAGGCGGGGAGCACGCTCCCCGCCTCTCACAAATTTTCGGCGCCGCTCGCTGCGCCCAGAAGAGAAGAAGCGAATGGCTAGACAGCGCATCCGCATCCGCCTAAAGGCGTTCGATCACAAGATTCTGGACCAGTCGGCGGCGCAGATCGTCGAGACGGCCGAGCGCACGGGCGCGACGGTGGCCGGCCCGGTGCCGCTGCCGACGCGGATCGAGAAGTACACGGTGATTCGCTCGCCGTTCATCGACAAGGACTCGCGCGAGCAGTTCGAGATGCGCACGCACAAGCGCCTGATCGACGTGCTCGACCCGACGCCGCGCACCGTCGATCAGCTCATGCGGCTGAACGTGCCGGCGGGCGTGGACATCGAGATCAAGCTCTAGAAGAGCGGGAGGTTGGGGGACACCCCCAAACCCCCGGTTACGAACGTCACTGTCGGTCGTCGGCGGTCGGCAAAGCGTACTGCGCTGACCGTCGCTCCTGACCTCTGACGCTGAATTGCTGAGGACACCAGATGGTACGCGGACTACTAGGACGCAAGCTGGGCATGACCCAGGCGTTCGACGACAGCGGCCGCGCGGTGGCGCTGACGCTCGTGCAGGCGGGGCCGTGCTGGGTGACGCAGCTGCGGACGCCCGAGCGCGACGGCTACAGCGCCGCGCAGATCGGCTTCGAAGAGACCAAGCGCCTCAACCGCGCCGAGCAGGGCCACCTGAAGGCGACGCCCAAGCTGCGCCACCTGCGCGAGGTGCCGCTGGACGAGGGCGAGGCCGTTGCGGTCGGCACGAAGATCGACGTGAGCATGCTGCAGCCGGGCCAGCTCGTGGACGTCACGGGCACCTCCAAGGGCCACGGCTTCGCCGGGGTAGTGAAGCGCCACGGCTTCCGCGGCGGCCCGAAGACCCACGGCCAGTCGGACCGGCACCGCGCGCCCGGCTCGGTGGGCAGCGGCACGACGCCGGGCCGCGTGTTCAAGGGCATGCGCATGGCAGGCCGTATGGGCGGCGACCGCGTGACCGTGCAGGGCCTCGAAGTGATGCAGGTGGACCCCGAGCGCAACCTGCTGGCGCTCAAGGGGGCGGTGCCCGGCGCCCGGAACGGGCTGCTGCTGATACGCAAGAGCCGGAGGACGCCGTGACCCAGGTGGATGTGCGCGACATGGCCGGCAAGGTGCTGCGCCAGCTCGACCTCGACGAGCGTGTCTTCGGGCTCGAGCCGAACATGGCCGTGATGCACCAGGCCGTGGTCGCGCAGCTGGCCAACCAGCGCAAGGGCACGCACAGCACGAAGACGCGCGGCGAGGTGGCCGGCGGCGGCAAGAAGCCGTGGCGCCAGAAGGGCACCGGCCGCGCGCGCCAGGGCTCGACGCGCGCGCCGCACTGGCGGGGCGGCGGGATCGTGTTCGGTCCCAAGCCGCGCTCGTACCACCAGGACCTGCCGCGCAAGATGCGCCGTCTGGCGCTCCGCTCCGCCCTGTCGGCGAAGCTGCGTGACGGCGAGGTGGTGGTCATCGACAACTTCACCTTGCCTGCGCCGAAGACGCGCGAGATGAAGGCGGCGCTGACGACGATCGGCGCGACGGGCAGCGCGCTCGTGGTGCTGGGCGGCCCGGATGAACAGATCAAGCGCGCCGCGGCGAACCTGCCGAAGGTGCGCGCGGTGGCGCCGGGCAGCACGAACCTGCTGGACGTGCTGAACCACCAGTGGCTCGTGCTGACGGTCGACGCCATCGAGGCGCTGACGCGCACGCTGACGAGCGACCGCCATAAGGCCAGCGCCACGTCGCAGGCGGCTCCCGCCGCAAGCCCGGCGCCCCGTCGCGGCCGCGCGGCTGGTGCGACCGGGGCCGCGACGCCCCCGCCGAGCGACCACGTCCTGCCGGGCGCGACGCTGAGCGAGGCGCCGCCGGAGCTGCCCGCGGGCGACGCGGGCACGGCCGCGAACGAGGAGGCGCCCAATGCTCCATAGCTACGAGATCCTGCGCCGACCGCTAATCACCGAGAAGAACACGATGCTCAATACGGAGGGCAAGTACATCTTCGAGGTGGCCACGGACGCGAACAAGCTAGACGTGAAGCGCGCGGTCGAGGAAGTGTTCAAGGTCGAGGTCCTGCACGTGAACGTGCTGAACGTGAAGGGCAAGCTCCGCCACTCGCCGGGGCGCCGCCGCACGTCGGGCATGACGCGCAGCTGGAAGAAGGCGATCGTGACCTTGAAGCCCGGCAACCGCATCGAGCTGTACGAGGGGGTGTAGCGTGCCAACCCAACAATACAAGCCGACCTCGCCCGGCCGGCGGGGGATGAGTGGCTACACCTTCGAGGAGATCACGGCCACCAAGCCCTACAAGCGGCTGACGGAGCCGCTCAAGAAGACCGGCGGCCGCAACAACCAGGGCCGGATCACGACGCGCCACCGGGGCGGCGGCGCGAAGCGCCTATACCGTATCATTGACTGGAAGCGGAACAAGCTCGGCATCGCCGCGCAGGTCCGCACCATCGAGTACGACCCCAACCGCTCGGCGCGTATCGCCCTGCTCGAATACGAGGACGGCGAGAAGCGGTACATCATCGCACCGGTCGGGGTCCGTGTCGGCCAGCGGCTGATGTCCGGCCCCGAGGCCGAGCTGTCGGCGGGCAATGCGCTCGCCCTCCGCGACATCCCCACGGGTACTGTCGTACACAACGTGGAGCTGCACCCGGGCCGCGGCGCCCAGATGGTGCGCAGCGCCGGGGTGGGCGCGCAGCTGATGGCGAAAGAGGGCAACTGGGCCACGCTGCGGCTGCCCTCGGGCGAGATGCGGCGCGTTCACATCACCTGCATGGCCACGATCGGCCAGGTGGGCAACCCCGAGCACGCGACGGTCAAGATCGGGAAGGCGGGCCGGAGCCGCTGGCTCGGGCGGCGCCCGCACGTGCGCGGCGCGGCGATGAACCCGCGCGACCATCCGCACGGCGGCGGCGAGG
>JAJPHF010000004.1 GCA_021325365.1 Pseudomonadota bacterium
AGATCGAGCTGATCACGCCGGTGGCGGTGGAGGAAGGGCTGCGGTTTGCCATCCGCGAGGGCGGCCGCACCGTCGGCGCCGGCGTCGTCACTTCCATCCAGCAGTAGGCAAGCGATCAGCCGTCAGCCATCAGCGAAGGTCATGGCCCTTAGCCAACCGCTGACGGCTGATCGCTGAGGACTGGAGCGTAGCAACCATGGCTAAGAAGGCTGACCGCATCCTGATCACGCTCGCGTGCCAGGATTGCCACGAGCGGACCTATCATACCGAGAAGAACAAGCGGAACGATCCGGATCGCATGACGCTCAACAAGTTCTGCCCGCGCTGTCGGAAGCACACCCCCCACCGCGAGGCCAAGTAGCGACGCGGCCGAACCTCTAATGGCCGCATCTGCCGCCGGGCACCAGCGCGACCTGAGCGAGCCGCCGGCGGACGAGCTTCCGCCGAGCGGTGACCCTACGGCGGCGCCGGCCTCCCCGGTTGCTGTGCCCCCTTGGCGCCGAATCGCGCCCGCCACCTGGGCGGTCGTGCTGGCGCTCAGCGCGGTAGGGGCTGCCTGGATCGTCTGGGCGCGGCTCACGGCCGGTCCCGCGGAGACCGGCTGGGGATCGCTCGACAGCGTATTGCGGGCGAGCGCCGCGGCCCAGATCGGCAAGCCCGCCCCCTCCTTCACGCTAAGCGACCCGAACGGCGTGACCTACAGCCTCGACGACCTGCGTGGCCAGGTCGTACTGGTGAACTTCTGGGCCACCTGGTGCGAGCCGTGCCGCGCGGAGATGCCCGAGCTGGACCAGCTTGCCCGCGACTATCGCGACGCCGGCTTCCGGGTGCTCGCGGTGAACGTGCTCGAAGACGCGCCGAGCATTCGCGCCTTTGGCGAGGAGCTGGATCTCGATCTACCGCTACTGGCCGACCGCCGCGGCGAGACCTACAAGGCGTATAACGTGCAGGCACTCCCCAGCAGCTACCTCATCGACGCCACGGGCGTCATCCGCGACGTGCGGCTTGGCGTCGTCACGCGCCGCTACCTCGAAAGCCGTCTGCCGGGACTGCTACCCCGGGGGTAGGTTATTGTCCCCGTGCGGCGTCGATCTGGTGCAGCAGGCGCTCGGTGCTAGCGGCCGTGGTGGCCAGGCGCGCAAGGTGCTCTTCGAGGATGGCCAGGAGGTTGGGGTCCTGGGTCGCGTCGCGGGCACGCTCCAGCAGCCGCCGCGCCGAGACGAGGTGCTCGAGCGCGCGCATCAGGAACTCGCGGCGCTGGGCTGTCGGCTGGGGCCCGGCGGCCGGGTCGCGCGTCCGCCGTAGCCACATCAGGGCGCGGGTCTGATGGGAGCCGGCCTGCTCCATCCATCGCGCGATACGCGTCTCTTCCGCGCCCCCGGCGATGGGCCGCAAGGGTGTCCCCGCGGTTGGTAGCCGCCGAGGCGGCTCGTTACGCCGTATGATGTCCCCCACCGCTAAGTCTTGCTCACGCGGAGCCCTCCAGCAGGTGGCGGTGATCCGATGCTGGGCGCGGCCCGCGGATGCAGGGCTGCGGGCGGCGTATGTCCACTTGATTCTAGCGCATCAGCGCTCGCGGCGTCCCGCGTCTTGTGCGCTGGGTACAAAAGCGTGACGCCTGGCCCGCCGCCCGGGCACCGGTGCCCTGGAGCGTGGCTACATCTGCTCCGGCGCTTCCACGCCGATGAGCCGGAGGGTATTGGCGAGGACGATCTGGCACGCCGCGACGAGCTTCAGCCGCGCGCGGCTCAGTGCCGGGTCGATCTGCTCGCCCAGCACGCGGCACTCGTCGGTGTCGTAGAAGGCGTTCAAGAGCGTGGCCAGCTCCATAGCATAGTAGGGCAGCGAGTGCGGCGCGAGGCCCACCGCCGCCGCCTCGACGACTTCCGGCAAGCGCGTCATCTTGCGGATCAGCGCCAGCTCGGCGTCGTGCGTCAGCAGGCGGACATCGCCGCCGGCGGGGTCGAGCGGCTCCGCGCGCTCTCGCGCCCGCGCCAGAATGCCGGCGCAGCGCGCGTGGGCGTACTGCACGTAGTAGACAGGGTTCTTATTGCTCTGCTCCTTGGCCAGATCGAGGTCGAAGTCCATCATCGCGTCGGCCGAGCGCATCACCAGGAAGAAGCGCACGGCGTCGGACCCGACCTCGCGCAGCACCTCGCGCAGCGTCACGAACGTGCCCGTGCGCTTGCCCATGCGCACGGGCTTGCCCTCGCGCACCAGGTTCACGAGCTGGTAGACGACGACGCGCAGCCGATCGGGGTCGAGGCCGAGGGCCGTGAGGACGGCCCGCATCCGCGGCACGTGGCCCTGGTGGTCGGCGCCCCAGATGTCGATGGCCGTGTCGAAGCCGCGGCGCACCAGTTTGTCGTAGTGGTAGGCGATGTCGGAGGCGAAGTAGGTGGGCACGCCGTTCGAGCGGATGAGCACGTTGTCCTTGTCCTCGCCCAGGTCGGACGACGTGAACCAGACGGCGCCCTCACGCTCGGCCACGTAGCCCTGGGCGCGCAGCCGGTCCAGCGCCTCGGCCACCAGGCCGCGGTCGAACAGGCTCTGCTCAGAGTACCAGTCGTCGAAGCGGACCCCCATCTCGGCCAGGTCGGCGCGAATGCCGTCGAGCAGCCGGGCCATACCGAGCCGTCCCAGCTCCGCCTGCGCCTCGGCGCGCGGCAGCTCCAGGAAGCGCCGGCCGTACTCGCGTGCCAGCCCTTGCGCCAGCTCGACCATGTACTCGCCGGGGTAGCCGTCGGCCGGTACCTCCTCTGGGAGGCCGAACTGCTGCGCGTAGAGCGCGTAGACGCTGCCATAGAAGGCGTCCATCCGCGCGCCGGCGTCGTTGATGTAGTATTCGCGCTGAACGGCGTAGCCTGCGTGGGCGAGCACGTTCGCCAGCGTGTCGCCGAGGGCCGCGCCGCGCCCCGCCCCCACGTGCAGCGGCCCGGTGGGGTTGGCGCTCACGTACTCGACCTGCACCGCGCGACCGTCGCCGAGCGGCACCTCGCCGTAGCGCGCGCCCGCCGCGACGATGGCGTCGACCTGCTGACGCAGCCAGTCGGGGCTCAGGTGAATGTTCAGGAACCCCGGGGGCGCTACTTCGACCGCGGCGACCGCCGCCGGCAGGTGCTCGCCGCCCAACTGGTTCGCGATAGCCGTGGCGACGTCCATGGGCTTCATGTTCGCGCCGCGCGCCATCTTGAGCGCGACCGAGCAGGCGTAGTCGCCCCACTCCTCGCGCCGCGGCGGCTCGAGGGTAATCTCGGGCACCGCCGTCTTGGGCAGCGCCCCGGCCGCCTGCGCGCGGGCAATCGCGTCGGCGATGAGCGCGCACAACTCGCGCTTGATCATGTTGTTTCAATCCTCACCCAGAGTTTCAACTGGGTGCAAGCGCTGAGGTTATAACACGAGCAAGCAGGGCGGACGAAACACGCGGGAGCGGCCGTGACGGATAGGGCGGGGGTCGGGGTGGGTGCGCCAGAGCGGGTGCTGGCGCTCGACGTGGGCGGCACAAAGCTAGCGGCGGCCGTGGTGGAGGACAGCGGCACGGTCGCGGGCCACGTCGAGGTGCCGACGCCGCCCGCCGACGCCGAGACGATTTTCCGCGCGCTGCGCGCGGCGGTCGATCGCTGCCTGGAGCGCGCCGCCACGCCTACCACGGGGCTGGTCGGCATCGGCGTGGGTTGCGGCGGGCCGATGCACTACCCCGAGGGCATCGTCTCGCCGTTGAACATGCCGGGCTGGCGCGACTTCCCGCTGCGCGATCGCTTGATCGCGACCTATGGCTTGCCGACGGTCGTGGACAACGACGCGAAGGCAATGGCGCTCGGCGAGCACTGGCGAGGCGCCGGCCAGGGCGCGCGCTGCCTGCTGGGCATGGTCGTCTCGACCGGGGTGGGCGGAGGCCTCGTCGTGGACGGGCGGCTGCTGCCCGGCGCGCACGGCAACGCGGGGCATATCGGGCACGTCATCGGGGCGGCGAGCGGGCCGCGCTGCGCCTGCGGGGCGCGCGGCTGCGTCGAGGCGCTCGCGGCTGGCCCCGCGATCGCGCGGGCAGCCGCGGCCGCGGTGCGGCACGGCACGCCCTCGGCGCTCGCGGCTGTCACGCCGCTCACGGCAGAGGCAGTGGCGGCGGCAGCGCGGGCCGGTGACCCGCTAGCCCGGTCGCTCTTCCGTCGCGCCGGGCACGCGCTCGGGCGGGGTATCGCCAGCGCGGCGGCGCTTGTGGACCTGGACCGTGTCGTGATCGGTGGCGGCGTGAGCCAGGCGGGCACGCTGCTGTTCGACCCGCTGCGCGCCGAACTGGCTCGCCGCGCCTGCCTCGCGTTCACGCGCGATCTCTCCGTGCTCCCCGCGGCCCTCGGCCGCCAGGCCGGCGTCGTCGGGGCCGCGGCGCTCGTATTCCGCGCCGCCAGCCGCTGAACCGCGCGCTGAACCGTATGTCCGGGCGACCATTGCTCACAATCGTGGGGCGCGGGGTAGTCATCGATTAGAATTCTCTAACTCCCGGCCCCAATCGAGTCTGGTGCCGGCGCTTGCCGTTTGGAGCAACAGTGTTTTCCTGGCGATTGCTGGCGCGCTGGAGCGCGCCCTGGCGACTGTCGATTAAGGTGTTGCTCGTCACGCCACTCGCGCTCGCGCTCGGCCTGACCGCGTGCGTGGCGCCGACGCTCGACGTCGCACCGCCGCCCAAGCCGCTCGTCTACGTGGCGCTGGGCGCCTCTGATGCCGTAGGCATCGGCGCTACCGATCCCAGCCACGAGAGCTGGGTTGCCGTGCTGGCGGGCGACATGCCCCCGGGCACGCGACTCGTCAACCTCGGGATTAGCGGCAGTCTGCTGCGCGATGCGCTCGCCCAGCAGCTCCCTGTCGCGCTCGACGCCGCGCCCGATATCGTCACCGTCTGGCTAGCGGTCAACGACTTCAATGCCCGTGTACCGCTCGACCAGTACACGGCGCAGCTCGACACGCTGCTGGACGCGCTGACGACGCAGACGACGGCGCACGTGCTGGTCGCCAACCTGCCGAACCTCATGGCGGTGCCGCTGTACGACCAGATCCCGCGCGACCTGCTGAGCGCCGAGCTAACGCGCTGGAACGCGGCGATCGCCGGCAGCGTCGAGCGCCATGGCGCGACGCTCGTGGACCTGTACGAGCTAGGGCCGGAGCTGGCGCGGCGCCCCGATCTGGTGGGCGCCGATGGCTTCCACCCGAGCACGGAGGGCCACCGTCGGCTGGCGGAGGTGATGTGGGCGACCATTCAAGCGAATCGGCTGCTGCCGTGAACGACCTAACCCCCCCGGCCCCCCTTCCCTTCGAAGGAAGGGGGGAGCCGGTGGCGCCGGCGCTGGGTCCTACCCTGTCTCGCCGCGAGAGCACCGGGGGAGTCGGCAGAGCTGACGCCGATTCTCCCCCTTCCCGCATCGGGAGGGGGGCAGGGGGGATAGGTTCCCCGTGGATCGTGGAGGCGCGGGGGCTGCGGAAGAGCTACCAGCGCGGTGCGCTGCGCGTGCCGGCGCTGCGCGGCGTGGACTTCGCCGTGCGGCGCGGCGAGATGGTCGCCATCATGGGGCCGAGCGGTTGCGGCAAGACCACGCTGCTGAACTGCCTGGCGGGCCTCGACACGATCGACGGCGGCGACGTGCGGGTCGAGGGACGGTCGCTGCGCGCGCTGAGCGACGACGCGCGCGCCACCTACCGTGCCCGCCGCATGGGCTTCGTTTTCCAAGCGTACAACCTGCTGCCGGTCTTGAGCGCCGTCGAGAACGTCGAGCTGCCGCTCTTGCTGGCGGGCGAGCGCGAGCGCGCGGCGCGGCGCCGGGCGCAGGCGGCGCTCGCGGAGGTGGGGCTGACGCACCGCGCCGCGCACCGCCCGGCCGAGCTATCGGGCGGCCAGCAGCAACGCGTGGCGATCGCGCGCGCGCTGGTCACGCGGCCGGCCATCGTGTGGGCCGACGAGCCGACCGGCAACCTCGACAGCGAGGCCGCCGCCGAGATTCTCGACCTGATGGAACGCTTGAACCGCGAGCTGGAGCAGACGCTGGTCATCGTGACGCACGCGCCCGAGGTGGCCCGCCGCGCCCACCGGCGCATCACTATGCGCGATGGACAGATCGTGGACGCGGGCGAGGCGGACCTGGCGGCCTCGGCCGGCGGAGCGCGGACCGACTAGCGTCCTGGCCGAGGCTGAGGGGTATCCCCGCATGGAGTCCCTGTTCGGCGTTCCCATCGAGCGGCTCGCGCTCAGCGCGGGCCTGGCGAGCGCCGCCATTGTCGCGGCGCTGCTGGCCGTCGTGTGGCGGCGACCGGTGCTGTGGCGCCTCGGCCTGCGCAACGTGCCGCGCCGACCCGGCTCATCGCTGCTGGTGGTGGCCGGCCTGGCGCTCGGCACGGCCGTCGTGACCAGCGCCCTGTTCACCGGCGACACGATGACCTTTACGGTGCGCTCGCTGGTGGCCGACAGCCTAGGCCGGGTGGACGAGGTGGTCGTCCAGTCCTGGCTGGGCCCGCGCGGCCAGAACCGCCGCTGGTTCGAGGCGGTGGCGAAGGGGGCGCCACTCACGGCCGGCAGCGGCTACTTCGACGCCGCGGTGCGCGACCAACTGGCCGCGGGACTGGGCGACGGGCCGATAGCGGCGCTCGTGCCGGCCATCGTCGAGCAGGCCACGCTCGTCGACCTGACGACTCAGCAGCTGCTGCCCGACACGAACGTCCTCGGCCTACCCGCCGATTTCCCGCCCGCTATGGGCACGCTAGCCGATCTCGACGGTGCGGCGCTGAGCCTGGCCGACCTGGCCCCGGATGACCTGCTGGTCAACCAGGAAGCCGCCACGCAGCTGGGCGCCAGCGTGGGCGACCGCTTGCAGGCGCGCATTGGCGACCATACCATCGAGCTGCGCCTGGCGGCGATCTACGCTGCCAGCGACCTGGGCGGCGCGCGCCCCACGATCATCGCGCCGCTGCCGGCCCTGCAAGCCCAGCTGGACCACGCTGGGCAGGTGAACCAGATTCTCGTCGTGAACCGCGGCGACCGCGCCAATTCCGTCGAGCGCAGCGCCGAGGCGGCGGGGCTGCTGCGGACGCGGCTGATCGACGACGCGGCGGCCGAGCGCGCGCTGGCGGCGCTGCGGCACGAGCCAGTGCGGCGCGGCATCGCGGCGCTGGCGGCGGACCTACGCGGGCCTGATGGCGAGCGGCTAGCGCGCGTGCGCGACGCGCTGGCCGCGCCCGAGCCGGAAGCGCGCGCCCTGATCGCCGATGCTATCGCCGATCCCGAGACGGCCGCGCGGCTGGGCGTCGTGGCGCTGCGGCTGCCCCAGGGCGCCGAGCGCCGGGAGCTGTTCGGGGCGCTGAATGCCGCCGGCGGGGTGCGGGTGCTGGAGTTGAAGCGCGTAGCCCAGGAGCGCGCCGACCAGTACGCCAGCATCCTGACCAGCATCTTTGTCGTGCTGGGCGCGTTCTCCATCGCCACCGGGCTGATGCTGGTGTTTCTCGTCTTCGTGCTAATGGCGGCGGGGCGGCGCACCGAAATGGGCGTGGCGCGCGCGCTCGGCGCGCGCCAGCGCGACCTGACGGCGATGCTGCTGGTCGAAGGACTGGTGTACGCACTCGGCGCGGCACTGGCCGGCGTGGCGGCGGGCCTGGGCATCGGCCAGGCGCTAGTCGCCGTGCTGCAGACGGCGCTCACGCCACTGGGGCTCAGCGTCCGCCCGCACGTCGAGCCGCACAGCCTCGCCTTCGCCTTTACGCTTGGGCTGCTACTATCCCTGCTGACGATCGGGCTTTCGGCTTGGTGGACGAGCCGCTTGAACATCGCCGCGGCCATGCGCAACCTGGCCGAGCCCGCCGGGCGCACGGCCGTCTGGCTCCAACCGTTGCTCGCCGTCGCGCTGGTTGCGCTCGGGGCGGGCCTCCTCAACCTGGGCCAGCACGCTCAGCTTTTGCTGCCGCTGTCCCTCGGGCTGAGCGCGTTGGTGCTCGCGGCCGAGCGGGCGCTGGCGTGGGGGGTGGGTATTGGGGGGAGGAGGATCGGGGCCGGAGCGCGGCGTGGTCGGGCCTCTTATCGCCGATCCCCGGATCTCCATCCGCTGCTCGCCACTCTGGCAAGCCTGGGGCTGCTCGCCCTGTGGTGGGAGCCGAGCCGCGCCGTGCAGGCGCTCGGCCTCGGCCGAGCGCCACTCACGCCCGAGATGTTTCCGGTGGCGGGGATCGCAATGGCGCTGGCGGCCGTCTGGGGCCTGAGCGCCAACCTGAGCTTGGTGCTGGCCGCGGCCACCTGGCTCGTGCGGCCGCTACGGGCACTGCGCCTGACCGGGCGCCTGGCGGCCGCGCACCTCGGCCAGCAGCGCTTCCGCACTGGCATGGCGATGGCTATGTTCGCGCTCGTGCTCTGCTCGCTCACCGTGTCGTCGGTGTTGCTGGCAGGGGCACACCAGGCTTACGGCCACCCGGACGGCGACAACGCCGGCTACGACCTGCGCGCCCAGACCGACGGCGTGCCGCCCCCAGCCAGCCAGACCACGCCAGTCGTCTTCGATCTCCGCGCGGCCCTCGCGGACGCGCCCGCCGCGCGCCCTGACGACTTCCCGGCGATCGGCGGCGTGGCCACGCAGGGCGGTGAGCTGATTCGCCTGGCTGGCCCGCGCGCGACCTGGCAGCCCGCAACCGTGGGCGTGTTGGACGACGCCTTCCTGCGCAGCACCGAGGCGCACCTCACGACGCTGGCGGCCGGCTACGGCGATCCCCACGCGGTCTGGAACGCCCTGGCCGACGAGCCAGGGCTGGCGGTCGTCGGCACTACCGTGGCCGCGAGCCTCGGCTTCGGACCGGCGGGCAACGCGCTGGCGCCGGATGCGACGGTCTGGGTGCGAGCGCGCGACGGCGGCCGCGCGCTGCGGCTGGAAGTGATCGGCGTGCTCGCGCCCCGCAGCCCGCTCGGCGACGGCGTGTTCCTCTCGGCGGCGATGGCCGCGCAGGCGGGGCTGCCCACCGCCCGCCAGGTGACCTACTACCTGCGGACCCGCGACGGCCTGACGCCCGAGCGCGCGGCCTCGGCGCTCAACGTGTCGTTTGGCGACCGCGGGTTGCACGCGAGCGTGGTCGACCCCGAGTTGCGGCTCAGCCAGGCGGTGCAGGCGCCGCTCAGCTTCCTGTTGCAGGGCTTTATGGGGCTGGGACTGGTGAGCGGCGTGCTGGCCGTGGGCCTGCTCAGCGCACGGGCCGTGCTGGAGCGGCGCTCGCAGATCGGGATGCTGCGGGCGGTAGGCATGCGTGCGGGCGCCGTGCAGTTCAGCTTGCTGCTGGAGGGCTCGGTGGTGGCGCTGGCCGGGGCGGGCATCGGGCTCGCCGTGGGCGTCGGGCTGGCGGGCCAGGTCGTGCGGTACCTTCAGCGCAGCCACCCCGAGTTTCCGCTCGTCGTGCCCGCCGACCAGCTCGCGGCCATCGCCGTGCTGGCCTGGGGCGCCTCGTTGCTGGCAGCGGCTTTGCCGGCCTGGCGGGCCGGCCGCATCGCGCCGGTGGAGGCGCTGCGCTACGAGTGACTCGGCCTCTTGCCGCGCCGGTCGCCGTGGGGCATACTGCGCGCGAGAGCCGGGGCGCCCGGCGCGAGGGAGGGGCTATGGGCGGGTCGAAGCTCGGCATCGTGCTCGCCGACTACCTGCTTGCCGACGCCAGCTCTACAGGCCGGCGCGCACGATGCGGGCGCTTTCGACCAGCAGCGCCGCCTTCGCCCGCGCTAGCTCGCGGCTGATGGTCATGAGGCCGCAGTCGGGGGCGAGGAGCAGCCGGGCCGGGTCCACGTAGGGCAGCGCGGCCCGCACGCGCGCGACCACCGCCTCCACGGGCTCGGGCGGCGCCTCACCGGGATCGACGCAGCCGTACATCACCAGCCGGTCGCCACAGCCGCGGAGCAGCGCCGGGTCGTAGCCGCTACGGGCGAACTCCACCGAGAACCCGCCAATGCGCGTTTCCATGAGCATCGCCAGCAGCGCCGGGTACTCGTACTGGTGCTGCTGCCCGCCCGCGTTGGGGTAGCCGTAGCAGAGGTGCACGATGCTGGGGATGGTGATCCCCTCCAGGCAGCGGTCGAGCGCCTCGGCGCCGTAGGCGGCGACCTTCTCGTGGTAGCGGGTCATCGCCGGCTCGTCGATCTGGACCACGTCACAGCCGGCGGCTTGCAGGTCGCGTAGCTCCGCGTTCAGCGCGGCGGCCACGTCCATCGCCAGCCGCACCTCATCGCCGTACACCTCGTCGTACGTCGAGTCCACCACTGTCATTGGCCCCGGCACCGCGAGCTTAAGGGGGCGCGCGGTGTGGGCGCGGGCGAAGCGCAGATCGTCGGCGGTGGCCGAGACGCGGCGCCGCACGGGGCCGGTGACGCGGGGCACCTGGCGCTCGGTGCGCCGCCGAATGACTTTCGCCCGGCGGTCGGCAAGGTCGATGCCGTCGAGACTGCCGAGGAAGTGGTTGATGAACGTCGGCCGGCGCTGCTCGCCGTCGGTGAGCAGGTCGAGCCCCGCTTGCTCCTGGTCGTGGAGCGTCACGATCGTCGCATCGTCCTGCGCTTCGCGGAGCGGAGCGCCCTCCAGGCGGAACGTCCAGTCCAGGGCATCGATGTCGGCGAGCCAGGACGGCCGCGGAAAGCTGCCGACGGTCGTCGTCGCCACGGGCGGTAGCTGCATCGGGCTCTCCTCGAATCGGCAAGCGCGGGACCGGCGCCTGGCGCCGATCCCGCGCGACGCTCCCCCGCGCGGCGAGCTACTCGCGGATGCGAGGGCTCTGCTCCTTGGGGAAGCTGAGGTTGCAGAACGGACAGTGGAACTCGATGCGCCCCGGCTCGGTGGCCGGCCCGACTATCAGGCGGGGGGCCGCATGGAGCATCGAGGGGCT
>JAJPHF010000186.1 GCA_021325365.1 Pseudomonadota bacterium
GCCGCCGCTGGCCTGCTCGGGGGCCAGGTAGTGCGGCGTGCCCAGGAGCGCCGCCGTGGCGGTGAGCGCCGGCACGTCCAGCATCTTGGCGATGCCGAAGTCGGTCATCTTCGCGCGGCCGTCCTCGGTCAGCAAGATGTTGGCCGGTTTCACGTCGCGGTGGACGATCCCCTGCGCGTGCGCCGACCCTAACGCCGCCGCGATGTCGGCCGCGATCCGCAGCGCGCGCTCCACGGCCAAGGGGCCATCCCGAAGGCGGGCGCGCAGGTCGCCGCCCGGCAGGTACTGCATGACCAGGTAGCGGGTTCCGAGCGCCTCGCCGTACTCGTAAACCGGGACGATGTGGGGGTGATCGAGCCGCGCAACGCTACGGGCCTCGCGCTCGAAGCGGGTAACAAACGTGGGATCGGCCTGCAGCTCCGGGCGCAGGAACTTCAGGGCCACGTCGCGGCCCAGGCGCAGGTCCTGGCCCCGGAAGACGGTAGCATCGCTCCCCTGGCCTAGCTCCTCGCCCACGACGTAGCGATCGCCGATCGTGGCGCCCTGCACGCTCACCGCTCTCTCGACCCGGCCGGCATCGCGGCCCGTCCGCGCTGCGGCCGCACCCTTCCTAGTGGACGGAAAGTGCAAATCCGGTGCCGGCGGGTCGCCGGCAATAGCGGGTTGGGCAAGCGGCCGGGTCACGCGAGGAGGCACTCCACGCCAGCGCCCTCCAGGTGGCGAGCGGCGCTGGCGCGCCCGGCGACGGCCATGATGATGTCGGCCGCCGCGCCCCGCACCTCTGGGCCCTCTCCGGCTGTGTAGTCGAGGTCGGTGGCGACCAGCCGCAGCGACCGGCCCCGCCCGGAGGGCAGCACCCGCGTCCAGCGGAGCACCCATCGCAGGCGGTCCGGATTCTGGGCGCGCGGTCGGCCAATGGGCCGGCGAATGTCTTCCTGGTGGATCCAGTTGTCGACCAGCAGCACGGGCGCGAACAAGCGCCCGAGGCCTTGGACCGCGGCGATCTCGTCTAGCTCGGCCAGAAGCTGCTGAACGGGGACTCCAGCGCGTCGCTCTACCGAGCGGGCGTTGGCAGCATCCACGTCGCCGTGGGTCCGGAGGATGTCAGCCCAGTCGCGCTCGCCGCCGATCACGTGGGCGACGACGTCGCGCACGCGCCAGCCCGAGCACAGACTGGCGGCCTCCCACTCCGCCGGCCCGAGCGCGTGACACAGCGCGAGCAGCTCGCGGCGCTCCGCGATGAGGTGACTCCGGGCGTTGCGGAGCGTTGCACTCACGGCTCCTCCCGGGCCGTCGCGCCGCTCCTGACGCGGGCGACATGTGTCCCCGCCACCCCGCGGCCGGGCGGCGGCTACTGTTGCGGGAACACGTCGAAGAAGCCCTCGGAGCGGAGCTGCTCTCGCAGCCCGTCCCAGCCCGGGCCGTCCTGCGTCGGGATCAGCCGTGGCGTGCCCGGCACCAGGCTCCCGCTCGCCGCGTCCCACGTGTAGGTCGTGTCGCGGTAGTTCGTGGGGCAGCAGGCGGGATCGTTCGGGCCGTAGTCGGGCAGGACCACCCGTACCGGCGGGTGGACGTCCTGGTCGTTCGTCGCGCGCCCCACGGCGATGACTCCGCCGCCGCGCACCGGATCGAGCGCGAGCAGCGAGTTGCCGCTGGCCACGTCGCTGACCCAGTATTGGGTCGAGCAGTTCGCGCCGCACACGTTCAGCATCTGGAAGCGGTAGCCGCCGTTCGCGCCCAGCGCGTTGTGCTCGGAGTAGGTGCAGGCGATCGTGTGGGGGCACTGCGGCGGTGGCTGGGGCACTGCCTGTCCCGGCCCGCCCGGGTCGCCCAGCTGCGCGCCGGCCAGCCCCACCGAGCAGAGCGTGGCGGCGGCGGCGGCGAAGCTGGCGTGGCGCAGGGATCGCGGCAGGCGGCTCAGCATACGGCTCCCTCCTGGCCCGAGTGACCGCGGCGGGGCGAAACTGCCTCGGCGGCCCGTGCTCTCGACTATACATCCGTGGCGGTACGTCGCGCCTGCTCCGCGACCGTGCCGCTGGGCGCCGGAATCGCCCGTCGGCCCGCGGCGGGATACGGCACGGACCGTCAGAAGCTAGTACCTCGTCACGGGTAAATTGCTATCTGTTGGCAGCTGCCGACACACAGCAATTCACCGTGGACAGACCGCTAGGGTGCGGAGCAACGCTGCTGCCTACTTCGGCAGGTTGTTGTAGAAGCCGCTTTGCCGCAGCTTCTCCGCGAAGCTGAAGTCGGCCACGTCGTCGGGCGTCGCCGTGCGCGCCGCGGGGTTCTCCTCGGCATCGAGCGTCGCCTGCAGCGCGCCCCGGTCCGGATAGATGTCCGTCTGGAGGATCGGGCGGTAGACGTCGACGGTGCCTCGCAGCGCGTCCTGGTCCTGAATGTCGCTGTACTTGCCGATGATCTGCATGGCGTACTCGGGGTCGCTCTTGAAGCGCGCGGTGGCCAAGGCGTTCGCCTTCAGCACCCGTTCCACCACGTCGGCCCGTGTGGCGATCGTGTTCTTGACCGTGCCGATCGAGCCATTGGTGAACGGGATCTTCATGGCGGTGATGTCGACGAGCACCGGGAAGCCGAGCGACTCGGCCTTGAACAGCGCCGGCACGCTGATGCTCGCCCCCTCGGCCGACCCCTGCTGCAGCGCCGCGAGCGATTCGGCGTTGCCACCCGTGCCCCGGAAGTTCACGTCCACGTCGGGCTTCAGCCCCAGGCGCTCCAGGGCCACCCGCGCCGCCACGTCGCTGATCGCCTTCAGGCGCGACACCCCGATCGTCTTGCCCCGCAAGTCCTCCACGGTCTTGATGTCCGGCCGGACGGCGATCGCGTCTTCGAACACGTCCAGGTCCGAGCCGACGATCATGGTTTCCAGGCCTTGTAGGTTGCCCAGCACCAGCGATGGGCCGCCGGCGGCGACCAGGTCCACCTCACCGCCGTGCAGCGCCGCGATCAGCGTGGCGCCCGGGTCGATGCGGTTCATGTCCGGCACGTCCAGGCCCTGCTCGCGGAAGTACCCGCCGTCGAACGCGATCCAGAATGGCGACTGCACGGCCGCGATCGTCGTGTACGCGACCCGCGCCGGGATCAGCGCCGGCGGCGCGGTGGCGGCCGGCGCGGCCGCAGCGCCGCTCGTGCTTCCGCCGGATGCGCTCGCCGCGGGCGAGGCCGCGTTCGCCGGCTTGGCCGGGGTCGTGCTGCCAGCGCCCGAATTGCACGCGAGCGCCAGCAGCGCGGTCGCCGCTAGCCCCGCCACTAGCCGCCGAGAACGCCCGTGGTCCGTGCCCATGCCCTTCTCCCTATCGCCAACTCGCGCCCGGGTGCCCGCGCCGCCTCGCCCGCGCGGGTGCCCGCGCCACGTCCGCGCCTGACTCCTATTTGGGCAGTTGGTCCAGGAAGCCGCTCGCGCGCACGGCCGCCGCAAAGCGCTGATCCACGAAGTCCTCAGGCTTCGCGGTGCGCGCGGCCGGGTTGTCCTCCACGTCCAGCACCGTCTGCACGGCGGAAAGCTCGGGGTAGATGTCCACCGTGTAGATCGGCGCGTAATAGTCGATCGTCTGGCCCAGCAGCTCGCGATCGTCGCTGGCCGCGTACTTGCCCATGATCTCGATGCCGTACTCGCGGTCCGTCTTCAGGCGGCTGGTCGCCTGCGCCAGCGCTCGCAGGTACGGCTCCGCCAGCTCCGGCTTCGCCGCCAGCGTCTTCCGCGTGGCGCCCACTGCCGCGCTGAGGAAGGGGATGCTCATTTCGGTGACGTTGATTAGCTCCGGGAAACCGCGCTTGCGCGCCTCGAACACGGCCGGCACGTTCAGGCTCGCGGCGTCGATCGCGCCAGTCTCCAGGGCGGCGAGCGATTCGGCCAGACCGCCGGTCTTGCGCGTGAACACGTCCACGTCGGGCTCCAGCCCGACGCGCTTGGCCCCCAGCCGCGCGACCACGTCGGTGATCGCTTTCAAGTTCGTCACGCCGATCGTCTTGCCGCGCAGCTCCTCCGGCGTCCTGATCTCCGGCCGGGAGAACACCGAGCCGTCGAGCACGTTGGCGGTCGAGCCGATGATGACGGTGTCCAGGCCCTGCAGGGTGCCGAGCACCAGGGTGGGCGCGCCCGAGAAGGTAACGTCTAGCTCCCCGTTCGTCAGTGCCGCGAGCAGCGGCGCCCCCGCGTCCAAGTGGACGAGTTCCACGTCCAACCCCTGCTCGCGGAAGTAGCCGGCCTCCAGGGCGACCCACCACGGCGCGGCGGCCGCCGCGATAGTCGTGTAGCCCGACCGTGACTTCATCAGGGCGGGCGCGGCGCCGGCGGTCGCGGTATCCCCGGCGGACGGTGCGCTGGCGGCCGCGGGCGCCGCCCCGCCTGGCCCGCCCCCCGGCGCGCCCGCGGCCGGCGCACCCGTTCGGGCCGGGGCGCCGCATCCCAGTAGCAGCGCGGCGAGTCCCAGGCTGGCAAGCAGCCTCCGACACCCAGACGAGCAGGTTGCCATCGCAAACTCCTCACTCGTACCCTGCACCGGCCGGCGGGCGGCGCGATCGCGCGTGCCCGTGCGCCACGTCGCAGCCACCCCGCGACGCCACGGGGCGGCCGGCTCGCTCGGCGCCTAGCTGCCGCGCGTCACCTGCTCGACGTAGCCGCTGGCCTTGATCTTGTCCGTGAAGCTGCTGTCCAGGAACTGCTCGGGTCGCGCGTTCCGCGCCTCGGGCTTGTCGTCCGCGATGAAGCGCAGGTTGTTCTCGACCCCGCGCGGCGACATCGCCATGTCGTCGCTCATCTGCCCGCGATAGTACTCCCAGGTGTCTTCGGCAGTCGCCCGATCGTCCAGCTTGGTATGGACCATGATCGACTCGACCGACGGGTCCTTTTGCGTCTTGAAGGCGTGGGCGCCGCGGATCAGCGCCTTCAGGTAGCGTTCTACCACGTTGGAATGCGCTGCCACGTAGGCGCGGGTGGACACGATGGCCGCGCTGCCCATCTCGACCTTCAGCGCGGCCACGTCGATCAGCTCGCGGAAGCCCAGGTCGCGGGCGCGGAACGTCTGCGGCGGCGAAAACGAGCCGCCCGCGATGGCGCCGGTCTGCATGGCCGCCAGCGTCTCTGGCGTGCCGCCCGACCGCACCACCTGCACGTCGCGGCCCTCCGTCAGGCCCCAGTGCTCCAGCGCGATCTTCAGCGCGACGTGGCTGATGGCCCCGAAGTTCGACACGCCGATCGACTTCCCGCGCAGGTCGTCGGGCGTCTGCACGTCCGGGCTCACGTAGATCGAGTTCGTCAGGTAAGGCATCGCCGCCCCGAGCAGCACGTACTGGCCGCCCTGCAGGTTGGCCTCGATCACCTGATTCGCGCCCGCGAGCACGATCGGCGCCTCCTGGCTGGACAGCGCCCCGAGGATCGCCTGCCCGGCGCCGATGAACGCCACTTCGGCATCCAGCCCCTGCTCTTTGAAGGCGCCCGTCTCGTCGGCCAACCACAGCGCCGCCATGCTGGCGCCGGCGGTCGTGTAGGCGGTTCTGATGGCGACCGGCGCGGCCGGCGCCGCCGGCTGCCCCGCCGGCGCACTGCTCTCGGGCGCGGCCGGCGCTGCGGGCGCCGCGGGCGCGCTGGCCGGCGCCCCGGCCCGCTGGCCACAGGCCAGCACCAGCACGAGACTCAGGCACAGGGCCGCCAGGCCCCCCACGCTCCGGACGCCCGCGCTCTGCATCCTCACCAAGCCCCTCCATTGTCTGTCTGCCGAGCGTGAACGCACGACCGCTACCGCGGCGCCGCCGCAGGCCGGCGGCCTCGGCATGCCCCCCAGGCGGCGGGTTGCGCTAGTTATACAACTGGCCGACGAATCCTTGCGCCTCCAGGTCGCGGATGAAGTGATCGTCGCTCAACTGCGCGGGTGTCAGGTTGCGCGCCGCGGGCTGCTCTTCAGCGCGCTGGTCGAGCACGGTCTGGATGCTCTCGGCCGTCGGATAGGGCACGCGCTCGAGCAGCGGCTCGATGAGATCGTATGTCCGCGCCATCAGCGGCCGGTCGTCGCTCTTGAGATTGCGCGCCAGCACGTCCACGGTCGTCGCCTTGTCCTTGTGGACGCGCGCCAGGCCCTCGACGTGCGCCATCATCAGCCGCTTCAGCATCTCGTCGTTGTTCTTCACGTAACTGCTGGTGCTGGCCAGCCCGTTCTGCAGGTAGGGGACGTGCTGCGCGGACAGATCGTAAAGGAGGCGGAACCCCGCGTCCTGCGCCTCGAAGTTGTAGGGGATCGCGAGCACGGACGCATCCACCGCGCCCGCGGCCAGGGCGCCGTACACCTCGGCGGTGCCGCCGATCTGCAGCAGCGCCACGTCGCGGTCGGGCTCCAGCCCCGCCCCCTGCAGCATCTTCGTGGCGCCCAGGTAGATGCCGGAGCCGATGCGCGTCACGCCGAGCCGCTTGCCGCGCAGGTCGGCCACCGTGGCGATCTCGGGCTTCGAGTACACCCAGAAGTTCATGTTGTTTTGGAAGCCGCTGAGCAGCACCTGGTCGTCCCCGGCCAGCACGGCGTCCACGACGCCCGCGGCAGCCGATACCGCCACCGGGATCTCGCCCGACGCCATCACCTTCGCGACCTGCGAGCTGCTCTGGAGCGTGATCAGCTCGACGTCGAAGCCGTACTTCTCGAAGATGCCCTCGTCCTTCGCCATCCAGATGGGCGCGATCGAAGCGCTGACGGCGTTTAGCCCGAGCCGCAGCGACGTGCGCGGCGGCGGCGCGGTCGGCGCGCTGCCCGCGCCGCCCGGCGGCGCGGCGGTCGGGGGTCCCGGCGCGGCCGCTGGCACGGCGGGCTGCTGGCAGGCCGCCAGGCTGGCAGCCAAGAGAATGAGCGACGCGATAGGCCGGAGCCGCATGGGGTGACTCCTCGTGCTGGGAAGCTAGCGGCGAAACCGTAGCCATATAGTACATAATCGCCGGGCGTTCGGCGCACGCCACCCCGCCGCCGGGCGTCGCCTCACGCGGCCCCGGCGCGGCGTCCGGCGGCGGCCAGCCGCTGACGCCACGGCCGTCGACCTGCTACGCTGGGAGCGTGAGCCGCCGTATCGACGCCGCCCCCTGGATCATGCTCGGCGTGGCCGTGGTGTCGCAAATCGGCGCCTCCTACGTCCACCAGGGGCTGCCCGCCCTCGCGCCGCTGCTCCAAGCCGAATGGTCGCTCAGCCGCGCCGAGCTGGGCGCGGTCCTGGGCGCCATCAACGTCGGCGTGCTCCTCGCCTCGGCCGCCGCCGGGCACGCCGTCGATCGCTTCGGCGAGCGCCCCCTGCTCGTCGCTGGCCCGCTGGGCGTCGGGGCGGCCACGCTGCTCGCGGCCCTCAGCCCGGCGCCCCCCCTCCTCGGGCTGGCGCTGGCCGGCGCGGGCATCGCGCTTGGCACCTGCGCCCCCTCCGGCGGCAAGGCGATGCTCGTCTGGTTCCCGCCCCGCATCCGCGGCCTGGCGATGGGCCTGCGCCAGACGAGCGTCCCACTCGCCGGCGTCATCTCCGCTCCGACCCTGCCGCTCCTCGCCCTCGCGCTCGGCTGGCGCGGCGCGCTCGTCGCCAGCGCTGTCATTGGCGGCCTGAGCGCGCTGCTCGTGGTCGTGGCCTACCACGACCCGCCTGCCCGCCCGACGGCGGTGCCGCGCCACGAGCGCACCGGCCTCGCCTCTTACCCCGCGCTCCTGCGCGACCGCAGCCTGCTGGCGACGATCCTGCTTGGCCCGGTGCTGGTCGCCGGACAGTGGACGGTCGTGCCGTACCTCGGACTCTACCTGTACGAGCGTTTCGGCTGGTCGGTGCCGGAGGCGGCGGCCTACCTGGCGCTCGCCCAGGTGGGCGGCGTCGTCGGGCGCATCGCCTGGGGCCTGGCCAGCGATCTCGTCTGGGGCGGCCGGCGCAAGCCCGCCCTGCTGCTCGTACCGCCGGTCGGGGCGGCGGGAGCGCTCGGACTGGCCGCGCTATCGCACCAGACGCCTGCCTGGCTGGTCGCCCTGCTCGCCCTCGTCATGGGTGCGTCCGTCATCGGCTGGAACGGGCTGCTGCTCGCCTACGTCGCCGAGCAGGCAGGGCCGCACCGCGCCGGTACCGCCATCGGGCTGGCCGTCAGCATCATCTTCCTCGGCGCGGTCGTCTACCCCCCGGCCTTCGGCTGGCTGGTCGACCGTGCGGGCAGCTACCAGCCCGCCTGGCTCGCCCTCGCTGCCGTGCTCCTCGCCGGCCTCGCGCTCTTCCCCAGCATGCGCGAGGTGGCGCCCGCGTGAGTTGCTTGCCTGCGCCGGCAGGGGGATGTACACTCGCCAATTGACGGGTGGGGGCGTTACGTGCTCCACGGTACGGGGGCGCAGACGAGGAGGCGAGTGATGGCAACGCAGGCTCCTGACGCTACCGAGGTCATGCAGAAGGTCAATTCCTACGAGGCGTTCCAGCAGCAAGAGGGCATCCCCGTCGTCCGCGGCTTCGGCGTCGACGATCTGCGTACCATCGAGGTGAAGCCCTGGGCGCGCAAGGGCGGCCTCGGCACCTACATCAACCTCGACGGCACCGGCGGCACCAACGACGCCTACGTGCTGGAGATCCCCCCGGGCAAGGCGACCAACCCGGGCCGCCAGTTGTTCGAGGAGATGATCTACGTCCTCGAAGGCAACGGCTCGACGCAGGTCTGGTACGACGAGAACAAGAAGGTGTCCTTCGAGTGGAAGAAGGGCAGCCTCTTCGCCATCCCGCTGAACGCCATGCACCGCCACTTCAACGGCCGCGGCGATACCCCCGCCCGCTACCTGGCCGTCACCAACGCGCCGGTCGTCGTGAACCTCTTCCACAACATCGACTTCGTGTTCAACACGCCGTTCACCTTCGACGACCGCTTCTCCGGTCAGGAGGACTACTTCAGCGGCGAGGGCCGGCTCTGGCGTAACCGTCGGAACTTCGTGTTGGAGACGAACTTCGTCCCCGACACGCACGGCATCGAGCTGTACACCTGGAAGGAGCGTGGCGCGGGCGGGCGCAACATCATGTTCGAGCTGGCCCATAACACGATGGCCGCGCACATCTCCGAGTTCCCGGTGGGCACCTACAAGAAGGGCCACCGTCACGGCCCCGGCGCCCACGTTATCATCCTCAACGGCGAGGGCTACTCGCTGCTCTGGCCCGAGGGCTCCGATTTCAAGAAGTTCCCTTGGAAGACGGGCAGCATGGTGGTGCCGCCGAACGACTGGTTCCACCAGCATTTCAACCCGGGCACCGAGCCCGCCCGCTACCTGGCGCTGCGCTGGGGCAGCCGCCGCTACGACATGGGCGGCGCGATCAAGATGGACCAGGGCGGCTCGGACGTGTCCGTCAAAGAGGGCGGCGCCCAGATCGAGTACGAGGACGAGGATCCGCGCGTGCACCAGATCTTCGAGGAGGAGATGGCCCGGCGCGGCGCCCAGTGCCGCATGAAGTCCATGATCGGGTGGTGTACCGCCGCCGAGTAGGCATCCGCCCGGTCGGAAGCAATCCCACGCCTCCCCCTCTCTCGGGCGCGAGGGAGGGGGAGCAGCGTGTTACCCCGATTCGCGCACGGGAGAGACCATGGCAGAGACGCAACGCCCCGGAGACCTGACGCACGCGCACGACGGCGGCCAGACCCACACCCACAGCGCCGGGCACGCCCTCGACCACGAGCACGACGAATGGGGCTTCGACCTCGACCTCATCGACCACCACGGCGACGACGCCCCGCTCACCGACGAGCAGATCGCGGAGATCAACGAGGCCATCTGGAAGCTGGAGAACGTCGAGCTGACCACCGTCGGCGTGGACGTGGGCTCCTCGACGTCGCACCTGATGTTCGCGCGGGTGCATCTCCAGCGCATGGGCGACCTCCTCTCCAGCCGCTTCGTCGTGGTCAACCGCGAAGTGCTCTGGCGCTCGCCCATCCTCCTCACGCCCTATCGCCCCGACAATACGATCGACTCTGATCAGCTCGACGTCTTCATCCGCAACGCGTACCAGGAGGCCGGCCTGGAGCGCTCCGACGTGGACAGCGGCGCCGTCATCCTCACGGGTGAGGCTCTGAAGCGCACGAACGCCCACGCGATCGCCGAGCTATTCGCCACGGAGGCGGGCAAGTTCGTCTGCGCTTCGGCCGGCCATCACATGGAGGCGCTGCTGGCCGCAAATGGCTCCGGCACGGTCGCGCTCTCCCGCGAGCCACGCCGCACGCTCCTCAACGTGGACATCGGCGGCGGCACGAGCAAGCTGGCCGTCGTGCGCGGCGGCGAAGTGCTCGCCACCGCCGCGGTGGCCGTCGGCGGCCGCCTGATCGCCTTCGCCCCGGACGGCACGATCGAGCGGCTCGAGGGCCCGGCCGAGCAGGCGGCCGAGGCGGCCGGCGTGCGGCTCGCGCTCGGCGAGCGACTGGCGCCCGAGGACCAGGCGAAGCTCGTCCGCACGATGACCGACGCCCTCGTGTCGCTCATCCGCGGCGAGCCCAACGCGCTCGCCAAGGAGCTGCTGGTCACCGACCCGCTGCCCGAGGGCTGGCAGGCCGACGCCATCACGTTTTCGGGTGGCGTCGCCGAGTACATCTACGGCCGCGAGCGCGCCGAATACGCCGACATCGCGCGCGCGCTGGCCGACGAGGTGCGGGCCGCGCTGGACGACGGCCGCATCCCACTGCCCGTGCTCGACCCTGGCCAGGGCATCCGCGCGACCGTGATCGGCGCCTCGCAGTTCTCCGTGCAGGTCAGCGGCAACACGATCTCGATCTCCGATAGCACGGTGCTGCCCCTGCGTAACCTGCCCGTGATCTTCCCCCGCCTCGACCTGGCCGACGATCCCGACGCCGAGCGCGTGGCCAGCGAGATCGGCAGCGCCATTCGGCGCTTCGACCTCGAGGAAGGCGACTCGCCCGTCGCCTTGGCCTTCCGCTGGCAGGGCGATCCCCTGTACTCCCGGCTGCGCGCGCTGGCCGACGGCATCCGGCGCGGTATGCCGAACAGCGTCGAGCAGAAGCTGCCGCTCGTGCTCATGCTGGATGGCGACGTGGGCAAGACGCTGGGCGACATCCTGAAGCACGAGCTGGGCGTGGCCGGCGACGTGATGTCCATCGACGGCATGCAGCTCAAGGAGTTCGACTACGTGGACATCGGCGAGGTGATCCAGCCCGCCTACGTCGTCCCCGTGGTCATCAAGTCGCTGCTGTTCGCCGGCTCCCACGACCACCATCTCGCCGACGAGCGCGTCAGCAGCTAATCGCCGGCGCGGTACGGTCGGGGGGGGGAACGTGGACGAGCTGGTATACGGCGTCGTGCGCGGCGTCGACGTGCCCGAGGCGGCGGGCGCGGCCGCGGACGAGCGCCGCCTGATGGTCTTCTCGGTCGACACCCGCACGCACGGCGCCGCGCGGCTGTTGCTCGACCTCGCCGAGCTAGACCGCCTCGACGACGCCGAGCTGCCGGAGGACGCGGCGGTAACGCCGCTCGTCTACGCCCTCGCCGGGCCGCCGGCCGCCGTGGCGGCGGCGCAGGAGCCGTTCGCGGCGCAGCTGCAGGACGCCTACGACCAGCTTGCGGCCGGCGTTGCGCCGAGCGAGGTGGCGCGGGGCGCTGAGGCGCGGCTCGTCGGCCTCGCGGCGTTGTCGCCCGAGCGGCTGGCCGACCTCGCCCTCCTCGAGCTGGTCGGCGGCGACTGGATCGCTTACCCCATGCCCGCCGCGGTCATCCTGCCGGATGGCGCCGAGGTGCGCGGCGTCTACGCGGCCGAGAGCGCCGACGACGACAGCTGGCAGGGCCTCGTCGAGGCCTTGTTGGAAGCCTGGCTCCGGGTCGAGTCGGTGCCGGGCCGCGACCGCCCCTGGAACCGCCGCGACCTCGAACGGCTGCTGAACGACCCCATCTACGCCTTCGGGGTGAGCTACGAGCCGCGGGCCGACGTCACGGCGATGGTCGACGCCTTCACGCGCGGCCTGGCCGAGCGGCCCGAGGAGTGGGACCTGGCTGGATTGGAGGCCGAGTACCGCGGGCTCCTCGCCCGGCTGGCAGCCAGCCAGCACTTCCGGCGCGGGCCGGATGCCCCGCCCCTGATCCCCCTGGCCGAGTGGCTGGGCGCGCAGCTCGCGCGGATCGCCGAGCTGCGCGCCCACTAGCATCACGGAGGACGCGTGCGCCTGCGGCAGATCGACAAGTCCCTGCTGCAACACCGCGTGGCGTTCGCGCTCATCGCGACCCTCCTGCTCTGCATCCTGGCGATGCTGCCGTTCACCGTCGCCAGCGTCGTCGACGAGCTGCTCGGCCCACCCGAGGGCCGCGTCTACTACGTGCCCGGCGCCACGGTCCCGGCCGCCGCGACGCACACCCGCCTGCACGTGGCCGTCGCGGCGCTGGACGACTTTCAGCAGCTCGCCACGCTTCGCGTCTCCGGCCATCACCAGTGCGCCGGTGGCTGTGGCTGGAGTGACCGTGTCCTCTTCTTCGCCATCCCGCCGGCCGATGAGGCGCCGGAGGGGTTGCCGCCGTCGGCCACGGTAACGCTCCCCGCGGACACCGTCGCCATCACCGACAGCTTCCAGCTCCCCGCGCGCGGCCATCCGACGCGCTATCCGTTCGACACCTACGAGCTGTGGCTCGGCGTCGTGCTGCAGCGCGTCCTGCCAGACGGGACGGTGCAGACGTTGACGCCCGACGAGGCGCGCGACCACTTGTTCCTCAGCTTTCAGGAGGAAGTGCCGCGCCAGACGATGGCGCCACCGCGCGCGATCGATCCTGCCAGCGTTCGGCCCCCGAATGCGCCCTTTGGCTACCTCTACGTCGAGGTGCTGACGCTGTCGCGGCCCCTCTGGCTGCGGGTCCTGGCCGTCATGCTAGTCTTGCTGGTCGCCGCCGCCGCGTCCTACGCCGTCTTCATGCGGCCGCTCACCGAGCTGGTCATCAACGCCGGGGCGCTCGTGCTCGGCGTGTGGGGCATTCGTCAGATCCTCACCAACTCCAGCTACCCGGGCCTGACGGCCGTCGATCTCTCGCTGTCGGTCGTCATCCTGTTCCTGCTCAGCGCGATCACTGTCCGCGCGCTGTTGTTCGCCCACGACCGCGCCGAGCTGCACGTCCTGCGCCGCACCCGGGCCAACACGCCAGAGCACCCTGGCAGAGCCGACGTGGCCGATGCGTCTCAGCCCTCCGTCGAGTAGGGGTGGAAAAGGGGAACCGATGCGAAGCCACGAGCGCTGGCCCGAAGCTCGCCCCCGGCGAGCACTTCCGACGCGCTGGGTCAGGGGCAGGGCGGCTGCCGCGTGCGGCTGCGCGGCGCTCGCCCTCCTGCTAGCCGCGTGCGCGGCCCCGGCCGCCGCGCCTACGGCTCCCGCTCCGGCGGCGCGCGACGCGGCCGCGAGCGGCGCCGCGTCCGCTGGCAGTGGCGCGTCCTCAGGCCAGGCGAGCCCGCCCGCGCCGGCGACGATCAGCTACAGCCAGATCACCCTCACCGCGCTGAGCTGGCCCTTCATCATCGCCGAGCCGGCGGGCCTCTACGCGCGCCAGGGCCTCACGGTCGACACCACGATCGGCGGCACGACCGCCGCGACCGCCCAGGCGCTCGTGGCCGGCGCCGTCGACGTGGCGCAGCTCAACGTCGTGCAGCACATCACGGCCGTGCAGAAGGGGGCCGACCTGGCGCTGGTCGCGGGCAACGCCGCGGTGCCCCCCTACAGCCTGATGGCCGGCGCCGGCGTCAGCACCTACGCCGACTTGCGTGGCAAGCCGGTCGCCGTGGCGGGCGTGACGGACCCGCTGAACTACGTCCTCCGCAAGATGCTCGCCGCCAATGGGCTGGCCGACGGCGACTACGACATGCTGCCGGTCGGCAGCACCAACGAGCGCCTGGTCGCCGTGCAGAAGGGCGCGGTGGCCGCCACCCTGCTCAGCCAGCCGGACGATTTCATCGCCGAGTCGATGGGGCTGGGGCGGCTCGGCGGCTCGACCGACTACGTCGATTCCCTGCAGTACACCGCCACCAGCGTGCGGCGAGATTGGGCGCGCCAAAACCGCGACGTACTGGTCCGCTTCCTGCGCGCCTACGTCGAGGCGTGCCGCTGGTTCTACGATCCCGCCAACCGCGCCGAGGCGATCCGCCTCTACGTGGACCAGACCCACGCCGATCCCGATCTGACCGCGCGCACCTACGATCTCTACGTCGGGAGTGGGAAGGTGCTCGCCAAGGCCGGCGAGGTGAACCTGGAGGGGCTGCGCGTGCTGGCCGACAACTGGCAGGAGTTCGGCCTCGCCGCCCCCCCGCCGCCGACCGACACCTGGCTCGACCTCAGCTACCTGGAAGAGGCGCAGCGTCCCTGAGCCGAGACGACAGCGCCCGGAGGAGCGATGGCAGACACCTGCGACCTGGTACTCGTAGGCGGCCAAGTGGTCACGCCCGGCGGCATCGTCGATGGCGGCGTGGCGGTGCGCGACGGTCGCATCGCGGCGATCGGCGGCCCGCGTGACCTACCGCCCGCGGCGCGCACCATCGACCTGCGCGGCCGCGTGCTGCTCCCGGGGGCCATCGACCCGGAATGCCACCTCGGCAGCCACCGACCGCTTGCCGACGACGTGGAGTCCGAGACGCGCGCCGCCGCCGCGACCGGCGTCACCACCTGGGGGCTCCAGCTCAACAGCGCCATGATGGCGCCCCCGCCGGGTGGCATCCAGGCGCCCGAGCAGATTCCAACCATGACCGACGCGGTGCCTCACTTGCTCGCGGCTGAGTCGCGCGCCAGCATCGACTTCTTCCTGTCGCCGATCATCACCACCGACGCCCAGGTGGAGGAGATTCCGCTGCTGGCCCGCGAGTACGGCATTACCTCCTTCAAGTTCCACCTGCAGATGGCGGGGCCTTGGGGGCAGCAGCCGGCTGGCCCGCAGCCAGCCTACAACTTCGACGACGGCACCGTGTTCGCGGCCTGCCAGGCGATCGCCGCGCTCGGGCCGCCGGCGCTGGTCCTGTTCCACTGCGAGAACTGGCAGATCGCCCGCGTGCTCCAGCTGCGCCTGCAGGCCGCGGGGCGCACCGACATGGGCGCCTGGGACGACCACTCGCCGTGGCTGACCGAGGCCGCGCACGCTCGCGCCTACCTCTACTTCTGCGAAGTGACCGGTTGCCCGGCCTACATCGTCCACTGCACAACCGCGCAGACCATCGCCGAAGTGCAGCGCGCCCGCTGCGCCGGCGTCCGGGTCTACGCCCAGGTCGGCGTCCACTACCTCGTGCTGCACAAGGACGCCTGGCGCATCAACGTGCCCCTGCGCGACCGCGCCACGCACGAGACTCTCTGGCGGGCGCTGGCGGACGGCGAGATCGACACCATCGGCAGCGATCACGTCGCGCACACGCGCCCGCGCGCCACGATGGAGACGGGCAACGTCTGGACGACGATCAGCGGCTTTCCGTCCCGCGTGGAGGGGATGCTGCCCATGCTGCTGAGCGAGGGGGTCAACGCGGGCCGGCTGACGCTCGAGCGGCTGGCGGAGATCGCCAGCGAGACCCCCGCCCGCATCTTCGGGCTCTACCCGCGCAAGGGCGCCATTCAGGTGGGCGCCGACGCCGATCTGGTCGTCGTGGACCTGGAGCGCGAGGCGACGGTGACCGCCGACATGCTGCACACCGCCACGCCCTGGACCATCTACGAGGGGCGCCGCGTGAAGGGCTGGCCCGTGCTCACCCTGCTGCGCGGCGAGGTCGTCATGGAGTGGCCGGACGACGCGCCCAAGGCGCGGATCGTCGGGCCGCCGCGGGGCCGCTACCTTCGGCGCCGCCTCGCTCAGCTCCCGTAGAGCTGCTTCACGAAGCCGCTGTCCTCGGCCTGCTTGAGGAAGGCGTTGTCATAGAACTGGCTGGGCTTCGCCGCCCCGGCGGCGGCGTCCGTGGCCCCCAGCTCCTTCAGCACCGTCTCGACGGCCGTGTCGGTGATGTACGGTACCTGCGGGATCGAGTACTGGGCGAAGCGTTCCCAGCTCTTCTCCAGAATGTCTGGATCGGTCGTGTGCGTGTAGTGGCTGGAGACCTGCATCGCGAGCTGCTTGTCGGTCTTCATCCGGTGGATGCCCTCTAGATAGGCGCGAATGAACCGCCGCACCGTATCCGGATGATTCTGGATCATGTCCCGCGTGGTCGAGATGGGGCCTTCTTCGTACTCCACGCCGGTGTTCGCCAGGTCGAGCACCACGTGGTAACCTAGGTTCTCGGCCTCGAACAGGGTCGGCGGGATCTCCACCGTCGCGTCGATGGCGCCCGACTGCAGGGCGCTGAGCCGCGCGCCCGTGCCCCCGATCTGGAGAATCGTGACGTCGTTGTCGGGGTCGAGGCCGAGCTGCTGGAGCGCCGTACGGGCGGCGAAGTCCGACGACGAGCCAATCTTGCTGATGCCGACGCGCTTGGCGCGCAGGTCGTCCCCGCTCTGGATGTCGCCGCCCGCGATGAGGGCAAAGTCGAACTTGTTGCTCGCTCCCGCGATCATGGCCAGGTCCGACCCGTGCAACACGGCGTCGATGATCGCGTCGCTGCCGGCCGCCGCGAACTGCACGTTATTGCCAATGAGAGCCTGGACGGTCAGCGTCCCGCTCGTGATGTAGAGAAAGTCCTGAACGGCCAGGCCGTTCTGCGCGAAGAGCCCCGCGTCCTGGGCGATCCACAGGCCCAGGTTGGCGTCCGAGAGCGAGCTATAGCCGACGGCCACGGGGATCGCCGCGGGAGCTTCGCTCGGCGCGGCCGCGGCGGGGGCCGGGGTTGCGGCCGGCGCGGCTCCCGAGCCGGCGGCGGTACATGCCGCGAGTGGGAGCGTCATCACCAGGAGTGTGACGAGCAGCCTGCCGCCGCTAACGTGTGGCCCTCGGGCGCTCGGCCAATCCCGCTGACACATCGCTCACCTCCTCCGCGCACGACGCGGCACTACGGTGGCGGTTCGGGGCTGCAGCCCGGGCGCGGCTCGGGGCGCTCCTCCCCGTCGGCAGACTCCTCCTATGTGTAAGTATAGGTCCCAGGGAGGATGGCCCCCAACGGCCGCCGCGAGCGCCGCATTGCCGGCGCTCCGCTAGCGCCCGTACAGCCGGTTCACGAAGCCGCTGTCCTCGGCCTCCTTTAGGAAGCGATTGTCATAAAACTGGCTCGGTGTGGCAGACATCGCGGCTGGGTTGCTGTCCGCCAGCTCCTTCAGGACGGGCAAGATGCCGTCGTCGGTGATGTAGGGCACCTCGGGAATCGAGCCTTGGGCGAAATGTTCCCAGCTCTCCGACAGCGCCTCGGGATCGTCGATCTGCATGTACTTGCTCGACACTGACATCGAAAACGCCTTGTCGGTCTTCATCCGATGGATGCCCGCCAAGTACCCGCGCACCACTCGCCGCGCCAGCTCCGGATTCTCGTTGATCAGCGTGCGTGTCGTGGCAATCGGGCCGACCTGGTAGGGCACACCGATCTGCGCGAGATCGACGAGCATGTTGAACCCTAGCTTCCGGGCGGTCAGCAAGGCCGGCGCGATCTCCGGCGCGGCTTCGATCGACCCCGACTGCATCGCCCCCACGCGCGCCGCGGTGCCGCCGATCTGGAGGATCGTCACGTCGCGGTCGGGGTCCAGCCCGAGGTATTGCAAGGCTGAGCGCGCCGCGAAGTCCGACGACGAGCCGAAGCGGCTGATGCCGACCCGCTTGCCCCGCAGGTCCGCCCCGCTGTGCACCTCCGGCACGGTCAGCAAGGCGAAGTCGAACTTGTTACTGGTGCCGGCCACCCCGACGAGGTCGGCCCCGCCGAGATCGGCCACGATGATGCCCGAGGTGCCAGCCAGCACGAACTGCGTGTCCCCCCCAAGCAGCGCCTGAATCGTCAGCGTCCCGCCCTCGATCAGCGGGAAATCCGTCAGCTCCAGGCCCTGCTCCTCGAACAGCCCCGCCTCCTTCGCCACCCAGAGCCCCAGGTTGTTGTCCGTGAGCGAGCTGTAGCCGATCTTGACGGGGATGCGGTCGGGCGGCGTCGTTGCATCCGGCGCGCCGGTCACTGCGGGCGCCTGGGCGGGTGCGGCGGCCTGCGCGGATGCGGCTTGTGGCGCCGCCGCCTGGTTCGCGGGCGGACTCGCAGCCCCACCCGCGCAGGCCGCCAGCAGCAGGATCAGGCTGAAGACGCTGAGCGCGGCCGCTCGATGGACCGACCGGCCGGGCGGTAGCAGGACCATGTCACTCCTCCGCCGTGTGGCCCGAGCCGACCAGTGGTGGCCTTCGCCGGCCGGTCGGCTCGGCCCGTAGTGGCTAGCGTGCCGGATGGAGCGCCTTGCGGCAGTATAGGCAATGGGGACCGGCGACGCTAGTCATAATCAGCGGCGGACAGCAAGAAGCCCGAGACGTCGTACTGATGTCTCGGGCTTCTTTCAGGTAGCGGGGGCCGGATTCGAACCGGCGACCTCCGGGTTATGAGCCCGACGAGCTACCACTGCTCTACCCCGCGCTGGAGGGGGCGGCACCGACCTATTGTCCCAAC
>JAJPHF010000045.1 GCA_021325365.1 Pseudomonadota bacterium
CGGCGCGGCTTCGTGTTCCTGCCCGACGCGCGCCGCTGGCTGGCCGCTCAAGTCGATGGCGGCTTGCCGCTGCTCACTCGCTCGTTAGAGCAGTGAATAGCCCTAGGGTCCGCGGACCGGCGCTTGCCCCACCCATGAAAAGTCTGCGATTATACTACGTTGGGCGATACACCAGGGCGAATACTGCCGGCCGGCGGCCTGACCTCTCGGCGTGCCGCCGGCGGGTACGCGGCGCGACCAGCGAGGCGCGCAGCAGGAGGCATACGTGAACTTGCGGACCCCGGGGCCTACGCCGATGCCCGAACGCGTGGCGGCCGCGCTCTCCCAGCCGATGATCAACCACCGCGGCCCGGAGTTCGCCGACCTGCTGCAAGAGGTTACCGCCAACTTGCAGGCCGCCTTCCAGACCACCAATGACCTGTTCCTGCTTACGTCGTCGGGCACTGGCGGCCTGGAGGCTGCCGTCGTCAACACTTTCTCGCCGGGCGACCGGCTGCTAGCGGTCGTCATCGGCAACTTCGGCGAGCGCTTCGCCACCATTGCCCAGCGCTTCGGCTGCGACGTGCAAACGCTGGTCTTCAAGTCCGGCGAGGCGGCCGATCCGGCGGCCGTAGCGGCGCGGCTGGCCGCCGATCCCGCGATCAAGGGCGTGCTGATCACGCACAACGAGACCTCCACCGGCGTGACGAACGACCTGGAGGCGCTAGCCGCCGTCGTCCGGCAGGCCGGTCCGCTCCTGCTCGTGGACGGCGTCTCGTCCGTGGGCTCGATCGAGATCAAGACCGACGCCTGGGGCATCGACGTGCTGGTGAGCGCCTCCCAGAAGGGCTGGATGGTGCCGCCCGGCATCGCGATGATCTCGGTTAGCCCGCGCGCCTGGGAGGCGAACGCCGCGGCCCGGCTGCCGCGGTATTACTGGGACCTGGCGTTGGCAAAGAAGGAAGCCGCCCGCGGCCAGACGCCCTGGACGCCCGGCATCACCATCGTCTACGGCCTGCGTGAGGGCCTGCGGCTGATGCGGGCCGAGGGCTTCGACGCGGTGTATGCGAAGCACCGGCGAATCGGCGCCTACACCCGCGCCGCCATCAAGGACCTTGGGCTGCGGCTCGTGCCCGTCGACGAGCGTCGGGCCTCCGACACCGTCACGGCCTTCTACCTGCCGGAGGGCACCGAAGAGAAGGTGTTCCTGGAGCAGCTGCGCGCGCGGTACGGCGTCGTGCTGGCCGGCGGCCAAGGCGAGCTGGTCGGCAAGATCGCGCGGATCGGCCATATGGGCATGGTCGACGAGGCCGACATCGACGACGTGATCAAGGCAATCAGGCAGACGCTGGCCGCGCCTGCCACGGCGGCCTCATGACCGCGCCCCAGTCGCAGCCCGGCGCGCGCCGCATCCTCGTCACCGATCCTATTGCCCCGGATGGCGTCGCCTATCTGCGCCAGCACGCCACGGTCGACGTCCACACCGGCTTGAGGCCCGACGAGCTGTTAGAGGCCGTGCGCGGCTACCAGGCGCTGATCGTCCGCAGCGAGACGAAGGTCACGCGCCCGGTGATCGACGCCGGCACCGACCTCCGCGTCATCGGCCGCGCCGGCGTCGGCGTCGACAATATCGACGTCGATGCGGCGACCGCGCGCGGCGTCGTCGTGGTGAATGCCCCGGCCGGGAACACGGTCGCCGTCGCCGAGCACACGATTGGGCTGCTGCTCGCGGTGGCCCGGCGAATCCCGCAGGCGAGCGCGGCCCTCCGGGCCGGCCAGTGGCAGCGGTCCCGTTACATGGGCCAGGAGGTCCGCAACAAGACCCTCGGCATCGTGGGGCTTGGGCGCATCGGCCGCGAGGTCGCCCGCCGCGCCCAGGGCCTCGAAATGCGGGTGGTCGCCTTCGACCCATACGTGAGCGCCGAGCACGCGCGGCGCCTGGGCGTCGAGATGGCGGACCTGCCCAGCCTCCTGCGCACCGCCGACTTCGTTACGATCCATACGCCCGCCACGGCGCAGACGCAGGGGCTCATCGGCGCGGCCGAGCTGGCGCTGCTCAAGCGTACCGCCTACGTCATCAATTGCGCCCGCGGCGGCATCGTCGACGAGGCCGCCCTCCAGCACGCGCTCGAGACCGGCCAGATCGCCGGCGCGGCGCTCGACGTGTTCGCCAAGGAGCCGCCCGGCGACATGCCCCTGCTCCGGGCCGAGAATCTCGTCGCCACCCCGCACCTGGCGGCCTCCACCGAGGAGGCCCAAGTCCAGGTCGCGATCGAGGTGGCCGAGCAGGTGGTGGCGGCCCTGGATGGCCGGCCGACGCTCTATGCGGTCAACGCGCCGATCGTGGTGCCCGAGGCGATGGCGGTTCTGGAGCCGTACTTCCGCCTGTGCGAGACGCTCGGCCAGCTCGCGACGCAGCTGGCAGCCGAGGGCCAGATCGAGGCCGTGGAGATTACGTACAGCGGCGACATGACCGAGCACGACACCACCGCCCTCACGGCCACGGTGATTCGCGGCCTCCTCGCCCCGATCTCCGAGGAGACGGTCAATCTGGTGAACGCGCCCGTGATCGCCCGCCAGCGCGGCTGGCGCGTATCCGAGCGCAAGGTCAGCGGCCCCGAGGAGTACACGAATCTCGTCACCGTCGCGCTCCACTCGGACCGCGGCGAGCGCGGGGTCGGCGGCACGGTTGTCAACGGCGAGCCACACGTCGTACGCATCGACGGCTATACCGTCGACCTGGCTCCGCGTGGCGATTACGTGCTGCTCTCGCGTCACGTCGACCGGCCGGGCATCGTCGGCACCGTCGGCACGCTGCTCGGCGAAGCCGACGTGAACATCTCCTCGATGCAGCTGGGCCGTCAGCGCCCGCGCGGCGAGGCGTTGATGGCGCTGACCGTGGACGAGCCCATCCCGCCCGACGTGCTGGAGCGGATTCGCGCCGTCACGGGCGTGGCCCAGATCCGCGTCGTGCGGCTCTAGCGTAGGTGGTCGCCCGCCGCGCAATCTAGGACGAGGCGCCTTTGGCGAGCATGTGGGGCTGGTATCAGGGCC
Organism: Pseudomonadota bacterium; assembly: GCA_021325365.1. The sequence goes on from JAJPHF010000045.1 coordinate 3,034, forward strand.
TGCCGCCGCGCGAGCGCGGCATTGCGGCCGCCTTCTTCACCATCATCCTCGGCACCCTGCCCTGCTACGGGCTGGGCCTGCTGCTCATGATCACGACGCGCGGCGCCATCGGCGGTGCGGAGCCGCTGCCGACAGCGACCGTGGCGGCGGTCGCCACGGTCGCGCCGCCGCCGACCTCCACCCGAGCGCCCGCGCCGAGCGCCACCGCCATCGAGGCCTCGCCAAGCCCGACAAGCACTGCTACCGAAACGCGGCTCCCCACGGAGACGCCCGTGCCCGTTACCCCCTCGCCGAGCGCCACCGTCACTGCCCGCCCAGCAACGCCAACGACGCCCGCCACGCTCTCGGCGACGCTCCCGCCAACCCTCGCGCCGCCCACGTCGCGCCCCACCACCCTGGCGCGGCCCAGCGCCACCCCGCGCCCCGGCGCCAGGTCCACGCCCGAGTCCCGCTCGACCCCGGCGCCGGCCCCCAGTCCCCTACCGCGCACGCGCCTCCCGGCCACCACCGCGCCCACTCCGCGCCCCGGCGTCGACACCGCCCCCGCCTTCGGCTCCCCGGCGCGCTGAGCGGCGCCAGCCCGCCCCGCGTGGCGCGCTCCGCGCGCTGGCGTGAATCTTGCTCAGCAGCGCGCCGACGCTTGCACATCGCGTAACCGAGTTAGCTTATACTTGCCAGCGGCGGCTGCTTGGCTCAGCGCCGCGAGCGCTCCCGCACTCGCGGCGGTGGGAGGACTGATGGCTCCGCTTTCCGATCCCCGGCGCGTGGGACACTCGGCACCGTATCAGCGCGACACGTCGTCGGCCACGCTGTTCGCCTTGCTGGTCGTCATCGCCGTCCCGGCCCTCGTCGTTGCGCTCGCCGCGGGCTGGCGCCCCCTGAGCGGCAGCGAAACGGACGCGCTGCTCGGCTGGGTCGGTCGGCTCACCGGCCGCGCCGCGCCCACCGCCGCGGTGGCCGCGCCCAGCGATTGGGCGATTCCTAATGGCTGGTTCTACACCGAGGTCCCCGGCGACGCCACCGGCCCTGACGCTCGCGGCTTCGCGGTCAGTGACGCCAATGGTATGCGCTTCTGGAGTGAGTATCAGCGGCTCGGCGGCCCCACGTACATGGGCTATCCGCTGTCGCGCCGCTTCGACGTGGACGGCGGCACCGCCCAGGTGTTCCAGCGCGCGGTCCTGCGCTACGATACCGCCGCCGACCGCGTGGTCGTCACGCGGCTACTCGACCGCCTGAGCCGCGAGGGGCAGGATGCCGAGCTGCAGGAGCGCTGGAGCATACCCCCGCTCGACGTACCTGCACCCCCCGACGTGACGGCCGAGGTCCTCGACGACCGACTGAAACTGCTCCTCTCCGACTACCCGGCCATCCGGACATACTTCGCCGACGCCCCGGATGCCCCCGCGCTCTTCGGCGCGCCCACCTCCGCCGTGCAGGAAACGCGCGACTTCTACGTGATCCGCTTCCAGAACGGCGCGCTACAGCAGTGGAAGCACGACGTACCCTGGGCTAACGCCGGCGATGTCACCGCCGTGAACGTCGGCCAGATCGCGGCGGCGCTCGGGCTCTTCCCGGCGGAAGCCTTGCAGCCGCTGCCTGCCGCCACCGCGGGCACCCTGGCGCTCAAGTAGCCCCGCACCCTGCCGCGCGATGCCCCGCCCGCGCAATCGCCGCAAGCCCGCCACCTCGTGCCCTGCTATGATTCGAACAGGATTCGAGCGCGCCTAAGAGGCTGCATGCCACACATCCGCTGGAACCGCGTCCTGATCGTTCAGCTAGCGATCCTGGCGGGCGTCGCGCTCGTCGTCATCGCCTGGACGATCGTCCACGCTGTCGCGCACACGCTGCTGTTGTTCGGCATCGCCGCTGTCCTGGCGTTCGCGCTCGCGCCCCTGGTCACGCGCGGCGAGGAGCGCGGGCTGCCCCGCCTGGCTGCCGTGGGCCTCGTCTATCTGAGCCTGGCGGTGCTGCTCGCCCTGAGCGGTGCCCTCCTGGCGCGGCCCTTCGCCATCCAGGCGACGCTGCTCCTCGACAACCTGCCGGCGTACCTTACAGGGCTCCAGGATACCATCAGCGGGCTGGATCGTTGGCTCGCCGGCTTCGGTCTCGGGGGCGGTATCGCCTCGCTCCAGAGCGAGGCCAGCCGCCAGGCGACCGGCGCCAGCACCGCCTTCGTCGGCGACCTGCTCCGCTTCCTCACGCAGGTCGCCAGCAGCGCGCTCGACACCATCCTGGTGCTGGTCATCTCGTTCTATCTGCTGCTCGATGGCCCCCGCCTGCGGCTGGCCGCTCTGCGCGTCGTCCCACCCGACCACCGCGGCAAGCTGCTGTTCGTCGAGGAGAGCCTGGGGCGTGTGCTGGGCGGCTACCTGCGGGGACAGCTCCTCATGGCGCTCACGGTTGCAGTCGTCGTCGGCGTCGTGATGCAGGTGCTCGGCATGCCCTACGCTCTCGTGCTCGGGGTGCTCGCCGGCGTTTTCGAGCTGGTGCCCATGCTTGGGCCGATCCTCAGCGCGCTGCCAGCCCTCGCCGTCGCGGTCTTCCAGCCGTTCCCGACCGTGCTCTGGGTGCTCATCGCCTTCATCGCCATCCAGCAGTTCGAGAGCAACGTCCTCGCCCCGCGCATCACGGCCCACGCGGTCGGCCTGCACCCGCTCGGCGCGATCTTCGCGCTGCTGGCTGGCTTCGAGATCGGCGGGCCGCTCGGGGCCGTCTTCGCGGTGCCCGTGGCCGGCTTTCTCTGGGTGCTGATCACGACGGTCTATCGCCGCACCGTCGGCGAGCCGGAGCCGGCGCCCCGCGCCGGCTGGCGGCTGCCGCGGCGGGGTCGCTCGCCCGACGCCGACCCTGCGGCCGCCACGTCGACAGGGAAGGAGCGCGCGATGCCGGGTCCACCGCGGCCCAGCCATGGCCCTGACTTGACAGCCGGAGAGTAGTAATGGGAATTCTCACCCGCGACGCCATTCTGGCCCGCGTTGCCGATGGCTCCTTGCGCATCGACCCCTTCGACCCCAGCATGGTCGGGCCGGCCTCCGTCGACCTCCATCTCGACCGCCAGTTCCGTGTCTTCAAGAAGGTCCACGATGTCTTCCACGTCACCGAGGATCTGGAGCACGCCGATGTCACCGAGCTACTGGAGGTCGAGGACCACTTCGTGCTGATGCCCGGGGAGGCCGCGCTCGGCATCACACGCGAGCGCCTGACGCTCCCCGACGACCTGTGCGGCTGGCTGGAAGGGCGCAGTCGTTTCGCCCGCGTCGGGCTGATGATCCACATCACCGCGAGCTTCATGCAGCCGGGGATCGACAATCGCCAGGTGCTGGAGATGTACAACGCCGGCCCGATCCCCCTCGCCATCCACCCCGGCATCGCCGTCTGCCAGTTCATCTTCGCCCGCTGCGTCGGCCACGCGCACTACGCGGGGCGCTTCAACCGCCAGCTGTCCCTCTAGCCCCCGCCCGCCGGGGGCGCACCCATCCCGCTCTCGGGCCGCAGCACCCACTCCGCGTACAGCTCCGGCGTGTCGATGTCGGCCAGCACCCCCGGCGCTGGCGCCGGCACTTCCAGCACCTCCGCGGCGTGCGCGCGCACGACCGCCCGCGCCCCCTCCTCTAGCGGCGCGGCCAGCAGCTCCGGAATCAGCGAGGCGGCGAACAGCACGGGGTGGCCACGCCGGCCCTCGTGGACAGGAACGACGATCGGGCGAGCCGTGGCGGCGTACGCCGCGATGATCGCGTCGACGACCGCCGGCTCGATCAACGGGTGATCGACCAGCGCCATGATCACCGCATCCACCTCGGCCGTCGGCAGTGCGCGTAACCCGGCCACCAGCGACGAGAGCTGCCCCAGCTCCCACTGCTCGTTCAGGACGATGCGCGCTGGGGTTACGTCGACTTCGCGGCGAATGCGCTCCGCATCCGAGCCGAGCACGAGATAGATCGCCGCTACCCGCGACGCCGCCAGCGCCGCTACGACGTGCTGCACGAACGTGTGCCCCGCGATCGGCAGCAAGGCCTTCGGGAAGCCCATGCGGCGCGATTGCCCAGCGGCCAGCACGATCGCTGCGACCCATGGCTCCCTTCTCGGCTCGGCGCTGCTCATGCCTGTCCCCCTCCCACGCCGTCCACGGCACGGTTGCACCGTTACGTGCAGGCACTATAACATTGGCCGAGGCTGTCCCCGGCAGGCCATCGCGGGGGTTCCGTGCCCGCGGCGCGGCCGGTCGCGCCGGCCCCGGCCGCTAACTCGCGCCCAACCCGAAGAGAGGTGAGGTCCATGGAGCAGACGATCCACTTGCGCGTGAACGGCGAGGACCGCGAGGTAACCGTCCGCCCCCGCCGGCTACTCGTCGACCTCCTGCGTTACGACTTGGGGCTGACGGGCACCAAGGAAGGCTGCTCGGTGGGCGTCTGCGGCGCCTGCACGGTGCTCCTCAACGGCAAGAACGTCGCCTCGTGCATCATGCCCGCGGTCTTCGCGGACGGCGCGGAGATCACCACCATCGAGGGGCTCGCGGAGGACGGCAAGCTGCACCCCCTCCAGCAAGCGTTCATCGACTACGGCGGGTTCCAGTGCGGCATCTGCACGCCGGGCCAAATCATGGCCGCCAAGGCGCTGCTCGACACGAACCCTCATCCCTCTGAGGACGAGATCAAGGAGTGGATGATGGGCAACCTCTGCCGCTGCACGGGCTACTACAAGATTCTCGACTCTATCAAGGCCGCCGCGGGGAGCCAGCCATGATCGACTTCGACTACCAGGCGCCAGCCCAGCTCGACGAGGCCCTCGCCCTGCTCCAGCAGCACGGCGACGACGCCCGCGTGATAGCCGGCGGCACCGCGCTGGTCATCATGATGAAGCAGCGCCTCGTGCAGCCGCAGCTGCTCGTCTCGCTGCGCCGCATCCCCGAGCTAGAGCAGGTCCGCGCCGACAACGGGACCCTCCACCTCGGCGCCACCGCCACGCACCGCGCCGTGGAGACCTCGCCCATCGTCCGCGACCGCTGGCCGCTGCTCGCCGAGACGTACCGACACGTCGCCACGGTCCGCATCCGCAACATGGCCACCGTCGGCGGCGGCGTCGTCCACGGCGATCCGAACCAGGATCCGCCGCCTGCGCTGATCGCCCTCGACGCCAAGGCCCGCCTGCGCTCCGCGAGCGGCGAGCGCGAGGTGCCGCTCCAGAGCTTCTTCCTCGACTACTACGAGACGGACGTGCAGCCCGGCGAGGTGCTGACCGAGATCGTCGTCCCCGAGCAGCCGCGCGACGCCGGCTGGTCGTGGGTGAAGTTCCTGCCGCGGACCGCCGACGACTACGCGACCGTCTCCGTCGCCTGCCTGCTCAGTTTGGAGAACGGCTCCAACCGCTGCCGGGAGGCGCGCATCGCGCTGGGCTCCGCGGCCACGACCCCGGTACGCGCCGACGCCGCCGAGAATGCGCTGCGCGGGCAAGAGCTGACGCCCGAGCGCCTCCGGGAGGCAGCGCAGCTCGTCGCCGGCCAGGTGGACCCCATCTCCGACTTCCGCGGCTCGTCCGACTACAAGCGCGACATGGCCGTCGTGTGGACGCGGCGCGCGCTGGAACAGGCTCTGCAGCGAGCCAAGGGCAGCGCCTAGCGCGTCGCCCCCGGCGACCACCAAGCGAGCGAAACCGGCGTGCGCGGGTGCCCCCACCCGCGCATCGCTTTGTTGGGGAAGTACGATGGCCTGGGAGATGCCGGGCTTGCTGGGCAAGCCGCTCGTCGTCGATTGTCACTCGCACCTCATCCCCCCCAGTTGGTACCTGGACACGACACCGCGCAGCGCGATCGATCTCGACGCGCTCTTCTTTCAGCAGGACGACGCCGGGGTAAACCTCACGGTGTTCGGCAACAACTGGATTCGCACGCCGCCCGGCCGCACGCGGCTGGACGCCGTCAAAGAGTTCAACGCCTTCGCCGCGGAGATGAGCGCGAAGTACCCGCAGCGCCTGATCGGGCTCGCCTCCACCGTCCCATTCGAGGGCGACCCCTTTCTGCAGGAGCTGGAGCGCGCGCTGACCCAGGACGGCCTCAAGGGCGTGATGATCAACACCAGCACCGACGGCGAGTACCTGGACTCGCGCCGCGCCGATCCCTTCTGGGAGCTGGTGACGCGCCTGGACGTGCCGGTCTTCATCCATCCGCCGCGGGAGACGATCGGCCACGAGAAGATGGAGATGTTCCGGCTGCCCGAGATGGTCGGACGGCCGTTCGACACGACCCTTACGCTCGCCCGCCTGATCCTCACCGGCGTGCTCGAGCGCTACCCCACGCTGAAGCTCGTCTGCGCGCACGTGGGCGGCGCGATCGCGCTCTTGCCCGGGCGACTGAACTTCGGCTACGAGCTACGCCACGATCAGACCTTCGGCCCCTGGGAGCCCGACGTGCTCACCAAGCCGCCCAGCGAGTACATCGCTCAGGTATATCTGGACACGATGAGTTTCCACATGCCGGCCATCATGTGCGCCGTGGCAACCGTCGGCGTAGACCATGTGGTCTACGGCAGCGACTACCCGCCGGTCCCGATTCCCCTGGCGCGGTCGGTGGCCGTCGTCAAGAACCTGCCGCTCGCCCACCGCGACAAGGAGAAGATCCTAGGCCTCAACGCCGCGGGGTTGCTCAAGCTGCTCTAAGCTTTCGGCCGGGGAGCCGGGACATTGGCAACCTAGCGTCCTCCCGGCTGCCTGATCGACTGCCCTGGCACGCGCCGCACGGCACCGCCGCGCGGCGCCCGCGCGGATGTCCGTGTGGGCGCCGATAAGGGAGCGCGCCGGGTGGCGAGAGTCTTCGAGCGGGGGGGCGCCGGGAACGCCCGCGACGCTGCCGCGGGCCATCCCGGCCGCCAGAAGGAGTCGAGCGATGCAGCAGAGACCCCGTGCAGCCGCCGCGCTCGTGCTGGCGCTCGGCGTCGCGCTCTCGTTAGCCACTGCGGCCACCGCCCAGGACGCCGCGCGCCCAACCGTGCCAGTGTCCGCCGACGAGGTTTCCCATGGCGACCCCGCCTCGCCCCGCATCGCGCTAGCAATCAACGTGGGAGCCGGCTACACGCCGGCGGTGTCCATGCTCGACACGCTCCGCGACCGTGACCTTCGCACGACGTTCTTTGTCATGGGCTGGTGGGCGGAGCGCAATCCCGACATTCTCGCCCGTATCGCCGCCGACGGGCACGAGATCGCCAGCCACGGCCACTCCGTCTTCGACCTGACCCGGGTCTCGGACGCCGCCGTCGTCGAGGACCTGGAAGCCGCCGACAGCGCCATCGCGGCCGTCACCGGCCACACGACGCGGCCGCTCTGGAGCGCGTCCGCGGGCTACCGCGACGCGCGCGTGCTGCGCCTCGCCGCGAGTCTCGGCTACCGACCCATCTACCTCTCGGTCGACTCGCTCGACTGGCGCGAGGGCGCCACACCCGAGGGCGTGTACCGCCGCGTGATGGACCTCACCGAAAACGGCTCTATCGTCGTGCTGCACTTCGACAGCCCGAACACCACGACCAGCACCGCCGTCGTGCTCGGCCAATTGATCGACGATCTTCGCGCCCGCGGCTTCGTGCCCGGCACGATCACCCAGCTTCTCGTCGGCGACTGATACCCAATCGGGCGCTGCCCTGCACATACTCCCTCGCCCCCTGGGAGAGGGTTGGGGTGAGGGCGCGCCCCGGCCGGCGCACCGCCGGGCCCGACCGGATATGACTGCCGGTCAAATGCGGGGCGGGGCGCGTGCGCGCCCCGCCCCGCTCGACTACACGCCGCGCGGCGCCTAGCCCTCGGTCTCCTCGTACTGCTGCTTGATCTGCGCCAGCACGGTCGGGTCGGTGAGCGTCGTCGTGTCGCCCAACACGCGCCCCTCGGCCACGTCGCGTAGCAGGCGGCGCATGATCTTGGCGCTGCGCGTCTTGGGCAGCTCGGCCGTGAAGAACACCTTGTCCGGCCGCGCGATGGCGCCGATGTGCTTCGACACATGCTCGCGTAGCTCGCTCGCGAGCGCGTTGTCGGCCCGCGCCCCGCCGCGCGGCGTGACGAACGCCGCCACCGCCTGTCCCTTCAGCTCGTCGCTGATGCCGATCACGGCCGCCTCGGCCACCGCCGGGTGGCTCACGAGCGCGCTCTCGACTTCCATCGTCCCGATGCGGTGGCCCGCAACGTTCAGCACGTCGTCCACGCGCCCCAGCAGCCAGAAGTAGCCGTCCTCGTCGCGCCGCGCGCCGTCCCCCGTGAAGTACATGCCCGGGAACCGGCTCCAGTACTGCTGCACGTACCGCTCGGGATCGCCCCAGATCGTGCGCATCATCGCCGGCCACGGCTTGCGGAGCACCAGGTACCCGCCCCTCCCGAGCGGCACCGAGTCGCCCGCCTCGTTGACCACGTCGGCCTGCACCCCGGGGAAGGGCACGGTGGCCGAGCCGGGCTTCAACGTCGTGATGCCCGGCACCGGCGAGATCAGGATCATGCCCGTCTCGGTCTGCCACCAGGTATCGACGACCGGACAGCGCCCGTGCCCGATGTGGTCGTAGTACCACACCCACGCCTCGGGGTTGATCGGCTCGCCGACGGTGCCCAGCAACCGAAGGCTGCTCAGGTCGCAGCTTTCGGGATACTGCAAGCCCCAACGCATGCAGGCGCGGATCGCGGTGGGCGCGGTGTACAGGATGCTGACGCGGTACTTCTCGACGATGCGCCACCAGCGGTCCTTGTCGGGGTAGTCCGGCGTGCCCTCGAACATCACCTGCGTGGCGCCGTTCGCCATCGGTCCGTAGACGACGTAGCTGTGCCCGGTTACCCAGCCGATGTCGGCCGTACACCAATACACGTCGTCGTCCTTCAGGTCGAAGATCCACTTGTGCGTCAGCGACGTGCCCAGCAGGTAGCCCGCCGTCGTGTGCAGGACGCCTTTCGGCTTGCCCGTCGTGCCCGAGGTGTACAGGATGTACAGCGGGTGCTCGGCGTCGAGCGGCTCGGGCGGGCACTCGCGCCCTTCCACCTTCGCGAGCCAGTCGTGCCACCAGACGTCCCGCCCCTCCTGCATCGCCACGTCGTTGCCGGTGCGTCGCACGACGACCACTTGCTGCACGCTCGGCGTCTCGCGCACCGCCTCGTCGATGTTGGCCTTCAGGGGGACCACGTTGCCGCGCCGGAAGCCGCCGTCGGCGGTGATAATCGCCTTCGCCTGGCAGTCGTTCACGCGGTCGCGGATCGAGTCGGGGCTGAATCCCGCGAAGATCACCGTGTGCGGGGCGCCGATACGCGCGCAGGCGAGCATGATGATCGGCAGCTCCGGCACCATCGGCAGGTAGATGGCCACCGTATCGCCCTTCCCCACGCCCGACTGCTTCAGCGCGAGGGCCGCGCGGTTCACTTCCCGGTACAGGTCCTGGTAGGTCAGCACGCGCTCGTCGCCCGGCTCGCCCTCCCAGATGATCGCCGCCTTGTTCCGGCGCCACGTCGCCAGGTGGCGGTCCACGCAGTTGTAGCTGGCGTTGATCTGGCCGCCCTCAAACCACTTAGCCCACGGCGCGTTCCATTCCAGCACGCGGTCCCAGCGCCGGAACCAGTCCAGGCTCTCCGCCTGGCGCGCCCAGAACCCTTCGAGGTCGGCGGCCGCCTGCTCGTACACGCCGGGGTCGCTCACGTTGGCTTGGGCTTGGAACGCGGGGGGCGGCGGGTAGCGCCGTTCCTCCTGCAGTAGCGCCTCGAACGCGCCCGAGCTCTGCTCCGCCGACATCGAATTCCTCCTCTGGCGCCTGAGCGTCGCAACCGGGCAAGCGCACGCGACGCCGGGCGCCGATGGCTGACGAATTCAGCATAGGCGGCGGCGCCGCCAGCGTCAAGCACGGCAGCGCCGCCCGCAACCGCGCCCCCCGGTGGTCCACCTCGCGCCGCCCCTGCTCCGCGGTACACTCGGATGAGCGGGCGCGTGCGACCGCAGCGCGCTTGACGCTGGGCGCCTGCCGCCGCTACCGTTAAGCGCAGACGCTGACGGCGCGCGGTCCGCTCGGGCCGCGGCCAGCCAAGGAGAGCGAATGGGCACACTCGCCGGGTTCGGTCCCCCGCCCTGGGCCGTGTTCGGCCTGCTGATCGGCGTGAGCAGCGCGGGCCTCTTCCACTTGCTGCTCAGCAGCCGCCTGCGGCACTTGCCCACCTACCTGGCGGTCGGGACGGTGGCCGCCCTGCTGGGCGGCGCATTGGGGGCGCAGCTCGGCCCGACGGCCTGGAGCCTCGGCGAGGCTCACCTCCTCGCCATCTGCGGCGCCACCTGGAGCGCGCTGGCGCTGACGCGCCTCCTTGGCCTATGACCCCGCGCTTTCGGAGGTGCTCGCCGTGGCCGCGCTGACCGTCGTCCGCGATGTCGCGCTGATCGTCCTGGCGGTCGAGTCCATCGGCCTGGGAGTCCTCGCGGCGGTCTTGATCCTGCGTCTGCTCGCCTTCATCGACGTGGCGCAGACCAAGCTCGACGATGTCGCCGGCACGGCTGGCACGGTGCTGGAGTCCGCCCGCGAGGCAGCCCAGGCGGCCAACGAGGCCGCCGTCCAGGTGCGCGGCTCCACCACCTTCATGAGCGACCGGCTCGTCCTGCCGGCCATCCGCGTGGCCGCGGCCGCGTCGGGCGCCACCCGCTTCGCCCGCGCCCTGGTACGCACCGGAAACTCGTCAGCCGGGAGGAATCGTGGCAAGACAGGATAACGGCGGCTTCGTGGCGGGCCTGCTGGTCGGCGGGCTGGTAGGAGCGGCGCTGGCGCTCCTCGCCACGCCGCGCGGCAGCCAGCTCGCCCGCGAGGCGATCGCCGGCCTCGGCGCCGAGAATGCCGAGGCGATGCTGGAGCGCGGCCGAGACGCGCTGCGCGCGCGCTTTCAGCAGGCGGCGGCCGAGGCGCAGGATGCCGCCAACGCGACCGAGCAGCGGCTGCAGGCCGAGTACCGCGGCGCTCGCGACGGCCACTAGCGGTCTGTCGACGGTCAATTGCTATCTATTGGCATCTGCCAATCGATAGCAGCTCAGCCTTGACGAGGTACTAGCGCGAGTGCGCGGCCGGCGCCGCGGAGCGGTTCCCATTCGCTCTAGCGGCCCTCCGGCCGCAGCCCGGCCGCTGGGCGACAGTCTTGGCTCGGGTCCGGCGGCCCGCGAGAATCGCGCCACGCCGATCGAGCCGACGCCGCGCCGCCGTATGGCGCACCGCGGCGACCATCCTACGGGCACACGCCAGCCACTACACCGCGACCTCGACTGCCCCGACGTTCTCGGCTCCGACGTCGCCGCGCTCCGCCCGCAGGCGGCCCAGCTGGCGCGCGATCTCCGGCGGCAGGTCCGACGCGAGCAGCAGGTCGCTGCCATTCCGCGCGCGCACCGCGAGGCCCGCCGCCGCGTGCGCGTAGACGCCGACGCGAGCGGCCGCCGCGGGCGCGAGCCCTTGAGCCAGCAGCCCGGCGATCGTGCCCGCCAGCACGTCGCCGGTGCCGCCGCTCGCCAGCGCCGGGTTCGCGTGCGGCCACACCCAGGCCCGCCCCTCCGGCACGGCCACGACCGTGAATGGCCCTTTCAACACCACCACCGCGCCCCAGCGCCGCGCGGCCTCGAGCGCGATGGCCCATGGCGCCGCCGCCACGTCGTCGGCCGTCCGCCCGATCAGCCGCGCCATCTCGCCGTGGTGCGGCGTGAGCACGCTCCGTGCGCCCAGCGCCCCCTGTAGCGCGGGCTCCGCCGCGAGCGCGTACAGCGCATCGGCGTCGACCACCACCGGCGGGCCGGCCCCTCCGCTGGCCCCCTCCTGTAGCACCCGCCCCACGAGTTCCAGCGCGCCCGCCGTCCGACCCAGCCCCGGACCGATCAGCAGGGCTTGCGCGCTGTCAGCGGTGCGCAGCACGATCTCCGCCGCCGCGGCGGCGCCCTCCGTCGGCGCGCGGTCGGGCAGCACGACGTATGTGGCCTCCGGTAAGAGTCCCGCCAGTACCGCCTGCAGCGCCGGCGCCACGGCGAAGGCCAGCAGCCCGCACCCGCTCCGCAGCGCCGCGGCGCCGGCGAGATATGCGGCGCCGTAGTAGTCAGGCGAGCCGGCCACCACGACCACCCGGCCGAAGGTGCCCTTGTGACCGCTCAGGGGCCGGCGCGGCACCTGGGGCAATACGCCCGCGCGGTCGAGCGTCGCCACCAGCCGCCCCGCGAACGCATCCGCAGGCAGGCCGATCTCCGTGAGCAGCAGCGCCCCGGCGTGCTCGGCCGCCGGAAAACGTAGCAGCCCCGCTTTCAGGCCGCCCAGCACCACGGTCGCGTCGGCCCGCACGGTCTCCCCGGGCGCCGCCCCGCTGTCGGCGTCGACGCCGCTCGGCACGTCGATCGCCAGCACCAGTAGCCCCCTGCCGCGATCGGTGCGCGCCGCGTTGAGCACGCCGGCAACCTCGCTCAGGGGAGGGCGAGGTGCGCCCCGGGCGCCGATCCCCAGCAGCCCGTCAACCGCCGCGCTGGCGTCCTGTAGCCAGGCTCCGAGCGTGGCCAGCGACCCAGCGCCGTCGTGGAGCAGGCTCTGGCCTCCCAGCGCTGCGAGCGCGCCCAGCTCGGCCTCGGTCACCGCATGTCGGGGCAGCAGGTACAGGCGAACGCTGCGCCCGGCGCGGGCCAGCTCCCGGGCCGCCACCCAGCCGTCCCGGCCGTTGTTGCCGATGCCGGCCAGCACGACGACCGGGCCGTCAGGCCGCAGGCGCCGCACCTGCGCCGCGACCGCGCCGCCGGCCGTGGCCTGCAGCGCGGCCTCCGTGATCCCGGCCGCGACAGCGGCAGCCTCGGCGGCCCGCATCTCCTCCACCGTGACCACGTACACCGCCGCGCCTCCTCGGACCGGGTGCCGGCTGGAGTCCCCGCCACGGCTCGCCCGATCGGCCGGCGAATTATAGCCAGCGCTCGCGCCAGGCAGCGCCCTCACCCCCTCCCGTCTATTGCCAGATTGTCACAGCCGCCTGCTCATGCTGACAAAACGGCACAGGCCATTGACTCTGAGGCATGGCCGTCCTATGATGCTGACAGGCAGACACTGAGGAGGATGAGCCGATGGCCGAGGACTTCACGACACTGCTCCGCTACTACCGCGACCGCGCCGGCCTCTCGTGCAACGAGCTGGCCCGGGCGGTCGGGGTGGATCCCAGCTACGTCAGCCGCCTGGAGCGCGGTGAGCGCGAGCCTCCGCGCCGGCCCATCGTCGAGCGGCTGGCCGCCTCCCTGGACCTCTCGCTCGAAGACCAGGATCGCCTCTTGGTCACGGCCGGCTACGCCCCGGCCACCGTCGCCGTGCTCGGCCGCTGGGACAGCACGCTACAGGAGGTCGCCGACGTCCTCACCGACGGACGGATCTCCGGCGAGGAGCTGGAGAGCTTCCGACAGGTGATCCACCTCGTCGCCCAGCGCTGGCGCCGACCCGTCCTGGCCGCCAGCTAGCCCTGGCCGCGGGCGGCGCTCACCGTTCAGTCTGCACTAGCGCCGAATCGCGCGCGACATGTTCGTCGCGCGCGGCGCACGGGCCCGGACGTCGCGTCGTCGGAGCCGGCCGCCGGCCCATTGCCCAGACGGCCTCGGCTGCTCGAGGAACGTCGACTCGCAGGTGCCCGCAGTCTGGCACAGGATCTGATCTTTGTACGCGTTGCACTCATGCCCTCCGATGCATATTTCCCATCGTGGAGCCGGCGCCCTCGGGACCCGGAGTAGCGAGCCATTCGGGGAGGGTGAGTCAGTCCGGTCAGCAAAGAGCACAAAGTGCATTCTGCACACCACAGCCTCATGGCGCGGGCAGCCAGCCGCTGCCGGTCGTCGTCTCCGAGCAGCCGGCCGCCAGCCGCTATAATCGCTCGGGAGCGCAGCACATGATCGCGGTTCTCAACCAGATCGAGCGCCTGCTCGAACGCGCCTTCGAGACCCCCTCGCGGCGGCTGTTCCGCACGCGCTTGCAGCCAGTCGAGCTGGCGCGCGTGTTGAGCCGCGCCATGGCGGCCGAGGGGCAGGTGGGCGCCGAGGGGCTACGCGTGCCGAACCGCTACGTCGTCGAGCTTCATCCCCAGGACTTTCATCGCTTCGAGGGCGCGCAGCAGTCGCTCGAACGCGACCTGGCGACCTACCTGCTCCAGCAAGTCCAGCGGCGTGGCTGGTGGTGTCCGGGCTGGCCAGAGGTCGAGCTGCGCCCCGCGGACACCGCCCGCCCGGGGCGGCCCCAGGTGCTAGCCACCACCGTCGCTCGCCCGATTGGCGCCGAGGCGCTGCCGCCTGCCCTCGACGGGACCTCCGTGCTGCCCGCTGCACCGCCCCGCCGTCCGGCGCCGTCGGCCCCACCGCCACACCGCGCCTGGCTGGAGCTGGCCGACGGCCGGCGCGTCGCGCTCGCTGCGCCCGCCACGCGCATCGGTCGCGCGCGCGACAACGACCTGGTGCTTGAGGACGACACGGTCTCCCGCCACCACGCCGAGGTGCGCCGCGACGGGGACCGCCTCCTGCTCGTCGACCTCGGCAGCACCAACGGCACGCGCGTGAACGGCCAGTCGGTGCAGCAGGAGCGCCTGGCGCCCGGCGCGACCATCCACGTCGGCGCGGTCCCCCTGCGGCTCCGCGTCGGCCGCTGAGCGGTTCGTGCGGCTGCAAGACCTCCCGGCCGACGTGCTCGTCCTCGTCTTGCGCCTCGGGCTCGTCTTCATCCTCTACCTGTTCCTGCTCAGCATCTTCCTCCTCGCCCGCCGCGAGCTGCGCCAGCAAGCGGCCCGCGGCCGATCAGGGCCTGGCCGCCTGGTCGTGGTGGAGGCCGGCGCCACGAGCCTGCCCCCCGGCCAGGCGCTGCCGCTGCAGCCGGTCACGACGCTGGGACGCGCGCACGGCTGCACCCTGGCCCTGGACGACACCTACGTCTCGGCCACCCACGCGGTACTGACCTGGCATGATGGTCGCTGGTGGCTCCGCGACGCGGGCAGCACCAACGGAACGCTGCTCAACGACCAGCCCGTGCCCGAGGACGAAACGCCCGTCACCTACGGCGACGTGATCGGGGTCGGTACCGCGCGGCTACGGCTGGCCCCCTGACGCAGGCCGAATTGCGGCGCCCCACCCCATCCCTCCCGGTAGAATGCTCTCGGCATGCGGAGTTCAGGGGAGTTCGTTGGAACGCGGCATTCTGCGGCTCGCGATAGCCCTGCTCGCGGGCTTCCTGCTGGTGGCCGCAGCGCTGGGCTACTGGCAGGTGCTAGAGGCTGGCGCGCTCCAGGCGCGCGCCAATAACCCGCGCAACGCCGAGGAGGAGGCCCGCACAACTCGCGGGCGCATCCTCGACCGCAACGGCGTGGTGCTCGCGAGCAACGCGGCCGGGCCAGACGGCCCGACCCGCGAGTACGCCCTGCCCGCGCTCGTCCACGTCGTCGGCTACCACAGCGCGCGGTTCGGCGATGCCGGCATCGAGGCGGCCTACGACCAATACCTCCGCGGCGAGCGAGGGGGCAACCCGCTCGCTCGCCTGCGAGATCACCTCCTCCATCGCCCGGCCGTCGGCAGCGACCTGCGCCTGACCGTCGATGCCGAGCTGTCGCGCGTGGCGGCCCAGGCGCTCGGCAACTTCGCGGGCGCCGCGGTCGCGCTCAACCCGCGCACCGGCGAGGTCCTGGCGATGGTCAGCGCCCCCTACTTCGACGCCAACCAGCTCGCCGACCGCTGGGACGCCCTGCGCGACGACCCGGCGGCGCCGCTCGTGCCACGGGCCACCGAGGGCCTCTACGTGCCCGGCTCCGTGTTCAAGATCGTCACCGCCAGTGCAGCCATCGATCTGAATATGGTGCAGGTCGACGCGGCCCATGACTGCACGACCGATCTCATTGTCGACGGTTTTCGCATTCAACAGAAGAACCACCCCCAGCTGCGCCGCGTCACCTTCGCGCAGGACTTCGCCTGGTCGGACAACGTCACGTTCGCCAAGACCGGCCTCGGCCTCGGCACTCCCGGCCCGATCAACTTCGACGACGCCGCGCCGCAGCCATACCCCTGGGAGCGTCAGGGCGTCGACGCCAGCGCGCGGCGCCTGGTGGACTACGCACACCGCTTCGGCTTCACGCAGCAGATCCCCTTCAACCTGCCGGTGGCGGTCAGCCGCGTCGCCGAGCACGAGCAGTTCTCGCCGGTCGAGCTAGCGGTGACCGCGTTCGGCCAGGGCGAGATCGAGACTACCCCCCTGCTCATGGCGCTCGTCGGCGCGACCATCGCCAACGGCGGCGCCATGCCCGCGCCTTACCTGGTCTCGGAGATCCGCGGCCCGAACGGGTCGGTGGAGCGGCCACACACGCCCGGCGGCCGCCTCCGTCAGGTCATCAGTCCGACCGCCGCCGCCACGATGAACCGCCTGATGGTCCAGAGCGTGGACGAGGGCTACGCGCGGCCGGCCCAGATCGCCGGCATCAAAGTCGGCGGCAAGACCGGCACGGCCGAGACCGGCCAGGGGCGCGTGCCGCACTCCTGGTTCGTGGGCTACGCCCCGGCCGACAACCCGCGCGTCGCGGTCGCCGTCATCGCCGAGAACCAGGGCTCGGGCAGCGACGTGGCGACACCCGCCGGGCGGCGTATCATGGAGGCGGCGCTCGCCCGGCCTGCCGCCAGCGCCGCCCCCGACCCGTTGCCGCTCGCCAGCCTCACCGCCGACAGCTTCGCGGCGCCCGACGACGACGGCCCGGCGGGCGCCTACTGCCTGCTGCCTCAGCACGGCTAGTATCTCGTCACCGACGAATTGCTGTGCGTTGTGGACTCAGACTACCTAGCAATTCACCCATGACAGACCACGAGCCCGTGGGCGGCGGCGGGCTTTGCTACAATTGAGAGACGTTGCGGACTGTCGGCCGGGGCGAGGCGCCCTCCGTCACGGGCCGCGGCGGCGCGAGATCCCACGCGTAGGCCTTATGCCCTGTGGGTGCTGGCGCGCCCGGCACATCCCCACACCAACCAGTTGGAGAAGGCCATGGCTGGAGAGACGCCGCCCCCCATGCCGCCCACGGGCGAGTTTTCGACCGAGGACTACGACTTCGACGCGCTCGACGAGCTAGACGAGGGTAATGCCTTCCTCGACGAGGTGCTAACGCGCGCGGGCGAGTTCGCGCTCGACGCGATCGAGTTCGTCCAGGAGCATCCGGTCCTCTCGGGGGCCATCGTCGCGGCGGGCTTCGGCACGGCGGCCGGGCTGGTCGCCGCGGCGCTCGTGCCGCGTCGCCGCCCCCCGACCGCCCAGGAGCAGGCGGCCGCCACAGCGGCCGAGGCGACCGCCCGCGCCGCCGAGATGCTGGCCGCCGCCCGCATCGGGTCCCGGCTAGCCGACGCGCAGGATGTGCTCGGTAGTCGGCTGTCGTTCGCGCGTGGCCGCCTCGGCCGCGCCGCCGAGACCGCCAACGAGCGCGTGCGCGAGGCCGGCCTGCTCGACAGCCTGAGCACGCTCGGCGGCCGCGCGCGCGACCGTGCCCGCCTGGCCGCCGCAGACGTTGCCGCGGCGAATGCCGACGACGGGGCGGGCCTCGGCGACGCGGTAGCCAGCAAGACGCGCCGCCTCGCCTACATCGCCCAGCTCTTCCCGATCGCGATGGCGCTTCTGCGCAACCCGATCGTCCGTGATTTGCTGGCCCAGGTGCTGGTGAACCGTCTGCGGCGCAGCGCCCGCGTGTAGTGTCGTCCCGCGCTCGCGCGCGACTCTACGACCCAACGCCCGCGGCCCGGCGCCGCGCGCCACGCCGCCCGGCCGCGGGTCGGATTCGCTCACACACGTTGCCGCGATTCGGGCCGGCGACGCCGCGGGGCCACTGCGCCCCCTGGAAAGTAGTCGCGTTTGGTACCAGAATACGTCTCGGTGGACCTGGAGCTAGCGGAGAGCGTCGGCCGCCCGGAAATCATCGAGATCGGCGCCGTACGCTTCGACACGGCCGGCCGGGCCGAGCGCTGGAGCAGCCTGGTTCGGCCCACCACCGCGCTGACCTATCGCATCGAGCAGTTGACCGGGCTCACGACCCGTGAGCTGGAATCCGCGCCGCGCCTCGAGCAGGCGATTGGCGGGCTCGCGCGCTTTGTAGGCGACTTGCCCCTCGTCGGCCAGAGCATCGAGATCGATCTCGCCTGCCTCGAGCGCGCCGGCCTGCGCCTCTCCGCCCCCGCTTACGACACCTTTGAGCTCGCCCAGCTTCTCCTCCCCGGCCTGCCGACCTACGACCTGCGAAGCGTCGCGCGCGCGCTCGCGGTCAGCCCGCGCGGCCAGCACCGCGCACTCGCCGACGCTGAGACCGCGATGGACGTCTTCTTGGCCCTGCTCGCGCGGCTACGCGGCTTGCGCCTCGAAACGTTGCTGCTAGTCAACCGCCTGGCCGCCGGCCTCGACTGGCCCCTCGCCCCGCTGTTTGCGGATGCCGAGCGCGCGGCCACGCGGCGCTACCTGGAGTCGGTGCTGCAGGCGGGCGGCAGCGCCCGCCTCCCCGACCCCGAGGGCCTGCCGTCGCCGGAGAGCGTGTCCATCGCGCCGGCCCCGCTCGTGCCCGATCCGGCGGCCGCCGCGCTCGACGGCGAGGCGCTCGAGGCCGCGCTCTCGCGGGGCGGCGCCGTCGCCTCCCGGCTCCCCGGCTACGAGGAGCGCCCCGAGCAGCTCGCCATGCTCCGCGCGACTAGCGCCGCTCTGCGCGATGGCGACCATCTCGTCGTCGAGGCCGGCACTGGCACCGGCAAGTCGATGGCCTATCTGCTGCCCGCGGTCTGCTTTGCCGCCGCCACGGGCCGCCGCGTCGTCGTCTCCACCAACACGATCAACCTGCAAGACCAGCTCGTCCAGAAGGACCTGCCCGCCCTCGCGGCGGCCCTGCCGTTCCCCATTCGCACCGCGCTCGTCAAGGGCCGCGGCAACTACCTCTGCCTTCGCCGCTGGCAAGCGTTCCTGCGCTCGGACCGCATGACCGCCGCCGAGGCCATGCTCGGCATCCGAGTCGCGCTTTGGCTGGAGCAGACGCAGACCGGCGACCGTGCCGAGCTGCGCCTGCCGCCCGACGAGGCAGTCGCCTGGAGCAAGCTTGCCGCTCACCAGGAGCACTGTACGCCCGGCCGCTGCGCCTACCATCGCGCCGGGACCTGCTTTCTCGCGCGCGCGCGCCAGACCGCCGAAAGCGCGCATGTCATTGTGGTCAACCACGCCTTGCTCCTGTCCGACGTGGCAACCGGCAGCAAGGTTCTGCCCGAGTATCGCTATCTGGTAATCGACGAGGCCCACCATCTGGAGGCCGAGGCCACGGAGCAGCTGGGCGTGCAGCTCACCGAGCGCGACCTGCTGCAAGCCCTCGACCGCCTGCAGATCCAGTCGGGCAGCTACTCGTTCGGTGCGCTGTCCGAGATCGCCGCGCTGGTGCAGCGGGTCGGCGCCTCGCCCGCGCGCGTCGGGGCTGTGGTCGACCGCGCGGCTCGCGCCGAAGCCGCGCTTGCTCGCACGCGCGCCGCCATACAGGACCTGTTCGGCGAGCTGCACAGCTTCGCCGCCGCCCGGACGGAACGCGGCGGCCCGGACAACCTGAGCCTCCGCCTCACGCCGGCCGTGCGTGGCCATCGCGACTGGCAATCGCTGGAGCGTGCCTGGGCCGCCGCTCAGGAGCGCTGGCTGGCGCTCGCCCGACCGGTGGCCGAGCTGCTAAGTGACCTGGAGACGCTAGCGCAGGGAGCGAACACTGGCGGCGACGAGGCGCCCCGGGTCGATTCGGTCGCGAGCCGGCCTCGTGGCGCGGTCAGCTCCGAGGGCGCCGCCACGTTCGAAGAGCTGAGCGCCGAGCTCGAGAGCTTTCTGCGCTTCAGCGAGGGCGCCCAGGACGCGCTGGACCGCATCCTGGCGTCGCCCAGCCGCGACGAGGTCTACTGGCTCAGTCTGCGCGGCGGCGCGGAGCTTGCCCTGCACGCGGCTCCGCTGCACGTGGGCGCCCGCCTCTGGGACGACCTCTTTTCCCGCAAAGACGCCGCCGTCGTCACCTCCGCGACGCTGAGCACCGAGGGGTCGTTCCGCTATCTCCGCGAGCGGCTGGGCCTGCGCGACGTCCGCGAGCTACAAGTCGGCTCGCCCTTCAACTACCGCGACTCGACCCTCCTCTACGTGCCCACGGATATCCCCGAGCCGGGGCAAGCCTACCACCAGCACCGGCTGGTGGACACGCTCATCGAGCTAATCGGCGCGCTGGGCGGCCGCACGCTGGTGCTCTTCACTTCGCATGGCCAGCTGCGCCAGACGCACGAGGCCTTGCGCGCGCCGCTCGAGGCGCAGCGCGTCGTGCTGTTGGGCCAGAACATCGATGGCTCGCGCGCCCGGCTGCTGGAGACGTTTCGCGCCGGCCCGCGGGCCGTCCTCCTCGGCACCAACAGCTTCTGGGAGGGCGTGGACGTGGTGGGCGAGGCCCTCAGCTGTCTCGTCATCGCGCGGCTGCCGTTCGCCGTGCCGACCGATCCCGTCTTTGCCGCCCGCAGCGAGCTGTTCGACGACCCGTTCCGCCAGTACGCGGTGCCGCAGGCGATCCTGCGCTTCAAGCAAGGCTTCGGGCGCCTGATTCGCAGCCGTACCGACCGCGGCGTGGTCGTCGTCCTCGACCGCCGCCTAGTGAGCAAGAGCTACGGCCGCGCCTTCCTCCATTCTCTGCCCGACTGCACCGTCCGCACCGGCCCCGCCCGCGACGCCCCAGCCGCTGCCACCACCTGGCTGACCCGCGCCACTACCACCTAAAGCCACCCGCGCGCCAGCGGCCCCAGCCTCAACTATCGCGCCCGCCGCCATTGGCCCCTGGCGCGGCAGGAGCCTCAGCGCCGACCTCCAGCCACTCCTCGCCGGCCAAGGTAGCGCGGGCCACCACCTCCCCGCCGCGCCAGTACAGCCGCGGCACCCGGCTGCCGAGCGAGGTCAGCGCCTCGTGCGGGATGCTGCCCGATAGCTCGGCGTACTCGTCTAGCGCGATCACCTCGTCGCCCTGCTGGCCCAGCACGACCGCGCAGTCCCCCTCCCGCACGTCCGGACACGCCGTTATGTCGACGACGCACTGGTCCATCGAGATACGGCCGATAATGTCCGCGCGCTGGCCGCCCAGCAACACGTAGCCGCCCCGATAATGGCTCCCGGGCAGGCCGTCCGCGTAGCCGATCGTCAGCAGCGCCGCCCGCATCGGGCGCGTGGTCCGGTACGTGCAGCCATACCCCACCGTGCAGCCGGCGTCCAGCGACAGCAATCGCGCCACCCTCGCCCGCAGGGTCACGGCCGGGCGCAGCTCGACCGCCGTCCGCGTCACCGCCGGCGTGGCGTAATAGCCATAGACGCCCAGTCCGACCCGCACGAGGTCGAAGTGGGCATCCGGCAGGGCCAGCGTTCCGGCGCTGTTCGCCGCGTGCAGGTACCGCGGCCGCGTGCCGTCGTCCTCCAGCACCGTGCAGGCCGCGCGAAAGCTCGCGAGCTGCTCGCGGGCAAACGAGAGGTCCAGCGCGTCCGCCGTGGCAAAGTGCGTGTAGAAGCCCTCTAGCTCCAGCAGATCGGATGCGGCGATCGTGCGGATCAGCGCCACCGCCGCGTGGAGGGGCGCTCCGTAGCGGTGCAAGCCCGTGTCCAGCTTGACGTGAACGGGGAGGCGCGTGCCGGCCCGCTGCGCCGCGGTCATCAGTGCCGGGAGCTGCGCGTGCTCCACCACCGTGGGCGTGAGCCGTTGCCCGACGATGTGCGGCGCCTCGTCGGGCGCGAACCCGGTGAGCAGCAGGATCGGCGCCGTCACGCCGTGCCGGCGTAGCCGTATCCCCTCCTGCACGCGCGCCACCGCCAGACCATCCGCGCCCGCTGCCAGCGCCGCGCTCGCCACCATTTCCGCGCCGAGCCCGTACGCTTGCGCCTTCACCACCGCCAGCAGCCGCACGCCCGGCCCGATCCAGCCGCGAATGGCCCGCACGTTCGCCGCAACCGCATCCAGGTCGACGTCGATCCAGCAGGGCCAGCGCTGAGCCTCGGGGAACACGGCCGTGACACGGCCGGGCAGGGCTTCAACTCGGGCCATTGGGCTGCCACCCCTCTCGTGGTATGAGGACTACGCTTCGGTGGGAATGTCCTGCGCGAGCAGCCGCACGAAGTCGGCGCGGCTGATGATGCCGACAACGCGTCCCTGATCGACCACGGGGAGCCGATTCACGTCTTCGTCCAGCATCAGCGTCGCCGCCTCGGCGAGGTCGGTGCCGGGCGACACCGTGATCACGTCGCGCGTCATGACGTCCGCGGCGGTCGCGCCGAGCGCGCGCCGCAGCTCCTGCTCGAACTCGTGCCGGTTCCCGAGCGGGATCATTACGTCAAGCACACGCAGGTACTGTGGAATGTGCAGGTTGGCGTTCCGCACCAGCAGGTCTAGCTCGCTGACGATGCCGACGAGCGCGCCGGTCGCATCCACGACCGGCACGCCCGAGATGCCGTGGCTCCAGAGTAGCCGCGCGATCTCCTGCACGCCCGTATTGGGGGCCACCGTCAGCACGTCGCGCGTCATCACGTCGGCTACGTTCACAGCCTGCCTCCGGGGTCGCTCCGATCCTCGCATTATACGTGCCGCCCCGTGGCTGCCAGCCAGCTACCATAAGGAAAGACCACTTCCACGCTCGCCTTCCGGGAGCCCTGGAACCATTAATGGCTCATCCTGCCGGCTGCCCCGCGCCGTCTGGCTGCGCTCCGCGGCCCTTCGCGCCCGCGCGGTCGCGCCTGTTTATCCTCAGCCAGCTGGCTGCAGAACTGAGGGTTCCACAATTGTTACGGTGGCCATCCAGCGAGGCGAGCAGCGGACGCTGCTGCCCGCCCTCCTCGCGTCCCCATCCTACACGCCCCGGACGACCGCCTTCCGCCAATGCCTTTTCTACTAGGGGCGCAGCAAGTTGTGCCCTGCCGAATCGCCGCCCGACCCGGCGTCCCAGCGAATCCGGCACAGGCTCCCCGTCCTCCCCCTCTCCCTCAGGAGAGGGGGGCAGGGGGGTGAGGTCCGGCTCCTCGTCCCTCCCCCTCGCCCTCTGGGCGAGGGGGAGGGACGAGGGCGTCCTCCTCGTCCCTCCCCCTCGCCCCCTGGGAGAGGGCCGGGGTGAGGGCCCGTCCCGATAGCTGACCTGCCGGGCAAGACTGGGCGTCCGGCCGCGAGGCGCACCGGAGAGCGCCTGCTGTCTCACGCGACGTGGTCGCCGTCCCTGCCCGTACACGCCTTCCCCGCGCCCGCCGCCCGCGCCCGGCCCGGGGCCTCCCCCCGCCGGCCCGGCCCGCGGCGGAGCCCCGGGGGAGTATCGTACGGGGCAAACGATGCGACCTTCCGCGCCCGAGGAGCACGCGCCAACCCGCGCCCGGCCTAGCAGTTAACCACCCGGTCAAGGAGCATCGTTTGACCGTTCCTCGGATAAATTCACTCGCTCGTGCTGGGCTGCCGGTACACGGCCGGCGGCACTGCGGGCGCGCTCCGCCCCCACGGGCAGGCCACCCGTTTCGTGACTCGCGGTTGCCGGCCCTCCTGGCGGCCAGTACAATTCTGTTGTCAACTTGCCGCGCGTCGCGGCGCCGCGACGAGGCCGGGGCGCTGGCCGCCCTCGGATTCGCCCCCGGGCCGAGCGCCTCGACCGGCCTGCCCGTCAACGGGATGGAGCGGCACACTACCTGCACGAGCTAGTCCGGGCATCGGACTAGGTCGCGTGATACGTCTGGCTACGCCACTGATCCTTGCTGACCCGGCTATTCGACCTAGAGGGAGCGACGATGGCCCAGGACCGCGGCCGCGACAATCCGGGGCTACCGGATCCGGCTACGAACTACTCCGACTGGTACACCGACGTCATCCTGCGGAGCGGGATGGCGGACTATTCGCCGGTGCGCGGCTGCATGGTCATTCGCCCTTACGGTTACGCCCTCTGGGAGAACATGCAGGCGGCGCTCGACGCCCGCATCAAGGCGACGGGTCACCAGAACGCCTACTTCCCGCTGTTCATTCCTCAGGATCTGTTGCAGCGGGAGGCCGAGCACGTCGAGGGCTTCGCGCCAGAGGTCGCCTGGGTCACCAAGGCCGGGCAGGACGAGCTTGATGAGCCGCTCGTGGTCCGGCCGACGTCCGAGGCGATCATCGGCACCATGTACGCCAAGTGGATCCAGTCCTGGCGCGACCTCCCCGTGCTCATTAACCAGTGGGCGAACGTGGTGCGGTGGGAGCGGCGTACCGCCCTGTTCCTGCGGACGACCGAGTTCCTCTGGCAGGAAGGCCACACCGCGCACCGCACGCAGGAAGAGGCGCGCGAGGAAGTGCTGCGCATCCTCGACCTCTACCGCGACTTCGTCGAGCGCGAGTTGGCCATCCCCGTAATCGCGGGCGTGAAGTCGGCCGAGGAGAAGTTCGCCGGCGCCGAATCGACCTACAGCATCGAGGCCCTGATGGGCGACGGCCGGGCCTTACAAGCGGGCACGTCGCACGATCTCGGGCAGCACTTCGCCAAGGTGTTCGACATCACCTTCCAGGACCTCGACGGCGAGCGGCGCTACGTTTGGCAAACGAGTTGGGGCGTGTCCACCCGGCTCGTCGGCGCGGTCGTCATGGTCCACGGCGACCGCAAGGGGCTCCGCATGCCGCCCCGCGTCGCGCCGATTCAGGCCGTGATCGTCCCGATCTGGCGTACTGAGGAGGAGCTAGAGCAGGTGCGCGACGCGGTAGCGCGCTTGCAGCGCGAGCTGAGCACGATCGTCCGTCTGGAAGTTGATTGGAGCGACCAGCGGCCGGGCTGGAAGTTCAACGAGTGGGAGATGCGCGGCGTGCCCGTGCGTCTGGAGGTCGGGCCGCGTGACGTGCGCGAGGGCCGCGCGACCGTCGTGCGCCAGGACACGCGTACCGACCCTGGCGGCGCGCTGAAAGAGCAGGTCAGCTTCGACACGCTTGGCCGGCGCTTGCCGGCGCTGCTGGACGAGATCCAGACCGCGATGTTCCAGCGCGCCCTGGCGTTCCGCGAGGCGCGAACGCGCCGCGTCGATACCTTAGAGGAGTTCGCCAACAGCCTGGCGACCGAGCGCGGCTTCCTGCTCGCGCCGTGGTGCGGCGATGCCGCCTGCGAGCGCAAGCTGAAGGACGAGACCGGCGCCACGATGCGCTGTCTGCCGCTCGATGCCCCGCCCGAGGCAGGTTCCTGCCTCGTCTGCGGCAAGCCGAGCAGCGCTCGCGCCGTCTTCGCCCGCGCCTACTAGCCCGCCACCGGAGAGCCTGCCCGCAATGTGCCAGAGCCACTCGGCCGCGGCGGCCGCTCGGCAGCGCCCTTCCGTTTCGCTGCAGCGCACGGAGTACAGAGCATGGACGAGTTTCGCACGGTCCTAGATCAGATTCTGGAGGGCGAGGATATCCCGTCGGGGACTTGGGAGCACCTGTCGGCGCTGGCCGACGAGCGCGAGGCCTCGTTCCGCGGCGTCTGGGACTCCCTCACCCCCTCGCAGCGCCTCGGGCTGCTCGACTCGCTGCACGATGAGTCGGAGCAAGACGCCCACCTGGACTTCACGCCGATCTGGCGCCTGGCGCTCGACGACCCGACACCACGTGTGCGTGTCGCCGCGATCGCCTACAGCGCCGACGAGGAGGGCCAGTGGCTCGTCGATCCGCTGCTCCGGCTCTGCGCCAGCGACCCCGATGCCTCCGTGCGCGCGGCCGCGGCCGAGGCGCTCGCCCGGTTCGCCTACCTGGCCGAGGTCGGCGAGCTGCCCGCGCGTCGCGGCCAGGAGATCGAAGACCTCCTCCTCGACACGCTCAACCGACCGGGGGAGCCCCTCACTGTGCGCGGTAACGCGTTGGCCTCGGTCGGCTACTTCAGCAGCTCACGCGTCCACGACGCCATCGTGGCCGGCCACGCCGACGCCGACCTTCGCCAGAGCGCGGTGCGCGCGATGGGCCGCAACTGCGACCCCGGCTGGACGGAGACGCTGCTGGCCGACTCCATGAGCAAGAACGCCGCGCTCCGCGAGGAAACGGCGCGCGCCATCGGCGAGATCGAGGACGAGCGCGGTGTCTCGCGCCTCCTCGAGATGCTGGACGACCCGACCGTCAGCGTGCGCCTGGCGGCCATCTGGGCGCTCGGCGAGATCGGCGGCGACGAGGCGCAAGAGGCGCTGATCTACTGCCTCGAGGACGTGCGAGAGCCAGTCCGCGAAGCCGCGGAGGCCGCCCTCGGCGAGATCGCCGCCCGCGCCGATCCCCTCAGCCTTTAGACCAGCGGGCGCCCAAGGTAAGCAGTGGCGTTCAGGAGCCAATCTCCTGCCCACCGGTGGCCCCCAAGCCCCCGGTCAGCCGATCGCTCGTCTCGCCGCAAGCCGCTGGAAGCCGCCCTACGGCAGCTGGCGACAACGGCCCCATTGACCGGTCCGCGACGGTCCCGCCAAGCTGCCGATCGCGAACGTCCGGGCTAGCGGTTCGGGCGCAGGTACGCCTGCCGCATCCACCCGGTACCGCCCTTGGGGTCGCGTACGTACACCCACACGGCCGGCCCGCCCGCTTCCTGTACGGTCCGGGTTTCCAGGGGGGTCATGGCGGTGCCGTCGGTCCAGGCGACGAGGCGCGTATCGTTGCCGTCGCGGGGCTGCGAGCGCAAGTAAGCGCCCTGCGAGTCGGTGTTGCCGACGTACAGGACGCTGGGGAGACTGGCGGTGGGAGCGGCGGCCGCTGGCGCCGGGGCGGGCCGGGCCGCCTCGGCGCTGACCGGCTGCGCCGCATCTATGGACGGAGCGGCAGTCGGCGCGGGCTGGGCCGCGGGCGCCCCTGGCGCAGCTGACCCGCTGGCATCCGCCGTGGCCGGCTGCGGGGCCTCCGGCACAGATGGCTCCTCGGCCGCGGGTCCCGCGGGGCTGGCGGCGGGCGGACTCTCGCTCGGCGCCGCCGCCACGGGCGCCGTGCTCTCGATCTCTGGCGCCACCGCTACCGTCGGCGCCAGCCAGGACGTCACAGCCGCCAAGCCGAGCGCCAGTAGCACTGCCACCGTCGCGAACACCACGGCAGGCCCGGCGGCACGAAAGCGCGAACTTGAGTGCCGCGCCGACGCCACGTGGCGGGGCGCCACCGCGCCCCACACTGGGGGAACCGTCGCCAGCACCGCCCGCACCCCGCTGCCCTGATAGGTGCAGCCGCAGGCGCCGCATTCGCAGCGCAGCCAGGCGCAGCGCTCGCAGCGTTCGGCATGGACGGAGGAGAGCGCACGCGCGCACTCGTGGCAGTAGTTGACGTACACGGCGGCCTCCCGGGGGCCGCGCCGGCGCGCCCGTCCGCCACGGGTGCGCTGGTGGGCCGCGGCGCCGACCCGAGCGGCCACGAGGATCCGCCACGCCGCTCGGCAGGCATCCTGGCAACAGTGTATACCCTCTGCCGTCCGAAGTCGAGTAGTCGAACCTTTAATCCGGCCACAAAGCAGCGGCGACTGCCAAGGCGCCACCGAGCCGCCCCCGTCACGCTAGGGTCACGATTTCGGCCTGGCGCCGCCGCTTTGCTCACCCGTTGGCCCGCGGTGCCGGCGCCGCTCTGCGGGCCGTGCGGCTCCACAACCAGGTTGCGGGACGCCGGTACGCCGGTGCGCCCGTGCAGTGTAGCTCACCCGGTGCAAGTGGCCATTTTCACAGCCGCCGACTGGCCGAACAGGGGACAATTTCGGCAGGTCGAGTTCGGAAAGGAGGTTCGCGATGAACTGGAACCGCTCTACGCGGCTGCGTCACATCTGCGATCATGCCCTCGGATTGGTCATCGGGGCGATCCTTGTCAAGCTGGCCGTCAGCGCCGTGCGCGCGGAAGGCCCTCGCGTCAATCGGGCTGTTCTTGTGGGCGGGCTCACGGGCCTGATGCTGGCCCCGGCCATTCGTCGGGTGAGGTCCAGCCGGAGTAACCTAGGAGGTACTACTTAGCCTCCTGGCCGGGGCGTTCGCGTCCTTCGAGACCATAAGCCTTAGCAAAGCCCGGCCACCTGTACCAGCACTCTAGGCAACGGCGTCGGGGGCGCCGACGGGCCCGGCGCGCTCCTCGATCTCCTTCCAGAAGTGGCAGGCAACCCATTGGCCTGGCCGCACCTCGGCCAGCGGGGGCTCGACCTCGCGGCAGATATCCTGGGCGAATGGACAGCGGGGGTGGAAGCGACAGGCTACGGGCGGATTGACGGGGCTGGCCGGGTCGCCCGTGAGGATGATGCGACGGCGGCGCCGCTCCACCGCCGGGTTCGGCACCGGTACCGCCGACAGCAGCGCCCGCGTGTAAGGGTGTAGCGGCCGCTCGTACAGTGCGTCGCTGTCGGCCAGCTCGACGATCTTGCCCACGTACATCACGGCCACGCGGTCGCTGATGTGCCGGACCACGCTCAGGTCGTGCGCGATGAACAGATAGGTCAACCCTAGCTCGGCTTGCAGCTCTTCCAGCAGGTTGATGATCTGCGCCTGGATCGACACGTCGAGGGCGCTGATCGGCTCGTCGCAGATGATGAGCTGCGGCTCGACCGCCAGCGCCCGGGCGATGCCGATGCGCTGCCGCTGCCCGCCGCTGAACTCATGGGGATAGCGGTTCGCGAAGTACGGGTTAAGGTTCACCAGCCGCAGCAGCTCGGCGACGCGCTCTTGCTTGGCCTTGCCCTTTGCCAGGCCGTGAATCTCCAGCGGCTCGGCGATGATGCTGCCCACAGTCATGCGCGGGTTCAGCGAGGCGTAGGGGTCCTGGAAGATCATCTGCATCTTGCGCCGCGTGCGCCGTAGCTCCCCCCCGCCAATCCGAGTCAAGTCTTGACCGTCGAGGATCACCTCACCGCCGGTGGGTCGGTACAGCTGCAAGATCGCCCGCCCGGTCGTCGACTTGCCGCAGCCGCTTTCGCCCACTAGCCCGAGCGTCTCCCCCCGGTTGATGTAGAACGACACGTCGTCGACGGCGCGGATCCAACCTGTCCGCCGCTGTAGCAGGATACCCTGCGTTATTGGGAAGTACATCTTGAGCCCGCGCACGTCGAGCAGCGGCGGCCGCTTGTCTGCGGCGACGGCCGACGGGCGGCTCTCAGGCTCCGTGGCCATTCTTCGCCTCCGTGCGCACGTCTACCCAGCAGGCCACGCGGTGATTCGGCCCGACCGGCTCCAGCCGGGGATTCTCGTCCTCCGACCGATCGACCGCGTAGCTGCAGCGCGGGGCAAACGGACAGCCCACCGGCAAGTTAATGAGATCGGGCGGAAGCCCTTCGATTGGCACCAGGCGCTCCCCGCGTGGCTGATCCATGCGCGGAACCGATCGCAGCAGGCCGAGCGTATAGGGGTGGCGCGGGTCAGCGAACAGCTCTTCCGCCGAAGCCTCCTCGACGACGTATCCCGCGTACATGACCGCGATCCGGTCGCACACGCCTGCGACGACGCCGAGATCGTGCGTGATGAGAATGACGGCCATTCCCAGATCGGTCTGCAGACGCTTGATGAGGTCGAGGATCTGTGCCTGAATCGTGACGTCGAGCGCCGTCGTGGGCTCGTCAGCGATGAGCACCCGCGGCTCGCAGGAGATCGCCATGGCGATCATCACCCGCTGTCGCATCCCCCCGCTGAATTGGTGCGGGTAGTCGTCCACGCGGCTGCGTGCCGAGGGAATACCGACCATGTCCAGCAGCTCAACGGTGCGCCGGCGGGCTGCCTTGCCGTCGAGGCCCTTGTGCAGTTGCAGCGCTTCGCCGATCTGCCGGCCGATCGTCAGCACCGGATTCAGCGAGGTCATTGGGTCCTGGAAGATCATCGCGATATCGTTGCCGCGGATGTGCCGAATCTCGTCTTCCTTCAGCTTGAGCAAGTCGCGGCCCTGGAACAGCACCTGCCCGCCGGCGATACGGCCCGGCGGCGTGGCGATCAGTCGCATGAGGGTCAACGCGCTTACGCTCTTCCCGCAGCCGCTCTCCCCGACGAGCCCGAGCGCCTCCCCTTCGCGCAGGCTATAGGAGATGCCGTTCACGGCGTGGACCACGCCGTCCTGCGTCACAAACTCCGTCCGTAGGTCTCGGACTTGGAGCAGGGGCTCGCCGTCGCGGGTAGCGGTGCCAGCCGCCTGCGGCCGCGGCTGCCAGAAGCGGTCGCTCATTGCCTCTTGCCTCTACGCCTTGGCCGTTCCGACGGCGGATGCCCCCGCGGTGCCCGCCAGGGCCGGTGCGTCCGCACGGCGCCACCGCAGCACGGGCTGCCGTGCCGCGCTTGCCTCGTCCAGCCGTCCCACGGGGGTGTCGTGCGGCGCCGCGTGCAGCACGGCCGGTGCGCGCGCCGCCTCTACGGCGATGGCCGCCATCGCGGCGATGAACGCGTCGAGCGTAGGCTTCGCCTCGGTTTCCGTGGGCTCGATCATCAGCGCCTCGTCGACGACGAGCGGAAAGTAGATCGTCGGCGGGTGGAAGCCATAGTCAATCAGCCGCTTGGCCACGTCGAGCGTCCGCGCGCCCTGCGCCTTTTGCCGTCGCCCGCTCAGCAGGACCTCGTGCATGCAGGGGCGATCGTAGGGTACGTCGTACCATTCACGCAGGACCGCGCGCAAGTAATTGGCGTGCAGCACCGCCGCCTCGCTTACGCGCCGCAACCCATCCCCGCCGAGCAGGCGAATGTATGTATAGGCCCGCACGAGAACGCCGAAGTGCGTCCCAAAGGCACGTACCTGGCCGATCGAGTGCGGGCGGATGTAGTCGAGGTCATACGTCTCGTCAGGCCGCCGCCGCACCACCGGCAGCGGCAAGTACGGCTCCAGGTCCGCCCGCACGGCCACCGGGCCGGCGCCGGGACCGCCGCCGCCGTGCGGCTGCGCAAACGTCTTGTGCAGGTTGATGTGCAGTACATCCAAACCCAGATCGGCCGGCCGAGCGATCCCGAGCAGGGCGTTCAGGTTCGCGCCGTCGCCGTATACCAGTGCGCCCGTCTCGTGGACCGCCGCAGTGACCTCTAGCATGTGCTCGTCGAAGAGCCCTAGCGTGCTGGGCACGGTGATCATCAACGCCGCCACGTCTGGCCCGAGCAGCCCGCGGAGCGCGGTCAGGTCTACGTTGCCCCGCGCGTCGGACGGCACCGTCACCGCCTCGTAGCCGCACATCGCCGCGGTTGCCGGGTTCGTACCGTGCGCGCTGTCCGGCACGAGCACCCGCCGTCGCCTGGTATCGCCGCGCGCCAGGTGGTGCGCGCGGATCATCAGCATGCCGGTCAGCTCGCCGTGGGCGCCCGCCGCAGGCTGGAGGGTCACGGCCGCGAAGCCCGTGATCGCCGCCAGCGCGCGTTCCAGTTCCCACATCAGGCGCAGAGCGCCCTGCACGGTCTCCGCAGGCTGATAAGGGTGCAGGCCGGCGAAGCCGGACAGGGCCGCCATCTCGTCGTCGATCTTTGGGTTGTACTTCATGGTGCAGGAGCCGAGCGGATAGAAGCCAGTGTCCACGGCGTAGTTGAGCTGCGATAGCCGTGTGAAGTGCCGTACGACCTCAGGCTCGCTCAATTCCGGCAGCGGCAGACCATCGCGGAGTAGGCCCGCGTCCGGCAGTCCGCTCGCCGGCACGTCCGGCGCGGGAAGGTGTTGGCCCTCGCGCCCCGCTACGCTCAACTCGGAGAGCAGCGGCTCCGGCGCGTGCGGCAGGCGTTCCGCCGGCTCCCTGTGCTCGCTACCCGGGGGCGCGGTCGCATGGCCGTTCAGGCGACTTGTCATGATTGCTCGCTCAAGACGCAAATTAGCTTCTCGATGTCCGCGCGCGTGTTCATCTCCGTGCAGCAATACAGCGCGCAGTCCGCGAGCGCCGGGTAGAAGCGGCCGAGCGGCAGCCCACCCAGCAGGTGCTCGGCCAGCAGGCGTCGATTCAGCGCCTCCGGGGAATCGGGGCCGCGCACTACGAACTCGTGGAAGAACGGCTCCGGCGTCAGGACGGCGTAGCCGGGAAGACGCGCGATCTCGGTCGCCGCGTAGTGCGCGTACTGATAGCAGCTCTCCGCGGCCTGCCGCAGCCCGTCCGGCCCCAGTAAGCTCAGGTAAATCGTCGCGTGCAGCGCGAGTAGCGCTTGACTGGTGCAGATGTTCGATGTCGCCTTCTCGCGGCGGATGTGCTGCTCGCGCGCTTGCAGCGTGAGCACGTAGCCGCGCCGGCCCACCGCGTCGTACGCCTCGCCAGCGATCCGCCCCGGTAGCTGGCGCACGTACTTCTCGCGGGTAGCCATCATGCCCACCCAGGGGCCGCCGTACTCCATGGCGATCCCGAGTGGTTGTGCGTCGGCTACCGCGATATCCGTCCCCCAGCCGCCCGGCGGCTTGAGCAGGCCAAGCGCGAGTGGATTGCAGACCATGACGAGCAGCGCGCCCACCCGGTCGCAGGCCGCGCGCAGCGCGGCCCAGTCGCTGATACGCCCAAAGAAGCTTGGTTGCTGCACCACGCAGCACGCCGTCTGCTCGTCCAGTAGGTCGGCAGGCTCCGCCTCGCGCAGCAGGCCACCCACCACCGCCACGTCGCCGGTCACCAGCTCCGTACCCCGCTCCGCCACGTAGGTAGCCACAACGTTGCGGTACTCCGGATGCACCCCGCCGGCCAGCACGACGCGTGAGCGGCGCGTGATGCGCTCTGCCATCAACACGGCCTCCGCCAGCGCCGTCGAGCCGTCGTACATGCCGGCGTTCGCCACGTCCATGTCGAGCAGGTCGCAGACAAGGCTCTGGAACTCGAACGTCGTCTGGAGCGTGCCCTGGCTGATCTCCGGCTGGTATGGCGTGTAGGAGGTCAGGAACTCGCCGCGGCTGGTCAGCGCCCGCACGGCCGCCGGCACGTAGTGATGGTACGCACCGGCGCCGAGGAAACAGGCCATGTCGGCGGCAGGGCGGTTCGCCCCCGCGAGCGCGCGCACGCCTCGCGCGATCGTTAGCTCGGACTCGCCGGGAGGCAGATCGAGCGCGGGAAAGCGAACGGCGGGCGGAATCACTTCAAACAGTTCGTCGGTAGAGCGCGCGCCGATGCGTGCCAGCATTGCCGCCCGCTCGGCGTCGGTGGTGGGCACAAAGGGCATGAGTTCGACTACTCCTCAGGGCCGCGATCGCTGACCCGGAGATCGTACTGCTCCGCCGTCATCAAGTTGTTCAGCTCGTCGAGGTTGTCGGGGCGTACGCGGATCAGCCAGCCATCCGTGTACGGCGCGTCGTTCAGCTTCTGTGGCTCGCCCACCGCGGCGTCGTTCACGGCAACCACCTCGCCGCTTACCGGCGAGTAGAGGTCGGAGGCAGCCTTCACCGACTCTACGACCCCCATGACTCGGCCCTGCTTCACCTGATCGCCGACGCTCGGCAGTTCGACGTACACCACGTCGCCTAGCTGCTCCTGCGCGAAGTCGGTGATTCCTACCACGACTTCGCCGCCCTCTGCCTTGGCCCATTCGTGCTCCGTGCTGTAGCGCCGGTCGTCCGGGGTCACGAGGTCCTCCCAGCAAGCTATCCGGCTGCGGCGGCCGGCGGTCGATCCCCCGCGGCCCGCGAAGGAGCGATTGCTGACTCGCCACTAATCGCCGGCAGCTCGGATGCGCTTCGTGTGGTGCGGCCAGAAGGGCCGCGCGCAGACCCGCGCCGGCGCCGGCCGACCGCGCACGACGACGGTAAGCTCCGTGCCGACGGCGGCGAGCTGCGGCGGCACGTAGGCTAGGCCTATAGGGCGCTCAACACTCGGGCCAAAGCTGCCGCTGGTCACCGCACCGACGGTCCGCCCACCGGCTATGACCGGGTAGCCCTGCCGTGGAATGGCAGCATCCAGCATCTCAAAGCCCACCAGTTGTCGCGTGAGCCCCGCCGCCTGCTGCGCGGCCAGCGCCTTGCGCCCCACGAACTCCCCCTTGTCGAGCTTCACGACCCGCCCGAGGCCCGCTTCGAGCGGCGAGATCTCGTCGGTCAACTCGTGCCCGT
Source organism: Pseudomonadota bacterium (assembly GCA_021325365.1). Next base: position 36,934 of record JAJPHF010000045.1, read on the forward strand.
ACAGCGCCATCCCGGCTTCCAGCCGCAGCGTGTCGCGGGCGCCCAGCCCGGCCGGGGACGGTGCGACCGGGTCGGTGAGCGCCAGTACCGCCTCCCACAGCGCCACCACGTCGTCGCTGGCTGGCATTAGCTCGAAGCCGTCTTCGCCCGTGTAGCCGGTGCGAGCCAGCAGCACGGCGCGCCCGCAGACCTCGGCCCGGGTAGCAGTATAGTAACGCATCCGGTCAAGCGGTACGTTGCAGACGGGTTGCAGCAGAGTCTCGGCGGCGGGCCCCTGCAGCGCGATCATCGCTACGTCCGGCGTGCGGTCCACCAGATCCACGTCCAGCCCGCGCGCCTGTTCGCGCCACCAGGCCAGGTCACGCTCGCGCCCGCCCGCGTTCACGACCGCCAGGTAGCGCCCTGGCAGCCGGTACACGATCAGGTCGTCGAGCGTGCCGCCCGCCTCGTTGCACAGCACGGAGTATTGCGCCCGCCCGACGGCGAGGGCGTTCACGTCGTTAGTCGTCGTCCGCTGCAGCAGGGCCAGCGCGTCGGGGCCGACTAGTTCAACACGTCCCATGTGCGAGATGTCGAATAGGCCGGCCCCGGCGCGCGTGGCCCGGTGCTCGGCGAGAATCCCGCCCGGGTACTGCACCGGCATCGACCAGCCGCCGAACGGCACCAGCCGCGCCCCGTGGGCCACGTGCCAGCCGTGGAGCGGCGTCTCGCGCAGCGGCTCGCTCATTGCTCGCCACGTGGCCAGCGCCCGCCGACCAAGGTCCGCCAGTTCTGCCGCAGCAGCGTCTTCGCGAGGAGCCACCGCGAGCCTCGCCAGGCGTCCGCGGCGCGCGCGGCCTCGTCCGCCCCCGGCGCCTCGGGGCCGTACGTACCCCGCACGTAGGCGTCCGCAATAGCCTGCACCTCCCGCCGCACCGGCGGGACCCGCCGGGCGACGGTGTGTGCGTACTCGAACGGCGTATCCGATGGCCGCGCGCCGAGGCCGCACCAGGCGGCCACCGTCGAAAGCTGCGCCCAGGGCCGCACGTGCTCTCGCAACGTCCGCACGTTGCGCTGCCAGTGAAGCGCGAAGGCGAGCGCCGCGAGCGCGACGACGAGGGTCAGCGCGACAAGCGCCACGACCGCGTCGAGCGCCACCGTCACCACCCCGGGCAGCTCGCTCACGGCCGCGCCGGCGGTATCCGCACTCGCGGCGCCCAGCGCGCCCAGCGCGTCGAAATCGATGTCGCCGTAGTCCTCGTCGTCGAACCCGAACAGGTCCCAGGCGAGCGAGCCGTCAAGGCCGAACGCCTCCGGCCGCTGCGGCACCGGCCGCAGCGCGGAGGGCTCGAAGTTGATCCAGCCATAGTTTGGGAAGTAGGCCTCGGTCCAGGAGTGCGCGTGGCTCTCCTTGACGATGATGAACTCGCCGCTCGGATCCTTGTCGCCGGGCGCGAAACCGCTCGCCACCCGCGACGGCACGCCGACGGCCCGCAACATGACCGCCATGGCCGCCGCGTAATAGTCGCAGTAACCCTCCTTCGAGTCGAAGAGCATATAGTCAACCCAGTCGCGGTCGGGCGGCGGCTGCTTCACGTGCGTGCTGTAGCGGAACTGGCGCAGGTAGGTCTCCAGCGCGATGGCCTTGTCGTAGGGCGTCTCGGCGCCGGCCGTCACCCGCCGCGCCTCATCGCGGACGCGCTGTGGCAGCGAGCGGGGCAACCGCACGTACCGCTGCAGCCACGCGGGATAATCCGTGCCAGCGCTTCTCAGCTCGCTCACCGTCGCCACCGACACCGACGATACCACGGTGTACTGCTGCCCGCGGCGCAGCGGCGTCGCCAGCCGCATCGCCGCGAAATCGTCGGGCACCTCCCGGTAGTCGTAGAACGTCGGCACGTTCACCCGTTCCGGCGTATCGGCGGCGAAGAGCATGCTCGTCTGCGACGCGAGGAGCTGCACGCGCTGTTCAAGCTCCTTCCGAGCCTGCAACGGCTCCGTATCGGGAATCCGGTTCTGGTCGGCCTCGGTCCGTGAGCTGGAAGGCTCGGTGCTGACGAAGACCTGGCCAGTGTAACGATCATAGGTCGCTGCCCGCCAGTAGCGTTGGTCTCCCGCCGCGATGGCCAGTACGGGCTGCTCCCCCAGTTCGAAAGCCGCGCGTGGTGCCAGCGTCCGCCCAAAGTTCAAGCCGCGGCCCGACCGCTCGGGCGCGTTCAATGCGGCGAACAGCCGGTCGAAATTCTCCTGAAAGCCCTGCCAGGGCTGCGTCAGCGAGTACCAGGTATCGGATACGCGCTGGCTGATGCCGCCGCTCGGTAAGATCCACGCGAACAGCAAGAGCCCCACGCAGAGAGCGGCGCTCGCCACCAACACCGCACGGTTCGACTCTTCGGCGTCCGGCCCCGCCTGCGCCCACTCGCGGTCCCGCTTCCGCTGGCGCGTCATGTCCACCAAGACCAGCAGCGCGGCAAGCAGGAACACCACCAGAAACGGCAGCAGTTCTGGAGGGGCGTAGGAGAGGTTGATCAGTATAGCCGCGCCGTTCGGCAGGATCGCCCACCAGGGCGCCCGCTCCCGGAACACGAACCAGCCCGTCGAGTAGCCGAGGAACCAAGCCAGCAGGCTCATCGTCAGGGAGAAGAGCAAGGTGTCGCTGCTCGCGCCGCCGCTCACCGCCACGTCAACCCAGGCCCCGATACGGGTGCCCAGCCAGGCCAGGCGGTCCCAGGGCAGACCGTGATCCGCCGTCGTCGCGAAGTAGAGCAGCACGAATAGCACGCCCGCGGCGAGGCCGACCGTGTGTGCCCAGGGTGCCGAGAGCCGACGCCGGCTGAGGTAGAGCGCGAACAACACGCCCGCCGCCGCGAACACGGGAAGCCACGAGAGAAAGTCCGCCCAGTCGGCGGCTGTCACCGAGGCCGCGGGGGCGCCTGCGAGCAACAGGGCCAGGGCGATCGTGATGGGGCTATCGGCTCCTCGGTAGCGCGCGCCGCTCCGGGCGCCGGACCACGCGTCGGCCCGTGCAGCGATAGTTGTTTCCATTAGACCCCGGCCTCCGCTCCCACGGCGGGGCGTTGTTCGGCCAGCGCCTGGTCGAGGGATTCTCCGTGTTTTACCAGGTAGGTAGGGAATCCGGCCGCCGCGAGCGACCCGACGAGCATAAGCGAGGGGCGGGACCCGCCGAAGGTGCTGGCCTCCAGCAGAACAACTGCCGACCGCACGCCCCGCTGCACAAGATCTTCCAACGCCGCAAGCCACTCCGCGCGGGTAGTCGGCGTCACCACCAGCGCGCTGGTGCCACGCGCCAGGAGCGGCCCGTTGGCGGCCAACAACTCGCCCGCTCCCTGAAACTCGCGGACCCGCACGACGGCCAATAGCTCCAGGATCTTCATCAGCTGGCGCGTCCCGCGGTCCGGCAGCAGGTGGTGGCCCTGGGTCACCAGGCCCACCGCCCGATTCTCCAGGAGGAAGTGGCTCGCCAGCGAGGCCGCCGCGGTCACGGCGTACTCCTCGGTCGAGTCGTGCCCGCTCCCCACGTGGACGTTGCGGTCCAGGTCGAGCACGACCCAAACGTCCGCCACCGGGTCTTGCTCGAACTCCTTAACCAGCAGCCGTCCGAGCCGCGCCGTGTTCGGCCAATGGATCCGATTGAACGGGTCGCCCGGCTGGTAATCCCGAATGCTGGTGGCCATCGCGGTCGTGTGCGGCACGCGTACCCGATGCGTCCCGCCGCCCGGTAGGGCGCCGTCGGGTGCCCTGAAGCCGCGCAGCGGAACCGTCTGCGGATATACGATCACCGCGCTCTCGGCCGGAAAGACGCGCTGCCGATGAAAGAGCCCGAACGGGTCGCCCACCGCTACCGTTGTCGGGCCAAGCTGGTAGCGCCCGCGCTGGTGGCAGATCGTGCTCAGCGTCCACGTCTGCTCACCGCGCGGCCCGAGACTGGCAAAGAGCTGCGCCCGGTGCCCGGGCAGCGTGGATGCCGCCTGGATGTCCATCCACGGCTTTGGCAGCCAGCTCAGGTTCCGTAGCGTCAGCGCTTCCTCCAGCGGGCTGCCCACCTGCGCGCGCTGCTGGAGCGGACGCCGCTCCAGGGCGATCCAGCGGGCGCTGGCCCAGGTCCAGAGCCAGGAGGCGATGAACAGCAGGAGCAATAAATAGGACAGCCGGAACATCACGCTCCAGCCGCCGGACAGTGCAGTCAGAAAAATGAACAGCCAGAGAGCGACGAAGCCGAGTGTTCGCAGCATCCGCCCACCTCAGGCGGGGACCCGCGTGCCCGGCACCGGCACTGACCGCAGGATCTCCGCGACGATGGCCGACGGGTTCGTGCCCTTCATCCGCGCGCTCGGGTTGACGATCAGGCGGTGCGCGAGGGTTGGCTCCGCCAGCGCCTTGACGTCGTCCGGGATGCTGTACTCGCGGCCGCGCAGCAACGCCCGGGCTTGGGCCGCGCGGAAGAGCGCGAGCGAGCCGCGCGGACTGGCGCCGAGGTAGATGTCCTGGTGCTGGCGGCTCGCGCCGGCCAGGTCCACGATGTAGCGCCGCAGCTCGGGCGCCACGTGGATGTGCTGCACCTCGGTCTGCGCGGCGACCAACTCCTCCGCCGACGCCACCTGCTCCAGGTCCTCGACCGGGTGGCCGTACTGCTGGCGGTCGAGCACCGTGACCTCTTCGTCGGGCCGCGGGTAGCCGAGCCGGATCCGCATCATGAAGCGGTCAAGCTGGGCCTCGGGCAGCGGGAAGGTGCCCTCGTACTCGATGGGATTCTGGGTCGCCAATACCATGAAGGGTTGCGGCATGCGGTAGGTGCTGCCGTCGACCGTGATTTGCCGCTCCTCCATCGCCTCCAGCAAGCTCGCCTGCGTCTTCGGCGTGGCGCGGTTGATCTCGTCGGCGAGGACGATCTGCGCGATCACAGGTCCTGGGCGGAACTCGAACTCACCGCTCTTCTGGTTGTAGATGCTCACGCCTGTGACGTCGCTGGGGAGTAGGTCGGGGGTAAACTGAATCCGCTTGAAGCTGCACCCGATCGACCGAGCCAACGATTTGGCCAGGACGGTCTTGCCCACGCCCGGCACGTCTTCGATCAGCAGGTGACCCTGACAGATAAGGGCGACAAGGGCTAGCTCGACCTCTTCGCGCTTCCCGATAATCACCCGCTCGACGTTACCGAGGACCGCCTCCAGAATGTCCGGCCGCGCCATCAATCATTACCGTCCGCAACATCGCTTGTATTTCTTGCCGCTGCCGCAGGGGCACGGGTCGTTCCGCCCGACCTTTCGCCCGGCCCGCACCGGCTGCCGCGTTTCTTCTTCGCGGTTCGTGGTCATCTGCTGCACGGGCCGGGGCTGCTCCCGCACGACCGTAACGTGAAATAGTGTATGCGTTACGTCGTGCCGAATGCCCGCCAGCAGCCCCTCGAACATGTTGGCTGCCTCGACCTTATACTCCACCAGGGGGTCGCGCTGCCCGTACGCGCGCAGGCCAATGCCCTCGCGTAGGTCGTCGATGCTCGTCAGGTGTTGGATCCACAGGCTGTCGATGACCCGCAGCAGCACGATACGCTCTAGCCGGTGCAGGTCCTCCGGACCAATCTGGTCCAATTTGGCGTCGTACGCCTCGTCGACGACGTCCAGCAGCCGCGCCTCCAGCTCGTCGCGCGTCAGCCCTTGCAGGTCCTCCACCGTCAGCCCGCCAGCCGCCGGCACCATGGCCGCAAACGCCTGGAGGAGCGGTTGGGGGTCCCATTCCGCCTCGCCCTCCGTCACGGTGTAGGTGGCCACCATCTCCGCGATTTCCTGCGTCACCCAGTCTTCGATCATCTCGCGCAGGTTGTCCTCCGCCAGCACCCGGCGCCGGTCGGTGTAGATCACCTCGCGCTGCTTGTTCAGCACGTCGTCGTACTCGACCACGTGCTTGCGGATGTCGAAGTTGTACGACTCCACCTTCGTCTGGGCGTTGGCGATCGCCTTCGTGACCCAGGAGTGCTCGAGCGGCACGTCCTCTTCCATGCCGAAGCGATCCATCAGCTTGGCAATGTTGCCGCCGCCGAAGCGGCGCATCAAGTCGTCCTCGAGCGAGACGTAGAACCGCGAGGAGCCGGGGTCCCCCTGGCGGCCCGCGCGGCCGCGCAGCTGATTGTCGATGCGCCGCGCCTCATGCCGCTCGGTGCCGATGATCGCCAGCCCGCCGAGCCGCACGACTTCCTCCCGCGCCTTCGCGCAGTCGGCCTCCGCCGCGGCCAGCGCCGCCTCGATCTGCTCCGGCGTAACCTCTTCATCCCCCGTGTGCTGCTTGCGCAGGTACTCCTCGACTAGCCCGGCCGGGTTGCCGCCGAGAAGGATGTCCACGCCGCGACCCGCCATGTTGGTGGCAATCGTCACGGCGCCGGGCCGCCCCGCCTGGGCGATGATGGCCGCCTCACGCTCGTGGTTCTTCGCGTTCAGCACCTGGTGGGGAATTCCCTTGCGCTGCAAGAGGGCACTCAGCTGCTCCGACTTCTCGATCGACACCGTGCCCACGAGCACCGGCCGCCGCTCGGCATAGAAGTCTTCGATCTGCTCGACCACGCCGGCGAACTTCGCCGCCTCCGTCTTGTAGACAAGGTCGCCCTCGTCGATGCGGATCATCGGCCGGTTCGTCGGGATAGTGAGCACGTCGAGGTTGTAGATCTTGTGGAACTCGTCGGCCTCGGTCGAGGCCGTCCCGGTCATCCCCGCCAGGCGCTCGTACAGCCGGAAGTAGTTCTGGAACGTAATGCGGGCCAAGGTGACGTTCTCGCGCTGCACGCGCACGCCTTCCTTGGCTTCGATGGCTTGGTGCAGCCCCTCGCTGTAGCGACGGCCCGTCATCAGGCGGCCCGTGAACTCGTCCACGATGACGATCTCGCCGTCCTTCACGACGTAGTCCCGGTCTCGCTTGTAGATGAACTCCGCTTTCAGCGCCTGATCGAGGTAATGCGTGAGCTGATAGTTCTCGGCATCGTAAAGGTTGTCGACACCGATCCACCGCTCCATCTTCGCGATGCCCTCTTCTGTGAGGCTGATGGTGCGGTGCTTTTCCTCAATGAAGAAGTCCTCCTCGGGCCGCAGCCGGGGGACGAGGCGGGCGAACTGCGTGTACTGGTCCGTCGCCTCGTCGGCCGGGCCGGAGATGATCAGCGGCGTTCGCGCCTCGTCGATCAGGATGTTGTCGATCTCGTCGACGATGGCGTAGTACAGGCCGCGCTGCACGCAGTCCTGCAGGTCCCACACCATGTTGTCACGAAGGTAGTCGAAGCCAAACTCGTTGTTCGTGCCGTAGGTGATGTCCGCGGCATACGCTTCCTTGCGCAGGCGCGTTTCCATGTCGTGTTGGATCACGCCCACGCGCAGCCCCAGCAACTCGTAGATGGGCGCCATCCACTGCGAGTCGCGGCGGGCCAGATAGTCGTTCACTGTGACCACGTGAACGCCTTTCCCTGGCAGAGCGTTCAAATAGGCCGGCAGCGTGGCGACGAGCGTCTTGCCCTCGCCTGTCCGCATCTCGGCGATCTTGCCGCTGTGCAGCGCCATGCCGCCGATCAGCTGGACGTCGTAGTGCCGCTGCCCCAGCGTGCGCTTGCCCGCCTCGCGGACCGCCGCAAACGCCTCGGGCAGCAGGCTATCCAGCGTCTCCCCGGCCAGGTAGCGGCCGCGAAACTCGGTGGTCTTGTCGCGGAGTTGATCGTTGGTGAGCGCCTGATACTCTGCTTCCAACGCGTTGATACGCGCCACGACCGGCGCGATTCGCTTGAGTTCTCGCTGATTGTTGTCGCCCATCAGGCGCTTGAGGACGCTTAGCATGCTTGACCCACGTTCACCGTTCAGCGACGCGCGGCCACTCGCCCGCGCGTGACGTCAACTTAAATTGATACGAATCTGAGCTGCGTGGCGGGCGTCCGGAACATCTCGCCGACAGACGTGCCCGCGTGAATGCGGCTGATCGCCTCCCCCAGCAGCGGCGCCACCGACACCACTTCCACCTTATCAAGCCACTTCGGCGGATCCAAGCGTATCGTATCCGTCGTCAGCAACCGCGTGAGCCGCGCGTTGCGTAGGCGCTCCACGGCCGGGCCCGACAGCACGGCGTGCGTGCAACAGCCCAGCACTTCCCGCGCGCCCTGCCGCTCCAGCACCTCGATGGCGCCCATTAGCGAGCTAGCCCGGTCCACCTCGTCATCCACCACCAGCGCCGTTTTCCCCTCGACGTCGCCGATGACCGTCAGCGACTCGCTGGTGCCATCGTTGCCCGTGCGCCGTTTCTCGATGATCGCAAGTGGCGCGTCCAGCAGCTCGGCGAAGTTCCGTGCCCGCTTGGCGAAACCGATGTCCGACGACACCACCACGAGGTCCGGCAGCTCCAGCCGCCGCAGCTGATCGCACAGCAGCCCCACCGCCGTCAGCTCGTCCACCGGAATGTTGAAAAACCCCTGCACCTGCCCCGCGTGCAAGTCCATCGTCAGAACCCGGTGCGCCCCAGCCGCCTGGATCATGTCGGCCAACAGACGCGCCGTGATCGGCACGCGGGGCTGGTCCTTCTTGTCGGTCCGGCCGTATGCAAAGTACGGGATGACCGCGGTGATCCGCCCCGCCGATGCCCGACGCAGCGCGTCGAGCATGATTAGCAGCTCCAGGATGCTCTTGCTAACGGGACTACACGTCGGCTGGATGACGAAGACGTCTTTTTCGCGTACGCTCTCATTGATCTTGACGAAAATGTTCTCGTTGCTGAACTCGAACACCTCGGCCTGCCCGGGCTCGACTTCGAGATAGTGGCAGACTGCCTTGGCGAGAGCGGGGTGCGCGTTGCCGGTGAAGATGCTCAAATCACCGTACAAGGCAAGCTCCGTCACCTCCAGCTAGATCCGCATACCCCTGTAACAAGTTGGGTGCTGAAGGGCGCCGTCGGCGCACCATTCAACACCCAAGCATCTCTCCTGGCTGTACTGGGCCGCCCGCCCCGGTGGTCGCTTACTCAAGCGCCATCTGGCCTTCCCGGGGTTCGACCAACGGAACTATATCATACCCATCCGGGCCCAGCAATTGTACTGCGCTCGGTATGTTACCTCCCTGCTAGCCCGCGAGCGCCCGCGCCCGGACCAGATCGTCCGGCCGATTGACGTTCAGGAACGACCTTAGCTCGGGGTCCCAGGCGCGCAGCGCATCTTCCCCCACGTACCGCACTCGCACCGTGTCGAAGAATGAGTTAGCCCGCCGCCGCCCCTCTGCTAGCGCCCCCTCGATCGCCGCCACGCAGGTCACCCGGTAGACGGCGTGCAGCGGCTCGGGTTGTTCGCCGAGGACTGGCACGACCGCGTCGTGGTCGGCCGCCAGCGCCACCAGGCCGCGGCAGAGCGCCGTCGATACGAACGGCATGTCGCAAGCCACCGCGAGCGCCAGCGGCGTGCGCACGGCGCGCAGCCCAGAGTAGAGGCCCATCAGCGGCCCGGCGCCCGGCTCGGCATCCGGCACGATCCGCGTGCCCGGAATGCCCGCCAGGCTGCCGTCGTTGTTCACCAGCACGATGTCATCGGCGAGCGGTCGCAGCGCGTCGAGCAGCCGATCGACCACCGGCCGGCCGCCGATCTCGACCAGCGCCTTGTTCACGCCGCCCAGCCGCGTGCCCGCGCCGCCCGCCAGCACGATCGGCGTCACCGCTTCCATTACGAGATACACGTTCCCTTCGAACTAGCAGCAAGGGACCGCGGCGCTGCCGCGGTCCCTTGCTGTGTGTGCCAGCGCGGCAGTCGGCCGCCCTACCGGAGCTGCACGCAGCCGAACAGGTTCTGCGCGCCGAACGTCCCGAACTGATTGAAGGTGCTGAGCCCCGGGTTGCCGAAGTTCAGGAGGTTCAGGTTAGCGCCCAGCGCGAACTGGCCAGCCGCGCCGCCGGCGAGGACGTTCGTCGGCTGGCCCGCGAAGGCGCTGCCCAGCGCCAGCGCGTCGCAGCCCCCACCCAGGAAGCCGTTCGTGTTCGCCATGCTGGCGAGCGCGATCGCGCCCAGTGGCGACGTGCCGCTCGCGTACGGATAGCCGGTGTAGAACGGATAGAGGTACGGCCAATTGCCGAAGCCGCCGCAGGTCGGCAGCAGCGGGCTGCCAATGCCCAGCCCCACGCCATAGCCGTAGTTCGAGAACCCGTACGCGCCCTGACCACAGCCGAAGCCCGTCGCGCCGAAGCCCGTCGCCCCGATCCCGCCATACGGGCCAGTGCCCGGCACCGCGAACGGGCCGTACCAGGTGTTCGGCCCGAGACCAGGCCCGTACGACTGCGCGGCCGCGGTCGGCACGCCCGCGGCCACTAAGAGTCCGCCTGCCAGCGCCAGCACCCCGATGAGTCGCCGCATCCGCCGTCTCCTCCCACTGGGTGTCCCCAGTTGTCGCCCTCCCAAGTGCTCACGGCCGCCCGCACCCCCGGGGCGCCGAGCCAGGGCCGATTATACTACGCGCGACCGCTCGTGTCGCTACCCGCGGGTATCAGTTTTCTGACATAGCCTTCGGACAGAGCTCTCGCGGTCTCGCCGCGTCGTACCGGCCGCACTTTGACGGCGCCCCGGATCGCTCCCTATCATGGAACGGACTCGGAATGTGCCAATCCGGCGCTGGCCGGCGCGCGGCAACGTTATATATAGGAGGTCGTCATGTCCCCGGCCAAGCTGCGCGGTGTGCTCGTCGCCGCCGTCACCCCGTTCGCCGACGATCTCTCCCTCGACGAGGCCGACCTGCGCCAGCATATCGCCGCCCTGGCAGCAGTGCGGGGAGTGACGGGTGTGGTTTGCAACGCCCACGCGGCCGAGGTCGAAACGCTCGGCCGGGACGAGCGGCGCCGCTGCCTGGCCCTAGCGCGCGAGAGCGCGCCCGGCAAAGCCCTCGTCGCCGGCATCCGCGCCTCCAGCACCGCCAACGCCGTCGCTTACGCCCGCGACGCGGTGGCCGAGGGAGCCGACGCGCTGCTTATCTGCGCGCCGTCGATCCCGGCCTGGCGCGCGGCCGACGCGCCCGAATTCGCCGTCGCCTTTCACAAAGCCATCGCCGACGCCGTCGATCTGCCGCTGATCATCTTCCAGTACCCACAGGAGAACGCGGTCAGCTATCCCCACGAGGCGCTGCTCCAGATGGTGGACGACATTCCCTCCGTCGCGGCCGTGAAGATGTGCCATGGCGGTGAGCTGCGCCGCTACGAGCAGGATCTGCGTGCGCTCCAGGCGTACCCGCGAGAAATCGCAATCCTGCCGGCACTGGCCCAATACTTCCTGCCCTACGCGGCGCTCGGCGGCGTCGACGGCGCGCTAACCGGCTTTGGCAACGTGGCCCCCGAGTGGGTCGTCGCGATGCTGGAGGCCGTCCAGGCGGGCGACTTGGCCCGCGCCCAGGCCCTGCAGGCCCGCCTCTATCCGGTAACCAGCATCGTTTGCCAGGCGCCCGGCGTCTACTTGCACGTGCGCTACAAGGAGGCTGCCTATCTGGCTGGGCGCATTCGCGGCCGGGCCGTGCGGCCGCCGCAGCTCCCCATGCCGCTGGCCGAGCGCGCGGCCCTGGTGAGTGCGATGGCGCAGGCCCAGCTCCTCGCCCGCCAGCCGGTGTCGGCCTGACTCCTGGCTCCTTAGCGGCCAGCCGCCGCGGCGGGCGGCGCCCGGCCGCGATCAGGCGCCGGGGTGTCGAGGCCGCAGTCTACCCCCCCAGCCTCGGTCGCCGTGAGCTGTTCGCCCGTGCTGAACGCCGGACCGACGTAGCTGCACAGCGCAGCGTCGAACTCCGCAGGATCGCCGCTGGCCGCGCGAGCGGCGGCGATCCCCTGGGCGACCGCCTCCACCTCAGCCGGTGAGTGCGCGTGAGCGCCAGCCTTAAGCCACTGGAGGCCCGTGGCCACGGGGTCGCAGCCGCCTCGCCCGAGCAGCCACCCTAGCGCGGCGTGCGCGGCGTACGTCGCCGGGTCGAAGTCCTCGTGCGTGGTAATCGCGTGCGTGAGTGCTTGGATCATGTCGCGAAGGTTGGGCTGAGCCGATACCGACTGCTCGACTACGGCCCGAGAAGGGGCCCCGACATCGGCGAAATCGAGGGGCCGATAGCAGACTCGCGGCCACGCGAGCACTACCGCGGCTCCGATGACTACGAGCACGGTCCCGACAAGACGTACAGCGTGATGCGCCATTGCTTAACCCTGAGGAGCAGTCTGGTGAGGCCGGGAGACACCGGCGCTCCCCCTCAGAATACTGCCTGTCGATAGCGCCCGCCCCTCCAGCTTCACTCGTCCTTTACTTGACAGCCTCGAAAATGATGATAGTCTGTTAACGGATTCGGACGCGGGCGCCTGGGGGGCAGGCTTTCGGCCTGTACAGGCGACGGCTGCGGCTCCCCTTCGACACGGTTTCCCGTAACTCCAAACCAAGCGCGGCAGCCCGGGGTCCAGGCGGTACGGCGCGCGGTAGTCGCACGTCCCGTCGCTGTGTCCACCGGCGGTGAGAGGATTATGTTGCGATCGCCCTGGCAGGTATTGATCTGGGTCGCCTGGCTGGCCCGTCGGCTCCCTACCCCCCCTCCCGCATCCCCGTTCACCCGCCTGTGCCCCCCGTGCAGCACCCCGGCCCGAGCCGACCACCCCGGCTCGCCCCTTGCCGAGAGTAGACGCGCGTCCAGTTCTCCGCGCCGCGGCGGGTGGAGGTCGGCCTGCCGCGGGAGCCTGCTCGGCGTCGCGCTCCTCGCCCTGCTCGGCGTGGGCCAACGGCAGCCCAGCGCGCTCAGCCTCACCGTCGCCCCGACGACCGGCACCTACCCTGGGGCGCCGCGCGCCGTGCGGATCCTCGATGTGACCTTTCCCAGCGGCCAGCACCTGTGGTTCGACCGCGACTTGTGTCGCACGTTTGCCTGGTACGATACCGACGACGCGACCGCCCTCGCCAGCCCCATCCAGACGAACACGCGCTGGCCGGTGCCCGATATCACCGTCTACCGTGGCTACCCGAGCCCCTACAGCGACCAGCTGGGCGGCGTCTGGGCGACGGACTGGGGCAGTGCGTGGCAGCCGCACTTCCAAGGCTATACGACGACCGCGACCAGCGTCACCTTCACCTGCGACCACGCCTCGGTCGACGGCAACGACGCCGCCCACCGTTACACGGCTCAGATCACGTACGCCGATGCCGAGCGCCCAACGGGCAACGGCTACAGTCTCCAGGCGACGATCACCCCGCCCGCGGGCGTGAGCGTGGACACCTGGACGCAGCAGACTGGCGTCGGTGCGGTCGGCGGCTCGGCGACAGGGCTGGTCGCCTGGGCCTTCGACGGCGACGGCTACGGCGTCACCGCGTTCCCCTGGGTCGGCGGGCTCGACACGCGCGACGAGCGTTCCGACGGCATCCACTTCTGGTCCATTCTCACGCACCCGCAAGGGACGTTCGTGCTGGAGCAGCCCAATCTCTACGACCCCGCCGCATTCGGGGACTGGCACCTGTTCAATAATGGCTGGGACCAGGGCTTCTGGGTCGCGAAGCCCACCACCGGCACCACCAACGGCAATGCCGTGACCACCGATCCTCTCTTGTTTCTTTGGAAGCGCGAGCCCGGCCGCGCGATCCCGCAGCGCTACCTCGACGCACGCTACGCGTTGGTCCGCGAGTGGCTCGCCACCCTGCAGCTCGGCCCGCAGCACAACCCGCGCGCCCAGGAGGGCGCGGGCGGCGGCGGCGTCACGCCCTTCGCCCAGCTCGGGACCATCGCCAACTACTTCAACGGCGCGACCGGCGCGGGCGACTGGTACCAGCGGCAGGCACAGCTCATCGCCCAGGTGCCGATGTTGCACACCACCAACGGCCAGCCGAGCGGCATCGACCAGCAGACGAACGTGCTGGCGCCAGATTACTACTTGCCGAATGCCAGCGACCTGCCGGGCCTAGATCCCGCGTACGCGGCGAGCCCCTACACGTATGGCACCCTCCAGCAGTTCCGGGACGGCATGAACCTCCTGCGGCTGCTGGGCCTAAGCGCGACCTATTGGTCGCAGTGGTACTATCGCGGCACCTACTGCCCCGGCAGCACGTACGGGACGACCCCCGAGCTGTCGCACTTCGCGAGCACCTGGCCGTGTAGCGCCTTCTTCAAGGATCACCCCGACTGGGCCTGGACGGCGGCCGACGGGACACGCAACGTGAACTATCAGGCGCCCGGCATCTTCGACTGGATGAAGAGCTGGACGCAGCAGTACTGGCTGGGCTACGGGATGCAGGGGCGCTTTCTGGACGTGAACGCGCAGATCCCTTACGTCTACGGCCCGGAGGCGCCGCTGTTCCTGGACTTCTACGTGTGGACCTTGCGGCAAGGCGGCTACATTGAGAGCGAGAAGCCCGAGGCGTTCCTGGGGCCTCTCTACGACAACGATGCCAACCCCTACACGCTATCCGGGCGGGAATGGGGCATGCCGTTCGCGTCCGGGGCCGTGCGCGACCGCAGCTGCCTGGGCATCCCGGGCACGTCCGGCTACACCGCCTGCCAAGCCGCGCTCGCGAGCAGTGGCCCCTACCCCGGCACGGACTACGACGTGGCCGCCGCGCGGCGCGTCCACGCGATCGGCGGCGCGCTCGGCATGGCGGTGACGGGCGGGCCGAGCGGACGGCTGGCCCGCATGCAAACGTTCGGCCAGAGCTACATCGACGCGATCAAGGCCGAGTCACTCCATTTCGGCAACATGCAAGACCGCTTCGGCGTGCCTGACCGGGTGGAGCTGATCAACCCCGCGCCCCAGCCCATGGCGGCCGGCACCGTGACTCTCGCGACGCCGCTGGGAGCTTCCGACACCACCCTGTACGCGCTGCCGGTGTACCAGCTGCCCCAGACCGGGCAGGTGCAGATCGACGGCGAGATCATCGCGTACACCTCGAACGACTCGGACTCGGGGCTCAACATGGGGTTGTCCACCTTGAGCGGGCTGAGCCGCGGCCAGAACGGCACGACCCCCGCCGCGCACAGCGCCGGCGCCTCCATCGTCCCGCTCAACGACCCGCTCCACTGGACCTATGACGATGCCTACTGGGTCTACGGCCAGGCTCCTAATGAGGTCTGGGTGAAGTATTCGGACGGCTCGGTGTGGCAGCAGGGCGGCACCACGCCGGCCAGCCTGCCACAGATCACTGGCGTGCAGGTGATCCCCAACGGCACCACCGCCACGGTCACCTGGACCACGAACGTCGCCGCGGCGTGCTGGGTGGACTACGACACCTACGGGGCGGCCGAGGCGTACAACGGCCAGCGCCCCGCGAGCTGGTGGCCCAACTATCTCCAGCACACGAATCTTAACGACCCGGGGGCACCGGCCGCTGCGACCAGCCACAGCCGGACGCTCACCGGTCTGACGCCGGGCGCCACTTACCATTACCGCGTCGTCTGTCGCGGGCCAGCACCCGCCGTGACCGCGGATGCCACGTTCGTAGCTGGCGGTGCGGGGCCGACGCCAACCGTGCCGCCGGCCGCGACGCCGACGCGCACCCCCTCGCGCGCGGCGACCCCGGCCGCGACCGGGACGGCCACCGCGACGCCGCCGGCTAGCCCGACATCGGCCGCGACCAGCAGCTCGACGCCCGCCGTCACGGCGACGCCGGCTGCCGGGTGGATCAGCGTGAGCCCGACGACGGTCAGCCAGAACGCGAGCATCACGGTGCAGTGGGGCAACTTCACGGCCCACGA
>JAJPHF010000129.1 GCA_021325365.1 Pseudomonadota bacterium
CCTACAAGGACCTCTATCTGCGCTACCGGGCCATGCAGGGCTACGAGCAGCGCTACCAGAACGGCTTCGACTGCCAGGGGCTATGGGTCGAGGTCGAGGTCGAGAAGGAGCTGGGCTTCAACTCGAAGCGCGAGATCGAGGCCTACGGTCTGGCCAATTTCGCGGACCGCTGCCGCGAGCGGGTGTACCGCTATGCCGACCTCATCACCCAGCAGTCCATCCGGCTCGGCCAGTGGATGGACTGGGACAATAGCTACTACACGCTGTCGGACGAGAACATCGAGACCATCTGGACCTTCTTGCGCCGCTGCCACGAGAACGGGTGGCTGTACAAGGGCTCGCGGGCGCTGCCCTGGTGCCTACGGTGCGGGACGAGCCTGTCGCAGCACGAGCTGGTCGGCACCGACTCGTACCGTGACCTCACCCACCGCTCGGTGTACCTGGCGCTGCCGCTGGTCGAGCGCCCCGACGAGCGCATCCTCGTCTGGACGACGACGCCGTGGACGCTCGCCGCGAACGTGGCGCTCGCCGTTCACCCCGACCTGGACTACGTGAAGGTGCGGCAGGACGGACAGTTCTACTACCTGTCGGCGCACACCACCGGACTGCTGCACGGCGACTACGAGGTCGTGAAGACGGTGAAGGGGCGCGACCTCGTGGGGCTGCACTACGTGCCGCCGTTCCCGGAGATCGAGGCGCAGCAGGGCGTGGAGCACCGCATCATTCCCTGGGAGGAGGTCGGCGAGGAAGAGGGCACGGGCGTCGTCCACATCGCGCCCGGCTGTGGCGCGGAGGACTTCGAGCTGTCCCGCGTCGAGCACCTGCCCGTGATCGAGCCGATCGACGAGGCGGGCGTCTACCTGCCCGGCTTCGGCGAGCTAAGCGGTCATAGCGTGCGCGAGACGAACCCGCTGATCTTCGCCAACCTGGCCGCCAAGGGCTTCGTCTACCGGGAGCACGATTACACCCACCGCTACCCGGTCTGCTGGCGCTGCGGCGAGGAGCTGGTGTTCCGGCTGGCGACGGAGTGGTTCATCGCGGTGGACGAGGTGCGGCCCCGGCTGCGGCGCGAGGCGGCCAAGGTGCGCTGGACGCCCGAGTCGGCCGGCAAGCGCATGGACGACTGGCTCACGAACATGAGCGACTGGGCCATCTCGCGCAAGCGCTACTGGGGCCTGCCGCTGCCGTTCTATCCGTGCAACGCCTGCGGTACGCTGACCGTGATCGGCAGCATGGCCGAGCTGCGCGAGCGGGCCATCGAAGGGCTGGACCAGCTCCGCGAGCTACACCGGCCGTGGATCGACAACGTCGTCATCCGCTGCGCGGGCTGCGGCGAGCCCGTGCGGCGGATCACCGAGGTGGGCGACGCCTGGCTGGACGCCGGGATCGTGCCCTATTCGACGCTGCACTACCTGCACGACCGCTCGTACTGGCAGGACTGGTTCCCGGCGGACTTCATCACCGAGATGCGCGAGCAGATCCGGCTCTGGTTCTACAGCATGCTGTTCATGAGCGTAACGCTGGAGGACAAGACGCCGTACCGGGCCGTGCTGGCCTACGAGAAGCTGCTGGACGAGCAGGGGCGTCCGATGCACCGCAGCCTCGGCAACGCCATCTGGTTCGACGAGGCCGCCGAGCGGATGGGCGCGGACGTGATGCGCTGGCTCTACGCGTCGCAGCCGGTGCAGTCGAACCTGTACTTCGGCTACGGGCCGGCGGAAGAGGTCAAGCGCAAGCTACTGACGCTCTGGAACACCTACAGCTTCTTCGTCACCTACGCGGCGCTCGACCGCTTCGATCCCGTACACACCCAGCTGCCGACCTGGGAGCGCGCACCGCTCGACCGCTGGATCCTATCCGAGCTGCAAGTGCTGATCCGCGACGTGCGCGAAGGGCTGGACGCCTACGATCCCGCCAGCGCCACGCGCGCGGTCGAGCGGTTCGTGGACGAGCTGAGCAACTGGTACGTGCGCCGGAGCCGGCGCCGCTTCTGGCGGTCGGACGACGACCGGGACAAGCAGGCGGCCTACCTGACGCTGTACGAGGTGCTCAGCACGCTGGTGCGGCTGCTGGCGCCATTCCTGCCCTTCCTCAGCGAGACGATCTATCAGAACCTGGTGCGCTCGGTGGACGCGCAGGCGCCGGAGAGCGTGCACCTGTGCGACTACCCCCGGAGCGACGGCGCGCTGATCGACGACGAGCTGGCAGCGCAGGTGGCGCAGGCGCGCGCGATCGTGAGTCTGGGCCGGGCAGCCCGCAACCAGGCGGGCGAGAAGGGCATCAAGGTGCGTCAGCCGTTAGCCGCGCTGCGGGTGGCCTCGCACAATGGCGCGGTGCGCCTGCCGCCGGAGATCGAGGCCGACGTGCGGGACGAGCTGAACGTGAAGCGGATCGAGATCGTGCCGGACCTGGAGGAGGTCGTGGAGCGGGTCGTGCGCGGCCGGCCGGACGTGCTAGGCCCGCGACTCGGCCGCGCCGTCCAGCCGGTCATGGCCGCGCTGCGCGCCCGCGAGTTCCGCCTGAACCCCGACGGCTCGGTGGAGGCGGCGGGCCAGCGGCTCGCGCCGGAGGAGGTGCAGGTGGCGCTCACGCCGCGCCCGGGGTTCGCCGCGGCCGAGGGCGACGGCTTTACGGTGGCGCTGGAGACCGCGTTGAACCCGGCGCTGGTCGCCGAGGGGCGGGCGCGCGAGATCGTCCACCGCCTTCAGACGATGCGCAAGGAGGCGGGCTTCCGCGTCGAAGACCGCATCGTGACGTACTACGCGGGCGATCCCGCGCTCGAAGCGGCCATCCGAGAGCACGCGGACTACCTCCGGGCCGAGACGTTGTCCGTCGACCTCGTGGCCGGCAAGCCGCCCGCCGACGCGTACCGCTGGCAGGCCGGCCCGAAGGACTTCGAGGGGCTGGCGTTGACGCTCGGCGTGCGCCGCGCGGCCGAGAGCGCGTCGTGAGGGGTCGCCCCGTGACCAGCGGTCCCGATGGGCTGGCGGCATGGTGGCCCCCGCTCGCGGTCGCCGGCGGGGCGATAGCGCCCGGACCTCGCGTGCTGGCCGGTTGCCTGCTTCGGGAGCCGCGCCGCTCGGGAGGGGGCAACCATGCCTAGCGGCCATCGCCAGGTGCTCACGCGGACGCCGGGCGCCGGCTCCGACGTCGTCTACGTCGTGCCGCCGTTCGCGGTCGGCCTGCGGCTTGACGCCTACCTGTCGCGCCTGATCGGCGAGCATTCGCGCGCCGAGTGGCAGCGACTGATCGAGGGCGGCATCGTGCTGCGGAACGGGCGCGCGGCGCGTCCGGCGGACCGGGTGCAGGCCGGCGACCGGCTGACGGTGCGGCCGATTGCGCAGCACGTCCTCGCGGCGGCGGACCCCTCGATCACCCTCGACGTGGTGTACGAAGACGACGCGATGATCGTCGTGAACAAGCCGGCGGGACTTGTCGTCCACCCGGCCCCGGGCCACGAGGAGGGTACGCTGGTGAACGCGCTGCTGGCGCGGTACCCGCAGCTGCGCGACCCCAGCGGCGCCCAGCGCCCGGGTATCGTCCACCGCCTCGACAAGGACACCTCGGGCCTGATCATGATCGGCCGCACGCTCGAGGCAGTGGCCGACCTCCAGCGCCAGATGCAGGCCGACGAGACCATCAAGCGCTATTACTTGCTCGTCCTGGGCGACCTGACCGCGGGCGAGGGCCTGATCGACGCGCCGATCGGCCGCGATCCGCGGAACCGCCAGCGGATGGCCGTGCGCGCGGGCGGCCGGCCGGCACAGACCCGCTTCCGCGTAGTCGAGCGCTTCGGCACCTATACGCTGGTGGACGCGCTGCTCTGCACGGGGCGGACGCACCAGCTGCGGGTGCATTTCGCCTACATCGGCCACCCGGTCGCGGCCGACCGGACGTACGGCTCGGGGCGCCGGCCGCCGGGGCTGACCCGGCAGTTCGTTCACGCGTATCATTTAGAGGCACGCTCGCCCGCGACGGGCGAGCGGATCGTGCTCGACTCGCCGCTGCCGCCGGACCTGGCGGAGCCACTGGAGCGGCTGCGCGCCGAGCAGCGCCGGGCGCCGAGCGCGGCAGCCACGCGGGTTGCGGCCCCCGGCGGGGGGGCCTAGATAGAGTAGCAGGGGAATCATGGCGAACGGTAGCAGCGTACGGGTGCGTATCGCCCCGAGTCCTACTGGCATGCCGCACGTCGGCCTGTTCCATACCTTCCTGTTCAACTGGCTCTACGCGCGCCACGAGAACGGGACGTTCATCGTGCGGATCGAGGACACGGACACGGCGCGGCGCGTCGAGGGGGCGGTCGAGGCGCTGCTGGATGCGATCCGCTGGCTGGGGCTGAGCTGGGACGAAGGCCCGGGGATGGACGGGCCGTACGGGCCGTACGTCCAGTCCGAGCGCCTGCCGCTCTATCAGGAGCATGCCGAGCGGCTGGTGCGCGAGGGCAAAGCCTACTACTGTTACTGCACGCCCGAGCGCCTGGAGGAGCTGCGCGCGGACCAGGAGCGCCGCAAGGTGCCCCCTGGCTACGATCGCCGCTGCCGGAACCTCTCGGAGCAGGAGCGCACCGAGCTTGCGGCGCGTAGCGAGACGCGCGTCATTCGTTTCGCCGTGCCGCTCGAGGGCGAGACGGTGTTCGACGACGTGCTGCGCGGCCCGATCGTCTGGGAGAACCGGCTGCTCGACGACTTCGTGATCCTGAAGTCCGACGGCTACCCGACCTACCACCTCGCGCACCTGGTCGACGATCATTACATGGACATCACCGACGTGCTGCGCGGCGAGGAGTGGATCTCCAGCACGCCGCGCCACATCTTGCTCTATCAGGCGTTCGGCTGGACGCCGCCGCGCTTCTGCCACCTACCGCCGCTGCTCGGCCCCGACCGCAAGAAGCTCAGCAAGCGGCACGGCGCGATGAGCGTGCTGGAGTACCGCGACGCAGGCTACCTGCCCGAGGCGATGGTGAACTATCTGGCGATCATCGGCGCCTCGTACGAGCCGACGGGGACCCGCGAGATCTTCTCGCTGCCCGAGCTGGTGGAGGGCTTCGACCTAGCGGGGATCAACAAGGCCGGGGCGATTTTCGACCTGACCAAGCTGGAATGGATGAACGGCTACTACATCCGGCACCTGCCCGTGCCGGAGCTGGCGAATCGGCTCATGCCCTTCTTCGAGCGCGCGGGGCTGCTCGGGGAGCGCGCGGAGCAGGGGGCGGCGCTGGTCACCGCGCTGCAGCAGCCCGCCACGCCAGCCGCGGGGCGCTGGAGCGGAGATCAGTTGCGTTACGTCGAGCGGCTGGTGCCGCTCGTGCAGGAGCGTCTGAAGCGGCTGGACGAGGCGCCCGACCTGCTAGAGTTCGCCTTCGCGGATGGACTGGACTACCCGTCCAAGCTGCTGATCGCCAAGGGGCTGACCGCGGAGTCGAGCCGCAAGGCGATGGCCGCGGCGCTCGAGTTCCTGCGCACGACGCCCGACTTCGCGGACGAGCCGCTGGAGGCCGCGCTGCGGCGGATTGCCGACGAGGTCGGCGTGAAGTTCGGGCAACTCGCGATGATCTTGCGCGTCGCGGTGACCGGCCGGCAGGTGTCGCCGCCGCTGACGGCTAGCATGGTGGCGATCGGCCGCGAGCGGACCGTGCAGCGCGTGGCGGAAGCCTTGCGGCGCCTGGACGAGCTGGCCCCGGGGGGACACGCCTAACGGCTTGACCGGCCTGGGCGCATCTGGTACAATCCCCTTGACCGTTGCGGGATCGTCTAATGGTAGGACAGCGGACTCTGGATCCGTCAGTCTAGGTTCGAATCCTAGTCCCGCAGCCCGGCAGCGGAGCGCCGTGGCCCCTGAGGAGCCCAACGCTCCGCGCTTTTATGGCGCGTTCGTCTAGCGGCCAAGGACACCGCCCTCTCAAGGCGGAGATCGCGGGTTCGAATCCCGCACGCGCTACCCGGCGGCTCGTCGCTGAGCGACGAGCCGCCTTTTTTTGTTTATCCCCGCGATTTGTCCCATTTTCGTGACGCCGGAGTGCAACATCTCGGGCGCTTATCCGTTTAACGAGTAGAGGACTGCATTAGCAGCCCCTCTGGCCGGTGCGCCCTACTCGCCGACGGACCGCGCGACTCGAGCCGTGCGCACAGGTGGCGCAAGCGGGACCGGCCAGCGGCCCAAGTTGACACGCGGCGGGCAGGCGGAGATACTGCACACGCGCGCGCCCCGGCAGCCCGCCCGGCTCTCCGGCGGCGACACTTAACCGGCGGCCCGGGCGGGACGGGAAGATTTTGTGGAGGCGGCATGAGACGAGTTTCCGTGGCGTGGCGTATCGCGGGCCTGCTCATGGTAGCGGCGTTGGCGCTGGCCGGCCTCGCGCCCCGCGTGAGCTTCGCAGCGCCGACGGCGGACGCGGCGAGCACGACCATCTCCATCGACACGCCGCCGGCGGATGCGACCGGCAGCCTGCGGCTGTACATGACGGGCTGGGCAGCGGACCCCGGCAACCCGCAGGGGACGGGCGTCGACCGTGTCGAGGTCTACCTGGACGGGCCACGCGACGCGGGCGGCATCTTCTTGGCACGCGCCGAGTACGGCCAGACGCGACAGGACGTGGCCCGCTCGCTGGGCAACGATCGCTTCGGACGCAGCGGCTGGCGCGTGGAGGCGGACGTTCCGCCGGGGCAGCGTTCGATCTACGTCTACGCTCATCCGGCGGACCAGCCCGCTGGCCAGGGCTGGGCCGGCCCGACGGTGCTCTCTTACGAGGCGATCCCCGGCGGCCCGGTCCCGGCGCTCGCGCACATCGCGCCCACGACCCCGCCCGGGCCGCCGGCCACGGGCCCCGCATTCCAGTCGAGCGCGTGGAGCTATGGCGAGGGCTATCCCTTCTTCAGTGGCGGCAACTACAACTATCCCGGCTTCGGCCTGTGCGTCCAGTACGAGCAGCCCACAGGGCGCTGTATCTCCTATGGGGGCAGCAATTACACCGCCTGCCTGGTAGGCGACCCGAACTCCGGGCGCTGTCTCTCGTACACGTCGTACCCCTACGGGTACGGGTTCCCGTACATGGGCTTCAGCCTGCCCTACAGCTCGGGCGGCGGCGCGCCGTTCCCGTATGAGGCGGGCTATCCCTACAGTC
Organism: Pseudomonadota bacterium; assembly: GCA_021325365.1. The sequence continues at coordinate 7,121 of JAJPHF010000129.1, forward strand.
AGGTGAACAACGTGCCGTTCGCGAACGGCAACAATGGGCCGTACGGCGCCTCCCCGGGCAGCACCGGGCCGAGCTGGACGGGTTCGCCGATCACCGTAACGCCGCCCGGCCTTCCGAGCGGGCGCTAGGCGAGACGCTGGGGGCCGCCGTAGCCGCGCCACGTGTAACGTTTGCGTTGGAGTTCTCGTTTAATAGGGCGATGCGCCCGCGCGGCGCGCGGTGAACGCTGCACCCGCGCGGGGGCTAGCCCTGGCGGCGCGGGCCGGGCGACCGGAGCGCGTCCGCCGGGCGGCCTCGGCGCCACTCACGCACACGGGACGGACGGGCCAGCGCGCCCGCCGAGGAGGCCAAATGAGTTCCGGGATTTGGAAGCGCGCGAGCGTCAGCCTGGTGGCAGGCGCGCTGGCCGCCGTGATCGCATCGCCCCTGGCCAGCCTGGCCGCTTCGCCCGCCGTCGTAGCTAGCGTTCTTCCCCCGGCGCCGGATCCCGCCCAGTTCGGGGGCTTCGCCCAGTGCCAGGCGCTGGGCGGCGGTGGCTTGATGAGCGCCGGCCTGCAACAGGGTGGGCTTAGCCAGGTGTACAGCTTTGGCGCGGGCAGCTTCTACGGGCCCTACTACAACCCGGCATACTCGAGCTATGGGCTGGGCACGGTGGGCACGTTCTTGAACTTCTCGGGCGGCCAGCCCTCGCCGCTTGCCACGCTCGTGGGCTCGCCCTATTGCCAGGGCCTCGGCATCGTGGCGCCCGCGCCGACGGGCGGCCCCTTCGTGGTGCGCGACTTCGGCCTATCCAGTACACCGATCTTCGGGTTCCAAGGTGCCGGCTTCAGCCCGTTCGGAGTCAGCTCCTTCGGCATGGGCGGCGTCGGCGGCGTCGGGGGGTTCAGCCCGTTCGGCTTCGGGTTCCGATAATTCTCGAGAGTCCCATTCGGAAGCGGCGGCGTCGGTCGGGGCGCCGCTCGCACGTAAGGAGGCGGCATGACACGCCCGCATCTGGCTCGGCGATTGGCCGGCACCCTCGGCGCGCTAGTCCTGGGCCTCGCCGCGCTCGCGCCGATGGCTCCGCCGTCGCACGCCCGCGTTACCAGCCCCGCGCCGCCCCCCACCGACCAGACCATCGACACGAGCTGCCCGACCGAGGGCGGCTATCTGGCCGGCAGCGGCTTCTACCTGGACTTCCCCTACGTGGCGGGCACTGTCTCGGGCTACGGCTTCGGCCACGGCTATCCGTTCTACGGCACGCCGTACCCGGTCTGGGGAGGCGGCTGGGGCTACGCGAGCTACACCTACTACCCCGCCGTGGGCACGCCCTCGGCTGGCGTGGCGCCCGGCTTCCTGAATCCGATCAACGCCTACAACGCGGTGCCGGGGCCGCTCGGCGCGCCAGCGCCCGCCGGCTTCCCGTACTACGCCGGGTATCCGTTCGCGCCGAGCTACCCGACGTTCTCCTACCCGCAGTCGGGCGGCCAGCCCATTGGGTCGTTCACGGGCTTCTGGGACCCGTTCTACGTGGGCCGCGGCGCCGGGCGGGCGGGGCAGTATGGCATGGGGTGTTAAGCCCCAAGTGGCTGACAGGACCAGGACAAGCGAAGGGCCGACGGCGCTGCCGTCGGCCCTTGGTCGCTCTGGCGCGGTAGGGGGTCGAGGTTACTCGGCGGCCTCGGTCTCGCCCTCCGCGGCCGCCGGCGCGGCCTCGGCCTCGGCAGTAGGAGCGGCGGCCTCGGCGGCTTCGGCCGCCTCGGCGGCAAGCTCGGCTTCCAGGCGGGCTGGCAGGACCGTGACCAGGGCCGTATCGGGTGGGGTCAGCAGCGTGACGCCGGGCGGCAGCTGCAGGTCGCCGGCGTGAATCGCGTGGTGGAACTCGGTGAGCGGGGCGAGATCGACCTCGATCCGCTCGGGCAGGTCGGTGGGCAGCGCCTCTACCTGCACGGTCTCCGCGCTGCGGACGAGCGTGCCGCCGAGGACCGTCACCGCCGGCGCCTCGCCCACGGTCTGGACCGGCACGTCGGCCCGGATCGTTACGTCCATCGGCATCGCGAAGAAGTCGACGTGGAGCGTGTGCTCGCTCACGGGATGGCGTTGCACCTCGCGCACCAACACCTGTCGCGGCGCCTCGCCGTCCACCTGGAGCGCGGCGAGCGTTGTGGCGGTCATGTGGCGAAGGGCGTCGTCCAACTCGCGCACGGGCAGCTGCAGCGGCGCGGGCTCGATGCCCGGGCCATAGAGGCTGGCCGGCACGAGGCCCTGGCGGCGCAGAAAGCGCACCTTCTTGCCCAGCACGGCACGCCGCTGCGCGCGCAGCACAATGTCAGCCATTCATAACACCTCGGAGAACTTATCCCGCGATTATAGCCCGCCATTTCTTGGGAATTCAATCGCGCACCGTGTTGCGTTTCGGCCGCCGGCCCGTTTAATAGGGTAAGACGAGGACGACGTGGCCGCCGCGAGCGCCTGTGAGCGGACGGCGGCGTTTGCGTGCCAGCGCCTGCACGCTGGCCCCGATCCTGCACGGGGCACCGCGCGCAGGCGAGCCACACGAAGCGAGGGGCCGGCCGTCACGAAGGCCGGCGCTTCCCGGCGCCCATGCGACCAGGTGGAGGCAGAGGGAGGAGGCGGCATGCCCCGAATGCAGTTGCAACGACGCATCGCTACCCTGCTCGGCATACTCATCCTGATAGGCGGCTCGCTGGCGCCGAAAACGGCCTGGGCGCATCCCGCCACGCAGGACCAAGGCGGGTCGGACCAGATCACGAGCGGCATCATCGTGGCCATCGACGAGCCCACGAACCGCTCGGCCACGGCCGCCACTCAGGTACTCATCCGCGGCTGGGCCGCCAACCCGGCCAGCGACCGTGGGACGGGCGTCAGCCGCGTCGACGTCTATCTCGACGGTGGCCCCGACCAGGGCGGCTTCTACCTCGGCGCGGCGGACTACGGCAAGGAGCGCCCCGACGTGGCCAACGCGCTGGGCGGGGACCGCTTCCTGCTGAGCGGCTGGGAGATGGTGACCGACATCCCGCGCGGGCCGCACACGATCGTCGCGGTGGCCGCCCCGAGCGGCAACCAGCCAGCCCTGCTCATTCCCGGCGTCGCTTCCATCCAGACCGCTGTAGGCGGCCGCGCGGGCGTGACCTTGGCCGAGTGTGGTGCGGGTGGCTACTGTACCTCGATGGAAGGCGGCTTCCGTAGCCGCGGGCCGGGTCGGCGGAACGATCCGCTGTATGCCGGCAATCTGTACCAGGCGACGGGCGCCTTCGGCGACGGACCGACGACCCCGCCCTACGGCTGGTGGGACGCGCTGCTGCCCGATCTCGCCCCGTACATCCTGGCTTACGCGGCGTACTCGTACCCGAACCCCCAGCAGTTCTTCGGCCAGGTACCGTCGCTCTACAGCCAGGGGCTCATCAGCACGCTGGCGACCCAGGGCGCGCTGGCGTTCCCCGGCGGCGGCTGCGTCGGGCCGAACTTCGGGGGCCTCGATACGCTGGGCCTCAGCGTGGTGGGCGGCTACTCTTACGGCTTCCCCTTCTTCTCGGGCATCGGCGTCACGGGCAGCGGTACGGGCACGATCGGCCAGCCGAACGCCACGTTCGGCAGCCCGTTCGGTGTGGGCGCGCCGCTGTCGGTGCCCTTCTCCGGCTCAACCAGCCTGGGCGCGATCCTCGCGGGCGGGTGGACGGCCGGCTACAATGCCGAGCTGAACACGCTCGCGCGCTACGCGGGTGGCGGCGCCACAGGGCCGGGTGGCATCGCCGGCTCGATGAGCACCAGCTACGGCGGCCCGTTCCCGATCGGTTACGCGGGCCTCCGGACGACCGGCGACATCTTCGTCGGCTCCGGCTGCAACGTGCGCCTGTAACCGCCGCGCGCCGTGAGGCTCGCAGGGGGAGGCGATAAGGAGCCGGGGCGCTGGGCGCCCCGGCTCCTCGCTTTTCGTGGGTGACCGGCGCCGCAGCGGTCAGGCGGCGACCGGGTTGCGCTACGTCCGCTGCACGGCGGCGATTGGCCTTGCGGTCGACTCTCGCTCGGCTTGGCCGCGAGGCAGGCCGGCGGCCGCGAGCCTGCGCCTACCCTGCGGCCGGCTGGAGGTCTTCCACACGCAGCTCTAGCCGCACCTCGCCGCGGTAGACGCTGCGCTCCACCTGGTAGACGACGCTGACCGCGGCTCCGTCAGCGACGGCGCGCTCGCCCGCCCGGAACCACACCGCGCGCAGCGGCAGCCCGCCGTCAGTCAATCGCAGGGCTAGCCCCGTCTCCCGCAACGGCCGACTCTCGCGAACTACGGCGCGCCCGGTCAGGAACAGAGGGACCGGGTTGCCCGTGCCGTAAGGCTCCAGCGCCTGGAGCGCCTCGCCGAACTCCCAGTTGATGGCGCGCAGGCTCAGCGCCCCGTCCACGCGCCGGCGCGGCAGCGGCGGCGTGGGGCCGAGCGCGGCCGCGGCGAGCCCCTGCAGCCGCTCCGCGAACGCCGGTAGGTGGGCGGTGCGCAGGGTCATGCCAGCCGCCTGGGCGTGGCCGCCGAACTTGACCAACAGGTCGGCGCACTGCTGTAGGGCCGCGGCGAGGTGGAACCCCTCTGGCCCGCGCGCGGACCCCTTGCAGTACTCGTCGCCGCGCTCCAGCACCACGCACGGGCGGCCTGTCTCCTCCGTGAGGCGCGACGCGACAAGGCCCGCAATGCCAGGCGCGTAATCGCCGGCGACGATAATCGCGGGCGCGTCGGCGCTCGCCTGTTGCCAGGCCGCGTTCACGCCGTCGCCGACGGCGCGCTGCCGCTCGCGGTTGAGCTGGTTCAGCCGCTCGGCCAGGGGCGCCGCCGTCGCCTCGTCCGGCGCGACCAGCAGCGCGTAGGCATCCGTCGCCTCGCCCATGCGTCCGGCCGCGTTCAGGCGCGGCGCCAGGAAGAAGGCCGCTTGTTGCGCCGTGAGGTGGCTTAGCTCGACGCCGGCCGCCGCGGCGAGCGCGCGCAGGCCCGGTCGGCGCCCGTCGCGCAGGACGCGCAGCCCGCGCGCCACCAGTGACCGGTTCTCACCGAGGAGGGGCACCATGTCGGCGAGAGTACCGAGGGCCACCAGATCCAGCAAGTCGTTGGCGGCCGTCTCCGCCTGGCTCGCCGGCAACGCGGCCTGCAGCAGCGCGCGCGCCAGGACGTAAGCTACGCCGACCCCCGACAGGTCGGCGTAGCCGTAAGCGCAGCCGGGCTGGCGCGGATTGATCACGGCCGCCGCGGCGGGCAAGGTGACCGGCACGTGGTGATGGTCGGTGACCACGACCTCCATGCCCAGGTCGGCAGCTAGCGCCACCTCGGCGTTCGCCGTGATGCCGCAGTCGACGGTGAGCACCAGGCGGGCGCCGCGGGCGTGCAGCGCGCGCATGGCGGCCGGCGAGAGCCCGTAGCCGTCCCGCGCGCGGTGGGGGATGTGAACGATCGGATCGGCGCCCAGGCGGCGGAGCGTGAGCGCCAGCACGGCGGCGGCGCTCACCCCGTCGACGTCGTAGTCCCCGTGGATCGCGATAGGGGTGCCCCCCGCGATGGCGGCCCGTATCCGCCGCACGGCGGCGGGGACGCCCGCCATCCGCATGGGATCGCCCAGCGGCTCGCGCTCGGGCCGCAGGAAGCGGCCGGCCGCGGCGGCGTCGCGGACGCCGCGGTTCCAGAGAAGCTGGGCCACCAGCGGCGAGCCCACGTCGAGCGCGCGCAGCATGGCGGCCGGCGCCGCGGGCGCGATCTCCCAGGTCACCGGTCGCCGATCCGCCCCGCGCCGCACCTCGCCACCGACCACTCGCGCGCCCCCGTCGGCTATTTGTGGGTCATTACGTACACGCCGTCCCAGTCCTGTGGCGGCGGGGCCGCGACGAGGTCCTGGCAGCGCTCAAGGTACATCATACAGGGGCCGTCGTTCGGCACACGCTCCAGCACCTCGCGGAACGCCGCGGCCGCGGCGTCGAAGTCCTGGGCGCGATAGAGCTGGATCCCGCGCTCGTAGACCGCCAGCAGCTCCGGCGTGAAGCGCCCGAAGTGTCCCGGCCGGCCGATCAGCTCGTAGACGGCGACCGGCTGCGCCTTGCCTTTCACGGCCACGAGGTCGAGGACCCGCACCACGAACCCCTCATCCTTGACCTCGTCGAGTGTGGATTGACTGATGACGATGTTGGTGTGATACTCCTTGTTCGTGCCTTCCAGGCGCGAGCCCAAGTTCACCGCGTCGCCCATGACCGTGTAGTCGAAGCGGGTGTCGGACCCCATGTTGCCCACGGACATCGGGCCGCTGTTCAGGCCAACTCCCATATCGAGACGGGGGATGCCGCGCTCCCGCCAGCGCTCGTGCAAGGTACGCAGCGTCTCCAGCATGTCGAGCGCGGTCAGGCAGGCGCGCCGCGCGTGGTCCGGTTGCGGGACCGGCCCGTTCCAGAAGGCCATTAGCGCGTCGCCCATGTACTTGTCGAGCACGCCGTCGTAGCGGTAGACGACGTCAGTCATGGCCGTTAGGTACTCGTTCAGGAGGGTTACCAGCTCCTGCGGGTCGAGCTGCTCCGAGAAGGAGGTAAAGCCCCGGATGTCGGAGAACAGGACAGTCATCTCGCGCTTCTCACCGCCGAGTCGCAGCAGCTCCGGACGCCGCACGATCTCCTCCATGACCGCCGGCGACAGATACCGGCCCATCGCGCCGCGCAGGAACCGCGCGTGCCGCTGCTCGAACGTGACGGAGTACGTCGCCGTCGCCGCATAGGGCACCGCGAGGGCGAGGAGAGGGTAGACAATATTCACCAGACGCCCCGCCTTGAACATCTCGGAGGCGAAGAGGAAGTAGCCGACGACCAGTGCCAGCACGATGGCGAGGCTCTTCAACACGCCGAGGCGCCCGGCGACCAGACCAGTGACGGCGGCGAGGAGTAGGATCGTCACTACCGTAGCAGCCCGGTCTTCCGGAATAAAGAAGGCCGCGCGCTCGACCGTCGCGGCCGCATTCACGTGGACTTCCACCCCGGCCATCTTGCCCGTGGCCGTGTTCGATACCGGCGTCCAGTAATCGTCCGCAAAGCCCTGCGCGCCGAGCAGGCCAATGAAGACGTGCTTGTTCTGGAAGACGGCGGGATCGACGCGGCCCTTGAGCACGTCGACGAACGACACGGTCTTAAACGTCTGCCGCCCGTCGGGTTGTGAAGGAGGCCCGACATAGTTGATGCGCATGCCGTAGTGATCGGAGATGGGGACGTTGCGCCCCGCGAAGTGAAACGTCGGTGGCGGCTGGCTCAGGTCGAGGTTTTGGGTCTGGCGCAGCGCCTCCGCCACGCCGGCCAGCGACAGCGAGGGCACGAGCTGACCATCGGCGTCGAACAGCAGCGGGATGGTGCGTACCGTGCCGTCGACATCGGCGATTACGTTGGCGCTGCCGACGATCGGGGCCTGCTCGCGGAGCGACGGGAGCGGGCCTTCCACACGCTGCAGCTGCGGCGGGCCGCTGTCAGCCGTGTTCTCGACGGGGATGCCGATGACCGGCTGCACGACCTTCAAAATCGACGGCGGCGTGGCGGCTCGCTGGAGCGCCTGAGCCAGCTCGTCGTCGCCCGGCCCCGGCTCGAAGAAGCCGATGTCGAACACCGCCAGGTCCGCATCGGCCTCCCGCAGCGTATCGATGACTTGCGCGTAGTATGAACGGTCCCAGCTAGTCCACCGCCCCAGCTCGTTAATGGTTTTGGTGTCCAGCGCGATGATCACGTAGCGCGACGGGATTGGCCCGTATTGCTCGGGATCGACGGGCTTGGCGTCGCGATTGGACACGAAGAGGTCTTGGCTGGTCTGTTGCACGGGGAGCAGCAGATTTAGCGGCGTGTAGGCTATCGCGAGAAGCACACCCATGCTAAGGGCGATTGCAAGGCTCGCCAGCAGTCGGGTGCGCTCGCGCTTGCTCATGCGGCCCCTGTCCTCGCGCCGGCCCGGCTACGCGCAGCTGCCCGGGAGGCGCGGGGCTGCGCGCGGTGTTGACTCACGGTTCGGTCAGGCCGATGCCGGCGCGCCCGGCGCCGGCCGCACGGTAAGTTGCCAGGGATAATAGCGCGCCGTCTCGCCGTCGACCAACAGCTCGACGAGGTACTGGCCCTCCCGCTCGAACGTCAAGCTCGTGAACTGGTTGATCGTCAGGTTCTGACCCACCGGGCTGGGAGCGACCAGCACTTCCCCCGTCGTCTGGAGCACCTGCTCGGTTGGCGTCCAGAGACGCGTCTCCACCTTGAACACCTGCTGCGGCTCGGAGCGCCAGCGGCTGACGACGAACAGCATTGGCTGGAAGGCGGGGACGTGCAGAGTCAGCATCTGCTCGAAGATGCCGAGCATCGACAGCTTGCCCGCCGCGTCGATCAGACAGTACTCACAGAGCAGCGACCACTCCAGCTCCGGCATCCCGACCTCTCGACGCTCGTTCGCGCGGGTGCGGCGCGGCCGTTGCTAGCCCGCCGCAACGGCCGCCCGCCGCCACCCATTATGACCGAGACGGCGCGGCGGACGCGAATTCTCCGGCTGGGCGACCGGCGTCGGGACCGCGGCGCGCTTCTGTTCGAGTCGTGGTACTGGTAGACTGAAGGGGCCAAGCCCACGCGCAGCAAGCTGACGGCGCCCGCTCGCCGGTACCATGGCAGACAATTGCGAGCGCCAAGGAGGACGACCATGCAGGTGGAGGGCCAGTACACCATCAAGGCGCCCATCGAGCGCGTCTGGGCGTACCTCCAGGATCCGGCCGGGCTGCAGCAGTGCATTCCCGGCTGCGAGAAGCTCGAGCCGCGCGGCGAAGACAGCTACGAGGCGACACTGAAGGTGGGCGTGGCCGCCATCAAGGGAACCTATCAAGGGCACGTAACGATCGCCGACAAGGAGCCGCCGCGGCGGTACCGCATGCTGGTCGAGGGTAGCGGCGGCCCCGGGTTCGTGCGCGGCGAGGCCGCCATCGAGCTGAGCGCGACCGACCCCAACACGACGCTCGTGCAGGTCAAGGGCGACGGCCAGGTCGGCGGCACGGTAGCGGGCGTGGGCCAGCGGATGCTGGGTGGCGTTGCCAAGATGCTCATGAAGCAGATGTTCGACTGCGTCAAGTCGCGCGTGGAAGCGGCGGGCTAAGCGCCGCCGTGACGCAGTTGGGACTCGGGGCGCCTTGAGGGTCAGGCCCGCCGCCGGTAGGCTGTGCGCGGCGGAGGGGCGGGGGTGCAAGCGGATAGCCGGTGCCCGGGCTGTGGCGCGCGGAATGCACCCGACGCGCGCGTGTGTGAGTGGTGCGGCCGGCCGTTCCTGCTGCGCGATCAGCGACGTTCCGGCCGCTGGCTCTCGTCCGTCGGGATTGCCGTGGGCGCGCTGCTCGGCGCGATCGTCGTGGCCCTTGCCCTCTGGCAGGCGTTCGGCCTCCCGCGCGGTGGCAGCACGTCCCCCAGCTCCGGCGCGGCCGCGCTGCCGACGGCCGCGCCCACCGCGACCCCCGCGCCGGCGGCGGAGCAAGTCGGCGAGCCGACGCCCGAGCCGGCCGAATATGTCCGGGTGACGAACACCGGTGGCCAAGGCGTGATCCTCCGCCGCGAGCCGAGCACCCGCGCCGCCCGCGTGGCCGCCCGGGCGGAGAACACGGTCCTGCAAATCGTGGGGCCCGATCAAGAAGCGGAAGGACGCGTGTGGCGGCAGGTCGAGGACGCGCAAGGCAACCGCGGCTGGGTGCCCGCCGATTTTCTGGCGCCGACCTCGCCCCCCGGCGCCTAACGGCCCACGCGCGGGCGGCTAGGCCGCAGCGCGCGGGGCGCGTGCTATAATCGCTCAAACTCCCTGCGGAGTTACGGCAGGGCATGGCGGATCATCGCTACGAGCGCGAGATCGACGAGCTGCTGCGGCACATGGAGGCCGAGAATCGCGCTCCGTTGCCGTTTCGGCGCCGCCGCGCCGCCCCCTGGACGGCAGCCTGGCGCCGCGCGCGGGGCGCGGTAAGCGGCCAATCGGCCGTCGAGCAGCTTATGGCGCTGGCGGCCGTCCTGATGGTCGGCACCCTGCTGCTCGCGCTACTGGCCCCACGCTTCGCCGGCCCCCTGGGCCTCGCGGCCCTCGGCTGCTTCCTGGCCTCGCTCGCGCTCTCGGTCTGGAACGGGGCGTCGGGCCACCCCACGCGCTATCACGGCCGCCACAGCTACCCACCGGCAGCCGGCGCCGCGGTCGATTGGGACAGCCTGGCCTGGCGCTTCCGGCGCTGGCTGCGCCGTCTGCGCGGCTAGCCGCTCCTCAACGGCCGTCAACGATTTCGCCGATCCCGGCTTAAGCCCGCAACGATGGTAGCGCGAGCTCGGCCCACCCGGCGCCGCGAGTGCGATGGCAGCGCGCGGCGCGGTCAGCCGTGGCGGGCGACGACGTAGCCGGCCAGATCGTAGAGCGCGTCGCGGGCCGGCCCGGCGGGCACGAGCGCCAGCTCACGCCGCGCGGCCTCGACCAGCGCCTGCGCGTCGGCGTAGCAGCGATCCGGTGCCGTGCTCTCCCGGATTGCGACCAGGAGCGACTGCACCGCGGCCTCGGGAGGCGCCTCCCCGTCGTGCCCCGGGGCGTAGACGGCGTCGAGGAGCGACGCCGGCACGACCTCCCGCGCGTAGATCACCGGCAGGGTGACCAAGCGCTGCCGCAGATCGCCGCCAACCGCCTTCCCCAGCTGCTGCTCGTCGCCCGTGACGTCGAGCACGTCGTCGACCACCTGGAAGGCCAGCCCGAGACGCTCGCCGTAGCGGTGTAGCGCCGCCGCCGCCGTCGCGCTCGCCCCGCTCAGCTCGGCGGCCGCATCGCAGGCGAGTACGAAGAGCGCCGCGGTCTTGCTGCTAATGGTCGCGTAGTAGGCTTCCGGGGGGCGCTCCGCATATCCGCCATCCCGCCGCTGCGACTCGTCGATCTGGCCCTGACAGACGACCATGACGCTGTCTGCGAACAGCTCCATCACGCGCAGACTGCCGGTGGCTGTCGCGAAGTAGGCTGACTTCGCGTACATATAGTCGCCCACCAACACCGCCGCCTTGTTTCCGACCTCGGTATAGAGCGCCGGCCGCCCGCGACGCAGCGCCGATTGATCGACCACGTCGTCGTGCAACAGCGTCGCCGTGTGCAGGAGCTCGGTGGCGGCCGCGAGCCGCACCAGCCGCTCGGCATCATAGCGGTGCAGCTTGCCGACCAGGAGCGCCAGGGCCGGACGTAGCCGCTTGCCGCCGGCGCGAAGAACCTCGCCGAGGATCGAGCTGAGCAGGGGGTGATCGACCGCGGCGACGCTGGCCAGGACTTGCTCGACGCGCTCCAGCTCTGGCTGAATGGCGGCGAACAGAGTGCCCGCCGCGCTCACGCGACCGCCTCGGCCGCCCAGCCGAAGAGCCGCGCCGCGTTAGCCGTCGTCTGGCGGGCGACCGTCTCAAGCGGCACTCCGCGCGTCTCGGCGATGCACGCGGCGGTAAGCCGCACGCGCGCCGGCTCGTTCCGCTGGCCTCGATGCGGCATGGGACTGAGGTAGGGACAATCGGTTTCGACCAGCAGCCGCTCGGCCGGCACCGCAGCGGCCACCTCTCGTAGCGACGCCGCGCTCTTGAAAGTCACGGTGCCCGCCAGGGAGATGTAGTAGCCGGCCGCGGCCGCGGCGCGCATGGTGCTGGCGGTGCCCGAGAAGCAGTGCAGCACGCCGGGCTCGACGGATGCGGCGGGACGCGCGGCGAGCACGTCGAGGAGGTCCTCCTCTGCCTCGCGGCAGTGAATTACCGCCGGCAGTCGAAGCTCTTCGGCCAGCTGCAGGTGGGCACGGAACCCGTCTCGCTGTACCTCAGGCGGCGTATAGGCGCGATAGTAGTCCAGCCCTGTCTCTCCGATGCCGACGACGCGCGGTGCCCCGGCCAGCTCGCGCAGCTGGGGCAACCAGTTGGGCGGCGCTTCGGCCAGATAGTTCGGGTGTACGCCGACGGTGGCGAAAAGGCCGGGATGCGCGGCGGCCAGCGCGACGGCCGCCCGGCTGGAAGCGAGGTCGTAGCCCACGCAGACGATCGTCTCGACGCCAGCCGCGGCGGCGCGCGCTAGGACCGCGTCGAGATCGTCAGCGAACGCGGCGTCCATGAGATGGGCGTGGGTGTCGACGAGCATGGCTCTGTAATTCTAGCACACCGCCCGTTACAGCCCGGGCGCCGCCCGGCAGGTTTCGATCGCGTCGGAGCGTCGGCGCCGAAGCGACCGCGGAGCCCCTACTGAAGCCGAGTATCAGCCTGCGGCGTTGTCCTCCTCGCGAGCAGCCTCGGCCCCACCGACGACCAGGGTGAACTCGCCGCGGGGGGGGGTGCGCTCGAAGTGCGCTCGCGCCTGCGCGGCAGTCCCGCGCACGACCTCCTCGAAGCGCTTCGTCAGCTCGCGTGCCACAGCCACCGGCCGCGCGCCCAGGATCTCCTCGACGTCCCGCAGGGCGGCCAATAGCCGGTGCGGCGACTCGTACATGAGTAGCGTATCCGGCTCCCCCGCCACCCGCGCCAACAGCTTGCGCCGCGCGCCTGGCTTGCGGGGCAAAAAGCCCAGATAGTGAAAGGCGTGGGTGGGCAACCCCGACAGCACGAGCGCCGAGATGACGGCGCTGGGCCCCGGCACGGTCGTGACGGTCACGCCGCACTCTAGCGCGGCCGCGACCAGCGGGTAGCCGGGGTCCGAGAGGCCGGGCATGCCCGCCTCCGACACCACTGCGACGTCGGCGTCGCCGAGCCGCTCCATCAGCCGCCGCACCTTGCCAGGCCCGCTGTAGTCATGGAAGCTTGTGAGAGGGGTGTGGATATCGTAGTGGGTGAGCAGCTTGCGGGTGGTACGGGTGTCCTCGGCCGCGATAACGCTCACCTCGCGCAGCACGCGCAGCGCTCGCAGGGTGATGTCTTCGAGATTGCCGATCGGCGTGCCGACCAGGTAGAGGGTGCCCATTTTCCCCCCGCGCGGCGCCTGGTGGGGCTGCGCCGGACTCCCCGCACACCGGGCGCTCAAGCTGCCCGGACAGCGCGCTGTCTCCTCGCGTGCTGTATCCCGACGAGTATCCCGACCAGCGCCACAGCGGCGCCCGTGGTCAGCCCCAGCACCACACCAATCGTAAACGAGAGCGGCTGAAAGCGCAGGCGCACCTCGTGCCGCCCCGGGGGCACCAGCACGCCCATGAAGGCGTGATCGGCCGGGTACACCGCCGTATCCTGCCCGTCCACGGTCGCGCGCCAGCCCGGGTGCCAGGCTTCCAGGACCACCACGGCCGCCCGGCCGGGCAGGTTCACCCCAACCGTGAGGTCGCCGGGGGCGTACTGGCGGAGCGCGAGGATCTGCGTACCGCCACCAAACGCTACAAAGTCGGTCGAAGCAGCAGGCCCGGCGGCGGCCAGCGCGCTCGCCGGCGCCTCCAGCACGACCGTTCGCGCCGGATCGAAGGTGCCCAGTGCCGCCAGGCTGTCGTCCGCGGCCGCGGCCAACTGCACGTCGGACATGGCCTGAATCCGAGGCAGGACAGAGAATGTATTGTCCTCCCCTTGCAGGTTGTAAGCGCCAGCGCGGTCGGTTCCGGCGCCAGTGCTCGGCACCAGCCGATAGGGCGCGCTCAGCAATGGCCATAGCGGCGACAACTGGTCGTCCAGGTAGAGGACGAGCTGCTCGAAGGCCTCGACGGGCTGGCCATCGATGCGCGCCACCAGCTCGGCGTAGCGCCGGGGCAGCAACGGGTCGAGCCCCATCGCCATGGGGATCCCCAGCAAGTACCCCGCGTTCGCCGCGATCGCACCCTCCCGGCCGAGCACGGCCACGCGCGCCAGCCCGACCGACTGCTGTAAGCGAGCGACGTTCTCGGCGCCGAGGAGTGTCGCGAACTGCGCCTCGGGTGACGCGAACGGCACGCCGGGCGCGAGCGGCAGCGGCTCGTGCAGGTAGCGCCAGCCGAATGCCGACAGGTCCACGTACACCGCCATGAGCAGCAGCGTCGCGCGGCGTGCGGGCGGCCCGCGCCGCGCCAGCACCACCCCAATCAGCGCGACGGCCGCGGCCAGCACCGCCATACCGCAAGCCCGCGCCGCCAGGAGCAGGACGGTACCTCCTAGCTCTGCCGTCGAGGCCGCTGCCGTCTCCGGCCGCGCCTGCCACACGCCCAGGCTCGTCAGAAAGGGCACCACGGCTGAGGCCGCGTTGTCCGCCGCGCGGAGTGCCACGACCGCGCCCAGCGCGCCGAGCGCTACCAGCGCCAGCAGCGCTATGGTGACGGGGCGGTAGCCCCGGCCGGCGAGTAGCCGGTCGGCCCCCCGCCCGGCCAGCAGCGCCAGCGCGAGGCTGCCCGGTATCAGGTGCCGGCCGGGATCCCGAAAGCTGGCGTAGCCGGGTGCCCAATCGTAGAGCCAGCCGTACACGGGCGTATAGCGCCCGAGCGCCAGCAGAAGCGTGACGCCAGCCAGGGCGGCGCAGTAGCGCACCCAGGCCTCGCGCGGGCGCAGCAGCCCGAGCGGCAACAAGACCAGCGGGAGCAGCCCCGCGTAGGCAGTCAGCTCGTGCCAGTGCCACCAGGCGCCGGGCCAGTAGGTGCCTGCCCCGCTCCCGAACAGCTCTGGCAGGAGGAGGGTCGGCAAATGCCAGGGCGGCAAGGAGGCGTCGGTCGCAAAGGCCCAGTCCAGGCGTCCCGCGCGCACGGACCAGCGCACCAGCTCGGCAGCCGGCAGGAGCTGCGGCGCCGCCAGGCCCGCGCTTAGCAGCCCCGCGACCGCGAGAGCCGCCAGGCGCTGTAGCCGCTCGCGCAACTGGCCGGGCATCGCCGCCAAGAATGTGCCGACCACGAGCAGGTCGAGAAACCAGGACTGGTAGGCGCCGACGAGCAGGCTGAGGGCGAGCACGCCGGTCAAGGCGCCGCCCGCGCGCCAGCTGGGGCGCGCCCGCAAGCCATCGGCGGCAAGAAGCAGCCCGGGTAGCCACGCCGCCAGCGCCACGATGCCCACTTGGCCAGCCCACAGGCGCGCGGCGAACAGGGTATTGAACGCGTAGCCCGTGGCCGCGAAGGCTGCCGCCGCCGGACTTAGCGCCCACCGCCGCGCCAGGGCGTAGGTGGTGAACGCCGCCAGGCTCACGTGCAGGACCGCAGCGTAGTTCAGGGCAGCGCCGACGGGGAGCAGCGTCAGCCCCAGCCAGTTGAGCGGGTAGAACAACGCGAGCTGCGGGTTCGCCAGGAGGGGCACGCCGCCCATCGTGAGCGACGCCCATAGGGGCATGGTTCCGGCGCGGAGCTGGGCGACCGCGTACGCGAGACGAGGATAGTGCTCGAGTGTGACGTCGCCGCCCATGCGCGGCTCGGCGGCTATCAGCCAGGGAGCGAACCAGATCAGCAAGCCCACAGTCAGGGCACACAGCGGCCAGTGCTCGGTTAACGCTCGACGCAAATCCGCACTGGCCTTGAGCGATAGCCGCACCGCCATGCTCGCTCCGCCGCTGGCATGGGTCCGTCGGAGGGTGCCCCTTACTTCTTTGCGCTCAGGAAGGCGCCGACCGTCGCCAGACAGTTCATGTCCGGTTCCCGCAGTAGATGGTAGACTGACGCGGCGTCCCGGCGCAGCGGTCGCCCGCGGGCGCAGCGTGGCCCACAGAGCAGATAGCGGATTGGAGGTTGCCACATGTTAGCGCGAGCGGGCCGGCTGGCCCTGCGCATCACGATTGCCGGGGTACTGATCGGCGCGGCCGCGGCCGCCATCGGCATCGGCGTCATCGCGGCGTCCGAGTTCTTGACTCGCCGGCAGGGCGACGAGACGGACGAGTTTGGCGATTTCGTCAGTGAGGGCACGAGCGGCGCGCCCCAAGAGATCGACGAGGAGTTCCTGTCGCTGCTCGCGTGTCCGGTCTGCAAGACCAGCGTCCGCCGCGAAGGCGATCGGTTGGTGTGCGACACGTGCGGGCGGCGCTACCCGATCCGTGACGGCATCCCGGTGATGCTCGTCGAGGAGGCAGAGATGCCGCAGGCCGGCAGCGCGCCGGCGAGCTAGTCCCCCGAGGACACAAACGCCGCTGGCGGTGCCAGCGGCGATCTGAGGGGCGAGTGCCCCCACGGGAATTCGAATCCCGGTTTTGGCCTTGAAAGGGCCACGTCCTAGTCCACTAGACGATGGGGGCAGAAAGCAGTAGGGCCGGGGGCCCAGTGCCTAGTATACCAGGCGCTGGGTCCCCGGCCCTACGGGGTAGCGGGGGCCGGATTCGAACCGGCGACCTCCGGGTTATGAGCCCGACGAGCTACCACTGCTCTACCCCGCGCTGGAGGGGGCGGCACCGACCTATTGTCCCAAC
>JAJPHF010000116.1 GCA_021325365.1 Pseudomonadota bacterium
CGGCGCGGCTTCGTGTTCCTGCCCGACGCGCGCCGCTGGCTGGCCGCTCAAGTCGATGGCGGCTTGCCGCTGCTCACTCGCTCGTTAGAGCAGTGAATAGCCCTAGGCAGGTGTCCCCGATGCTTGACAGTCGGGCCGCCGGGCGGTATAGTTTGGAGCGACGGGGACGCCGCGAGTGCGCGACGCTTTCCGGGCGGTCGTGGTGTAGTGGCTGCACGCAATCCTCCCAAGATTGAGGCCGTGGGTTCGAATCCCATCGACCGCTCCCGGGGGAACTACCCTCAACCTGTGGTAGTTCCCCTTTTCTTATCGGCGCTGCCGTGTGAACGGAGGGCGCAGTTCCCCAGCCGCGGTTAAGGCCCCCGCCCGGCTGAGTTCCGACCCTACCCAGGAGTGCTGCTTTGTCCGTAGCCCGTCGTTCGCCGCCCCGCCGCCGCACCAAGCGACCGGAGATGATCGAGTTACCCGTCCTGCCGGTTCGGAATACTGTCGTCTTTCCGCACCTGGTGACGCCGCTGTTCATCGACCGCGAGCGCTCGCTCCGCGCGGTCGAGCAGGCGATGCTCGCGCCCGATCGCACGATCCTCGTCGTCGCCCAGAAGGAAGCCGACGTCGAGCGGCCGACCGCCGCGGACGTATACGCGGTCGGCACGGAGGCCATCATCGGCCGGGTTTTGAAGATGCCCGACGGGACGACCTCCATCCTCGTGCAGGGCCAGCGCCGCGTGCAGCTGACCGAGGTGCTCCACGACGAGCCGTACATGCGGGTGCGCGGGGTGCCGGCCCAGGAGGTCGCGCCCACGGACAACGCGGGCGAGGCGCTGCTGCGCGCCGTCGTCTCGCTGTACGAGCGCTGCACGAAGCTCAGCCCGTCGATCCCTGACGACCACTACGTGGCCGCCATGAACATCGACGAGCCGGGCCCCCTGGCGGACTTCGTGGCGTCCGACCTCGACTTGACCGTCGCGCAGCGGCAGGAGCTGCTGGAGACGCTGGACACCGCCGAGCGCCTCCAGAAGGTCAGCCTGCTCCTGGGCAAAGAGCTGGACGTGCTGGAGCTGCAGAGCAAAATCCACACGGCCGTGCAGGAAGAGGTAGACAAGAGCCAGCGCGAGTACCTCCTGCGTGAGCAGATGAAGGCCATCCAGAAGGAGCTTGGCGAGGCCGACACGCTCACCCGCGACGTGATGCAGCTGCGCGAGAAGCTCGCCGCCAGCGGCATGCCCGAGGCTGTCCGCGCCAAGGCGGAAGAGGAGCTCGAGCGCCTGGCCGCCATCCCGCCTGGCTCGCCCGAGATGGGCGTCGTGCGCACCTACTTGGACTGGTTGGTGACGCTGCCCTGGAGCCATGCCACCGAGGACCAGCTCGACATCGCCGAGGCGGCGGCGGTCCTCGAGCGGGCGCACTACGGCCTCGACAAAGTCAAGGAGCGCATCCTGGAATACATGGCGGTGCGCAAGCTGGCGGGCGCCCGCATGCGCAGCCCCATCCTCTGCTTCGTCGGCCCGCCGGGCGTCGGCAAGACCTCCCTCGGCCGCTCGATCGCCGCCGCGATGGGCCGGCGGTTCGTGCGCGTCTCGCTCGGCGGTATCCGCGACGAGGCCGAGATTCGCGGCCACCGCCGCACCTATGTCGGCGCCATGCCGGGCCGCATCGTCCAAACGATGCGCGCGGCCGGCACGGTGAACCCGGTGTTCATGCTCGACGAGATCGACAAGGTGGGCGTGGACTTTCGCGGGGACCCGTCCGCGGCGCTGCTCGAAGTCCTCGACCCCGAGCAGAACACCGCCTTTAGCGATCACTACCTCGACGTGCCCTACGACCTGTCCCGGGTGCTCTTCATCACCACTGCGAACCTGCTCGACCCCGTACCGCCCGCTCTCCGCGACCGGCTCGAGGTGATCGAGCTGCCCGGCTACATCGAGGACGAGAAGCTCCAGATCGCCCGGCGCTTCCTCGTGCCCAAGCAGCTCGAGGAGCACGGCCTGGCCCCGTCACGGCTGCACTTCTCGGAAGCCGCGCTGCGCGAGCTGATCCGCACCTTCACCCACGAGGCCGGCGTCCGCAACCTGGAGCGGGAGATCGGCGCCGTCTGTCGCAAGATCGCGCGCGCCGTGGCCGCCGGCGACCGCGCCCCCCACACGATCGCCGCGCACAGCCTGGAGAAGTATCTTGGCCCGCCGCGCTACTTCGCGGGCGTAGCCGAGGAGCAAGACCAGATCGGCGTCGCGACGGGCGTGTCGTGGACGCCCGCCGGCGGCGACGTAATGGGCATCGAGGTGGCGGTCCTAGAGGGCAAGGGCAACGTCACGCTCACCGGGCAGCTCGGCGACGTCATGCGCGAGTCTGCCCAGGCCGCGATGTCCTACGCTCGTTCCCGCGCGCAGGAGCTTGGTGTCCGCGAGCGCTTCTGGGAGCGCAGCGACGTGCACCTGCACGTGCCGGCCGGCGCCATCCCGAAGGACGGGCCGTCGGCGGGGATCACCATGGCGACGGCGCTGATCTCGGCGCTTACGCGGCGTCCCGTGCGCCGCGAGGTGGCCATGACGGGCGAGATCACGCTGCGCGGGCGCGTGCTGCCGGTCGGCGGCCTGCGCGAAAAGGTCCTCGCCGCGCACCGCGCCGGCATCAAGACGTTCGTGTTGCCGCGCAAGAACCTGAAGGACCTCGGCGACGTGCCGGCCGACGTGAAGCGCGAGGTGCGCTTCGTCCCCGTGGACCACATGGACGAGGTGCTGCCAATCGCCTTGCAGGAGGCGGTCGCCCTTCGCGCCGTATGACGCCGCCGCACCGCGCATCCCACTCCTGGCTGACGCCCAAGGCCCGTCTGGGCGCCAGCTCCCTTGGCGGCCGGGGCCTCATCGCCGTCGCCCCAATTCCGCGCCACGAGCTAGTCGCGATCTGGGGCAATCGCATCATGACGACCGCCGAGATGTGGGCCTTGCCGGAGGAGCTACGGGACTTCCCGATGCAGGTCTGGTACGACATGTTCGTGGGACCGATGGCAGCCGACGAGATCGAGCCGGTCGACTACATGAACCACAGCTGCGACCCGAACTGCGGCGTCCGCGGCTCTGTCGCCGTGGTGGCCCGCCGCGACGTGGCGCCCGGCGACGAGCTGACCTTCGACTACGGCACGACGGACACTGACCGCTGGACGCTCGACTGCGGCTGCGGCGCGGCCACCTGTCGCGGGCGCATGACGGGCGACGACTGGCGCGACCCGGCGTTTCAGGCCCGCCACGCGGGCTACCTCTCGCTCTACATCCAGGAGCTTATCGCCCACGACCGCGACGGCACGCCGCTCATCGGGCTCCCGCCGAATGGGGCCACGGGTCGGGAGGATAGGGGCTAGGAGTACTGGCCGCTGGCCCCCCACTCCTATTGTTCTTGTTCGGGTTGTTCGGGCTCGCCCGGGCGAAACACGGGATCGCCGCCCTGGATCTCCTGGTCGGCCTCGATGATGTGCCAGGCATCGCCGTCGCGCGCGAGCAGGTAGCGGTTCTCGACGACCTGGCGCTGGTAGCCGAGGTAAGCGCCGCCGATCTGGTACAGCCGTGCCAGCCAGCGCTCGACGGTCACGACGCGGATGCGGCCCGGGCCGAGCTGCTCGATGTGGTCGAACTGCATGTCCTCCAGCTGCGGATCGATGTACTGCCCGGCGAAGCGCAGGTTGGCGATGTCCTCCTGCATTGTCAGCAGCGCCTCGCCCCCCCAGGCCTGGCTTAGCGTGTCGGTGTTGCCCGTGCGGTAGGCCACGCTATAGAGCGCGTCCGAGTTCGCGTCGCGCACCATCTGCCGGATGGTGTCCTCATCGAGCTCCAGCGTGTCCTGCGCGGCCCGGACCATCGGGGCGCTCGCCAGGAGCCCCAGCGCGCAGAGCAACAGCGACATTAGCGCGGCTCGCTTCATTGCCACCTCCTTTGCCGCCCGCATTATCCGCTGATTATACGGTGGCAATCTACGGTTGCCGGCGCGTACTATACCCACAGAGGCCCGGTGACGCGCTGGCACGGTCCGCGCAGCGGCCCCGCGCGTGGCAGGAGTCAGTACGTGCGCCCTTCCCCCACTGCCCGCATGGCCCGCCGCAATGCGCGGCTGCGCCAGGGTCCCCGCCGGCCGCACGGCGCACGCTTCGCCGTCCTCCGCCGTGTCCTGCTGACCCTGGCGGTGGCCGTCCCCATCGTGTTGTTTGCCGTGGTATCGCTGGGTGTGGGGGTGAGCCTGGCCGCCTACCAGTCGGTCGTGCGCGACCTGCCGTCGGTGGCCGCGCTGCCCGAGCGCCCCCTCTTCAAGACCACGGAGATCCTCGACCGCTACGGCAACACCCTCTACCAGGTCTTCGACCAGCAGGCGGGCAAGCGCACAATGGTCACGCTCGGGGAAGTGCCCGCCTACTTGATCAACGCGACGGTGGCCACGGAGGACGCCGACTTCTTCACCAACCCCGGCATCGACCTGCGCGGTATCGCGCGCGCCGCGCGCGAGGGCCTCGAGGCCGGGCGCGTGGTGGGCGGCGGCAGCACGATCACTCAGCAGCTCGTCAAGAACGTGCTGATCCCGCCCGAGGAGCGCTACGAGGTCAGCTTCAGCCGCAAGATCCGCGAGGCGATCCTCGCCTTCCAGCTTTCCCGCACCTACTCCAAGGACCAGATCCTCGAGATGTACCTGAACGAGATCTACTATGGGAACCTGGCCTACGGGGTAGAGGCCGCGGCGCAGACCTATTTCGGGAAGTCGGTGCAGGACCTGTCGCTGGCCGAGTGCGCGATGCTCGCCGGGCTGCCGCAGCTCCCCGCGGTCTACGACCCCTTCAAGGACCCCGCCGCCGCCCACCAGCGCCAGGCGCAGGTGCTGGACCTGATGGTCCGCCACGGCTACATCGACGCCGCCACCGCCGAGGCCGCCAAGGCCGAGCCGCTTACGTACACCACGCCCGACGCCGGGCGCATCGTGGCGCCACACTTCGTCATGTACGTCCGCGACCTGCTCGCTCAGAAGTACGGGCAGCGGGCGCTGTTCCAGGCCGGCCTGCGCGTCTACACGACCCTCGACCCGGACACGCAGCGCATCGCCGAGGAGGTCGTCGCCAAGCACATCCCGACCCTCGCGCGTCAGGACGCGCGCAACGCCGGCCTGGTCGCGCTCGACCCGCGGACCGGCGAGATCCTGGCAATGGTCGGCAGCCCCGACTACTTCAACGCCAACATCGACGGCCAGGTGAACGCGACGATCGCCGACCGCCAGCCCGGCTCGGCGATCAAGCCCATCGTCTATCTGGCGGCCTTCCAGCGCGGCTTCGGCCCGGCGACGGTGGTCCTCGACCAGCCGACGCGCTTCCCCGACGGGCCGAACCGCTTCTACTCCCCCGAGAACTTCGACAAGCGCTTTCGCGGGCCGGTCACGCTGCGCCGCGCGCTGGGCAACTCGCTCAATATCCCGGCCGTGAAGGTGCTGCAGTACGTTGGCGTCCGCGAGGCGGTCCGCCTGGCCCGGCAGCTAGGCATCACCAGCCTTTCGGAGGACCATCAGTACGGCTTGAGCTTCACCCTCGGTGGCACGGAGGTGAAGCTGCTGGAGCTCGCCGGCGCCTACCAGACCCTCGCCAACGGCGGCTACGTCGTCCCGACGGACCCGATCCTCCGCATCGAGGACTCGAATGGGCACGTGCTGGAGGAGCGGGCGCCGCCGCCCACCGAGCCCACGGTCGATCCACGCCTGACCTTCATGATCAGCGACATCCTTGCCGACAACAACGCGCGCCTCGAGACGTTCGGGGTCAACAACCCGCTCCGGCTGTCGCATCCCGCCTCGGTGAAGACCGGCTCGACCGACGACTACCGCGATAGCTGGACCGTGGGGTACACGCCGAGCTTGCTGGCCGGCGTCTGGGTAGGCAACAGCGACGGCCATCCGATGCGCTTCGTGCTCGGCTCGTCGGGGGCCGGGCTCATCTGGCACGACTTCATGGAGAAGGCCCTGGAGGGCACACCGCCCGAGCCGTACCAGCCGCCCGACGGGCTCATCCGGGGCAGCGTCTGCACGGCGACCGGCTACCTGGCCGCGCCCGGCTGCGCCACGACCACCGACTGGTTCCTGGCAGAGCACCCGCCGCGGCCAGCGAACGCCCCGAAGCTGCGCGTGGCCATCGACAAGCAGTCGAACAAATTGGCGACGGAGTACTGTCCGCTCCAGAACGTGGAGTTTCGCACCTTCGGCGGCGCCCAGAGCGGCGAGGGGCCGTACGCGCCCACCGAATACTGCGACCTGCACGGCCCGCAGACGGGCCGGCCGCAGGCGCCCTGGGAGAACGCGCCCACGACCACGCCGACGCCCAGCCCTACCCCCATTCCGCCGACCGCCGTCAGCTCGCGCGTCGTGCTGGGGCCCACGCTCGCCCCCCTGCCCACGTTCACACCGCGGCCAACGCGTTCGCCGACGCCGCTCCCCCTCCCCACCGCCGTACCCACGCCGAGTCGCACCCCCGCCGCCGGGGCGCCCGTGGTCCGGCTCGTCGTTGGCCGGCCCCCGGCGACCGCCACCCCGGCGAGTGCCGGCGCGAGCCCAACTTATCATCCGTGGGCGAACCTCCCCAACGAGGTCGAGCTGACCTATCCAACCAGCGACCAGACCGTGGACGGCGTCGTGCCCATCCTGGGGAGCGCAAGTGCCCCGTATTTCGACCGCTATGCTGTACAATACGGCGAGGGCGACGCGCCCTCGGCCTGGCAGTTCATCGGGCCGTCACGCACGCAACCGGTGCGCGCCGGGGTTTTGGACACCTGGGACACCTCGGCGCTCCCCGACGGGCGGTACACCTTGGTGCTCTCGCTCGTCGACAGCCGCGGCGAGCAGTTCTTCGCCCGCCAGCTAGTCACAGTCCGGCACTCGGCGGCTCCCTAACCCCAGTGGAGGCTCTCAATGGCCAAAGTCCTCGACGATTCGCGTCAGACCGCGGACCCGTCCAGCCGGCGCCGCATTCTCATTGCCGACGACGATGGGGCGATTCGCAGCCTGCTCAAGGACTTCCTGGGCGGTGAAGGCTTTGAGACAGTTGAGGCGCGGTCGGGGAAAGAGGTCCTGCAGGCGGCCAGCGTCGCCTCGCCCGACTTGATGCTGCTCGACCTCCGTATGCCTGATTGGGACGGCATGGAGGTGATGCGTCGGCTCAAGGAGCGCGACCTCGGCGTGCCCGTGATCCTTATGACCGCGTACGGGACGTCCAGCTCGGCCATTCAGGCGATCCAGCTCGGCGCGTTCGATTACATCACCAAGCCTTTCGAGCTGGAAGACGTGCTGCTGACGGTGCAGCGCTTCTTCGAGCACGACCGCCTCGCCTCGGAGGTGCGCAAGCTGCGCGGCCAGCTCGAGGGCCGCGATCTCACCGAGCGCATCATCGGCAGCACGCCGGCGATGCAGGAGGTGTACAAGCTGATCGGCCGGGTGGCCCAGACCGACGCCACCGTGCTGATTACCGGCGAGACCGGCACGGGCAAGGAGCTCGTGGCCGAGTCCCTGCACCTCTACTCGACCTACCGCGACGGGCCGCTCGTGAAGGTCAACTGCGCCGCGCTACCGGAGACGCTCCTGGAGAACGAGCTGTTCGGCCACGAGAAGGGATCGTTCACCGGCGCGGCAACGCAGGCGAAGGGCCGCTTCGAGATGGCGCACAAGGGCACCATCTTCCTCGACGAGATCGGCGAGATGACGCTCGGCACGCAGAAGAAACTCCTCCGCGTGCTCCAGGAAAAGGAGTTCGAGCGCGTCGGCGGAACGGTCCCGGTGAAGGTGGACTGCCGCGTCATCGCCGCCACGAACAAGAACCTGCGCCACGAGGTCGACCAGGGCAACTTCCGCGAGGACCTGTTCTACCGCCTGAACGTCATTCGGATCTTCATGCCGCCGCTGCGCGAGCGCCAGGAAGACGTGCCGCTGCTCGTGGAGCACTTCCTGAACAAGCACCGCTACACCGCCGGCTCGCCGCCCGCCCGCATCTCCGAGGACGCGATGCAGGCGCTGCTGGAGCACCAGTGGCCCGGCAACGTGCGCGAGCTGGAGCACGCCGTCCAACGAGCCGTCGTGATGTCTCAGGGAGGCGTGATCACGCGCGAGCACCTGCAGGTCGATCCTTCCGGCGAGGTCGGGGTGATCAACCTGGACCAGAAATTGCAGCAGGGGCAAGACTTGGCGCAGATCATGGCCGGCATTGAGTCCTACCTCGTGGGCCACGCGCTGGAGCGGAGCCGCGGCAATCGGCACCAGGCGGCGAAGCTCCTCGGGCTCGACCTGGCCGCCCTGGAACGCAAGTTGGCAGAGCACGGGCTAGCCAGCGACTGAGTGGGTCCGCGGCCCCGGCTTGCCGCGGCGTCTGTCCGGCCGCGTGGCCACGACATCGCGCCGCCTGCGCCGGCGTCACACCGGAAGGGAGTAGTGAGAGCCCATGGTCGACAACCTAGAGACCCTGGACGACCTGGAAGAGGAAGGCGGCAGCCCCACCATGGCCGTGGCTGCCATCGTCGGCGCCGCACTGGTCGCCGGTGCCGCCGCCTTCATGCTGCGCCGCAGGCAGGCACCACCGCCCCCCGAGCCGGAAACCATCTCGGGCCGCGCCTGGGGCCGCGCCCGCGACCTCGCCTTCAACGAGGAGCGCACGGAGGCTGCCCGTGAGTTCCTGGTGGACCGGGTGTTGCCGGAGCTAAAGCCTGCCTTGCTCGGAATCCTCGAGGAAGTCGAGGACATGGTAGACGACGGCTTCCGACGCGCCGAGAAGGCGATCAAATCCCTCTAAGCGCATCCCATGCACGCACAGACACGCCGAAGCGGCGCCCCCGGGGGCGCCGCTTCGGCGTGTCCCCAGGTGAGTTACCGGACGAGGCCTGGCTCGCGCTACGCCCCGCTCTTCGTCGCCGGGGCCGCGCTCTCCTCCTGGTCGAGCGGCTTCAGCTCGTTCACCACCTTCGTCACGCCAGGCGTGGTTTCCGCCACGTCCACAATCGCCGCCGCGTCCTGGCTCGTGCGTGGCCGCCCCCGCAGGTACATCACCCCGTCCACGGTCGTCACGTCCACGCGCCGGTCGTCGACGTCGCGCTCAAGAATACGCTTGCGCGCCACCCGCGTCAGGCGATCGTCTTCGAGCAGGCCATCGTAGCGCCGGGCGCCGCCTGCTCGTCCCCCCGAGTCGGCGGCGCCCGGCCCCGCCACCCCCAGCCAGCGCGGCCCCGCGTCTCTCAGTCGCGCGCCCCGGGGGCCGGCCGCCCACCCGAGCGCCCAGCCGCCCAGCACGCCTAGCGCGAATCCTACGAGCCACCTCACCGTTCTGCCTCCCGCTGCTCTACCAGTCTCTTCCTTGCACTATTAGCACGCGGGTGCCCGCGCTCACCACGCGGCGGCCCGCCCGAGGAGCTCAGCAACTCGTCCTGGCGGGCGATGGCACGGAAGTTGCGTACCTTGTGTCCGGCACAAATCTTGCTATATGGGCGCGCTAGCCGCGCTACCTCGCGCCGCGGAGAGGCCCCTTCATGGAACTCGACCTTAGCCAGGACACAAGTCTTCTCCAGACCGTCAAGGTCTCGCCGCGGCTGGTCGCGGCCAACTACATTCTGGAGCTGTCGTCGCTCGAGCTGCAGCAGGCGATTAACGAGGAGCTGAACGACAACCCGGCGCTAGAGCTCGTCGACATCCCCACCTGCCCCGTGTGCGGGACCGAGCTGCAGGGCAGCGTCTGTCCTCGCTGTTTGCAGCGCCAGAAGTCCGACGACGTGCTCCCGCGCAGCGGCGAGGTCACCTACGAGGAGAACCTGCAGCCGCAGCAAAGCGCCGGCGACGACGACTTCGATCCGCTTACACAGGTGGCATCCGAGCAGACCCTGGCGGAGGTCCTGCTGTCAGAGCTGGGCACCCTGCTGGACGACGAAGACATCCCGATCGCCGAGTACCTGGTGGGCAGCCTCGACGACAAAGGCTACCTGTCGTGTACGGTGGACGAGGCGGCCTACGAGCTGGAAGTGGACGTGCGTCGTGTGCGGCACGTTCTGAGCGTCCTGCAGGGCCTGGAGCCCATCGGCGTCGGCGCCCGCAACCTGCGCGAGTGCCTCCTCTTGCAGCTCGACTACCTGGCCCGCAACGGCATCGAGCAGCCGCACGCGCGCGAGATCATCGACGAGCACCTGTTCGACCTCGGTGAGCACAAGTTCGGCAAGATCGCCCACGAACTGCACATCTCCACCGACGCGGTCGCCGCCGTCTGGAACTTCGTCAAGGCCAAGCTCAACCCGCACCCCGGGCACGGCTTCTCGCCCACCAACGATCGCGACCGCGACACCCGCTCGATGTACATCCTGCCCGACGTCATCATCAGCCGCAAGGAAGACGACTTCGAGATCGACGTGGTCGAGTCGCGGCGCTTCTTCCTGCGCATCAACCCGATGTACGCCCAGCTCGGCAACCCGAGCGACGGCACCGCGGCGCTGAACACCGACGACCGCAAGCACGTCCAGCAGTACGTAAGCCGCGCCAAGCTGTTCATCGCCAACATCAACCAGCGCCGCCAGACGCTCCACAACATCTCGCGCTGTCTGGTCGGTCGGCAGCGCGAGTTCCTGGCTGAGGGCGTGCGGCACCTGAAGCCGCTCAGCCGCGCCGCCATCGCCGAGGAGCTAGGCATCCACGAGTCCACCGTGAGCCGCGCCACGGCCGGCAAGTACGTCATGCTGCCCAGCGGCGAGGTCATCCCCTTCAGCCACTTCTTCACCCCGTCGCTCAGCATCAAGGACGTAATCAAGGAGTTCGTGGAGCGCGAGAACCGGCCGCTCACCGACGCCGAGATCGCCGACCGCCTGCGCGAGAGCGGCATCAACATCGCCCGCCGCACAGTCGCCAAGTACCGCATGCAGCTCAACATCCTCCCCTCCTCCCTCCGCTAACATCCCGAGCGGGCACACCAGGGGTGCAGAGGGCCCCCGTGCCGGGGGGCGCCCCCCCCGAGCTTCTCCCCGGGGGTGCAGGGGCGCTCCCCTGCCGGGGGTTTGCGGGTATCTCCCCAACCTGCTCCTCCTCTCCCTCTTCACCGGGGGTGTGGGGGTGTCCCCCACCTCTCCCCAGGATGGGGGCCAAGGGCCGGGCATTCCTGCTGGCGTGCGCCCCGCCCGATAGCCTATGGTAAGAGAGTGCCGGCGGGGGCCGTATGGCGTCGGATGGCCCTCGGCTGGCGCGCTCCCCCAGCATGCGGAAGGTGCCCTGTGGACAAAGTGGTTCTCGCGTACTCCGGCGGCCTCGACACGTCGGTCGCCATCCCCTGGCTGCACGAGCACTATCACATGGACGTCGTCGCCGTGACGGCCGACGTCGGCAACGAGCGCGACTTCACCGCCATTCGCGAGAAGGCCCTGCGCACCGGCGCCTCCACGGCCTATGTAGTGGACGCCAAGGACCTGTTCGTGCGCCACTTCGTCTTTCCGGCGCTCCAGGCAGGCGCGATCTACGGCGATGCCTATCCGCTCGCCACGGCCCTCGCCCGGCCGCTCATCGCCAAGATCCTCGTCGACTACGCACGCCAGGAGGGGGCGACCGCCGTGGCCCACGGCTGCACCGGCAAGGGCAACGACCAGGTGCGCTTCGACGTGTCCGTCGGCGCGCTCGCGCCCGACCTCAAAGTCATCGCGCCGGTGCGCGAGTGGCGCTGGAGCCGCGAGGAGGAGATCAAATACGCCGCCGACCACGGCATTCCCGTGCCCATCACCGCTAGCAGCCCCTACAGCATCGACGAGAACTTGTGGGGCCGCAGCATCGAGGCGGGCGTGCTGGAAGACCCGTGGGCCGAGCCGCCCGACGACGTGTGGCAGTGGACGACCGACCCGGCCCGCGCGCCGGACACACCTGCTTACGTCGAGATCGAGTTCGAGCGCGGCATCCCGGTCGCCCTCGACGGCGAGCGCCTGGACGGCGTCCGGTTGATCGAACGCCTCAACCAGCTCGCCGGCGCGCACGGCGTCGGCCGACTGGACCAGGTCGAGGACCGGCTCGTCGGCATCAAGTCGCGCGAGGTCTACGAGGCGCCCGCGGCCGTGGTGCTCCATGCCGCCCACGCGGCCCTGGAGCAGCTCACGCTGAGCAAGGACCAGGCGCAGTTCAAGCGGGAAGTCGCCAGGCAGCTTGCGACGCTAATCTACAACGGACTGTGGTTCTCGGCGCACCATCAGGACCTCGCCGCCTACGTCGCCAGCTCGCAGCGCTTCGTCAGCGGCACCGTCCAGGTGCGACTATACAAGGGCGCCCTGAGAGTCACTGGCCGCAAGTCGCCCAACTCGCTCTACAACGCCGCGCTCGCCACCTACGACAAGGGCGACACCTTCTCGCATGAGGCGGCGCTGGGCTTCATCGAGCTGTGGGGGCTGCCGCTCCGCACGCAGGCCGCGGCCCAGCTCCTCACGAGCGGCGCCAGCGACGCGCTCGGCCTGCCCGACAGCGAGGGCGGAGCGCTCGGCCCCGGGGAGGGGCCCGACGGCCCCGCCCCCCAACCGCCGGCCCCTGGCCTCCGATGAAGCTCTGGGGCGGCCGGTTCGAGAAGGCGGCGAGCGCGAGCGCCGAGGCGTTCGGCGCCTCGCTCCCGTTCGACGTGCGCCTCTACGCCGAGGACGTCCTGGGCAGTCTCGCCCACTGCCGCATGCTGGCTCGCCAGGGCATCTTGCCGCTCGCCGCCGCCCAGCGCATCGTCGCCGGGCTCGGCGCGGTCTGCCAGGAGCTGGCGGCCGGCGAGGTGGCGCTCGACCCCGCCTGGGAGGACGTGCATACCCTGGTCGAGGGGCGGCTCGCCGCCCGCATCGGCGACGATGCCGGCCGCCTGCACACCGCCCGCAGCCGCAACGATCAGGCGGCGCTCGACCTGCGCCTGTTCGCGCGTGCGGCCATCGTCGAGCAGGTGGCGGCAGCCGTGAGGCTGCAAGAGGCCCTGCTGGACCGCGCTCGCGCCTACCCCGACGCGGTCATGCCCGGCTACACTCATCTCCAGCGCGCGCAGCCCGTCCTGCTCGCCCACCATCTGCTGGCACACGCCGCCCGCGCCGCGCGCGACGTGGCCCGGCTGCGCGACGCCTACGCCCGCGTCAACGTGCTGCCGCTCGGCGCCGGCGCTCTGGCCGGCGTGCCCTACCCGCTCGACCGCGAGTACGTGGCGGGGCTGCTCGGCTTCGACGCGGTCGCCGGCAACAGCCTCGACGCCGTCTCCGACCGCGACTTCGCGGTGGAGACCGCCGCGGCGCTCGCTCTGGTCCAGACCCACCTCTCGCAGCTGGGCGAGGAGTGGGTGGTCTGGTCCAGCGCCGAGTTCGGCTTCGCCGAGATCGACGAGGCCTACGCCACCGGCAGCTCGATCATGCCGCAGAAGCGCAACCCCGACATGGCCGAGCTGATCCGCGGCAAGGCCGGCCGCGTGAACGGCAACCTGCTGGCGCTGCTCACGGTGCTCAAGGGGCTGCCGCTCGCGTACAACAAGGACCTGCAAGAGGACAAGGAGGCGTTCTTCGACGCCGTGGACACCGTGCAGTCCTGCACGCGCATCGCCGCCGAGATGGTCGCCACCACCCGCTTCCGCACGGAGCGGATGCGCGCCGCCGCCGGCGCCGACTTCAGCACCGCGACGGACCTGGCCGACCACCTCGCCCAGCGCGGCGTGCCGTTCCGCACGGCCCATCGCGTCGTGGGCGAGCTAGTGCGCTACTGCCAGGCCGAGGGCCGCGAGCTGCCCGACCTGACGCTCGACGAGCTGCGCCGCTTCTCGCCCGACTTCGAGCCCGACGCGGTCGGCATCACCGCCGCGCGCTCCGTGGCCGCGCGGCGGTCGCACGGCGGCACCGCGCCCGAGCGCGTGCAGGAGGGGCTGACGCGCGCCGCCGTCGCCGTGCAGGACGCCGCCGCCTGGGTCGCTGCGCGCCGCGCCGCGCATCCCACCGTGCAAGCCCTACTCGACGCCCCCTGGGACGCCGGGGATCGGGGATAGGCGTGCGCTGCCAGCCCGTCACGTCGCCGGCCGACTGGGCGCGGGCCTGCGCCATCCGTCTCGCCGTGTTCGTCGACGAGCAGCGCGTGCCGTTCGAGGAGGAGCTAGACGAGCACGACCGCGATGCCTTCCACGTCCTGGCCTGGCTCGACGACCGGCCGGTTGGGACGGGCCGCCTGGTGATCGAGGGCGATAGCGGCCGCATCGGCCGGATGGCCGTCCTGCCGGCGGCGCGCGGCGCGGGTGTGGGCAGCGCGCTGCTACGTGCGCTGCTGGCCGAGGCCGCCGCGCGCGGCCTCCGTTCGGTCCACCTGGCCGCCCAGCTGCACGCCCGGCCCTTCTACGCCCGCTTCGGCTTCGTCGCCGGTGGCCCCCACTTCCTCGACGCCGGCATCTGGCACCAGCGCATGGAGCGCCCAGTGCTGAGCGACGAGTCCTAATTCCCGCCGTTCCACTCCGCACCCAGCACTCAGCGCTCCTCACGGCATGACCAGCCCGCCGTTGACGTGCAGCGTCTGGCCCGTGATGTAGCGGGCGCGGTCGCTCGCGAGAAAGACCACGGCCTCCGCGATGTCCTCCGGCTCGCCACAGCGGCCCATCGGGATGCCGCGCCCGCGCTCGGCCCACTCCTCAGCCGTGTACTTGCCGCGCACGCGCTCGGTCGCCGTCGGCCCCGGCCCGACCGCGTTCACCGTGATCCCGTACGGCGCCAGCTCCAGCGCCATCGCCTTCGTGAGTCCGATGATGCCGGCCTTCGCCGCCGAATAGTGGGCCCGCACAGCGGAGCCCGTCACCCCATAGTTCGACGTCACGTTCACGATGCGGCCCGCGCGCTGCTCCACCATGAGGCGCGCGACCGGCCGCGAGCACAGGTACGCGGCCTTGAGGTTGAGGTCGACGACCTGGTCCCACTCGTCCTCGTCGAGGTCGAGGAAGTGGCTGGTGAGCGATCCGCCGGCGTTGTTCAGGAGCACGTCCACGCCGCCCCAGGCGGCTCGTACTCGCTCCACCATCGCGTCGACCTCGCCGCGCCGTGTAACGTTAGCGCGCAGCGCGAGCGCGCGGCCCCCCGCCTGCTCGATCGCCGCGACCGTGACAGCCGCCGCCGCTTCGTCGCGGTCAACCACCGCCACCGCCGCGCCCTCGCCGGCCAGGCGCAGCGCCGACGCCTTGCCGATCCCGTTGCCACCGCCCGTCACGATCGCCCGCTTCCCGTACAGCTCCACGGCTCCTCCCCGGCGCTCGGTGCGGCCGCTAGCCGGCCGCCCAATGGAAGACCTGCTCGGGCAGCGCCGGCAGCGGCTGGTTGAAGTCGATGCCACAAACCGAGGCCGCCCGCTGCTTGAACCATTGGTCGTAGGGATCGGTGGATGCCGCCCAGGCCTGGAAGGCCTTCAGGGGATCGTCGGCTTCCATGTAGACGATGACCAGGTCGCCCTGTGGCGTAGACTGCAGGTACCACGACTCGCGCGTGATGCCCATGCGCCGGAACGACTCGCTGGTCTCGCGCTGCCGCTCGGTTGCCTCCTGGGCGAAGCGCCGCCCGTCTTCCGACTTGCCGGGCAGAACCGGGAACGCCACCGCTATCGTACCCATCGTCCTAGACTCCTCTCGCGTCGAGATCGCCGCCGGCGGCCGCGCCGTCCAGCACGCGTCACGAGAGATACGCGCGGCGAATATTACCGGATCACCGGGCCTCGTCCGCCCTCACCCGGGGGCCCAGAATAAAGCGAGCGTCACTGGCCTTCCCACGGAGCGGCGCAGCCTACCCCCCTCTCCCCCTGGGAGAGGGGCTGGGGGTGAGGGCGCGGCCCCGCGCGGGCGGCTACTTGAGGAGGCGCTTCAGCGCATCGTAGGCGGGGCGCGGCGTCCCATCCGGGCTGGTGATCGCCCAGTAGGTCTGCTCCTGGTCCGCCTTCCAGGACGGGTCGGCGAGCGTCCAGATGATCATCGGACCGAGCCACGGCTTCCAGTGCTCCTGCGCGTATTGCACGGCTCGCGCGAGGTAGTTGGCCTTCTCGTCCTCGGTCACCGCGTGCCACTTGTACGGCGAGTCGGGCCGCGGGTCGCTCGTCCAGCCCATCTCCAGGATGGCGATGTGGTGGGCGCCGTCGTCGTTCTCCTCCATGATCTTCCGCAGGTCCTCGACGTGGCGGAAGGAGTACGCGCGGCGCAGCTCCTCGGGGCTGGGATCGTGATTGGTCAGCTCGGGGTTCTTGGCCACCTCGCCCGGGTCCATCTCCGGCGGCGCCTTGAAGCCCGCCGCGTGGACCCCCAGCAGGTCGAACAGCCCTTTCGCCCCGGCGGCGTACATCTCCTGCAAGTACACGGTGTCCGCCCGCGCTCGGTCGCTCATGTCCGTCGTGGGCGACAGGCCGCCGCTGATGATCAGCGCGTCCGGGTCGCCCTTGCGAATCGCCAGGTTGGCGATGCGCAGCAGCTTCACGTAGTCGGCCGCGCTGGGCGGCTGGTTTCCCCACTCGCGCGCCAGGTTCGGCTCGTTCCAGATCTCGTAGCCCGCAATTCGCCCCTTGTAGCGCTGGCTGAGGGCGTAGAGAAAATCGCCCCAGTCAGCCATGCGGTCCGGTGGCCCGACCTCGGGGAACACCCGATCGCTGCGCGCCCAGGCGGGCTGCATCCCCACACGGGCAATGAGCTTCAGGTTCGCTCGCTGCACCGCGTCCACGATGCGGTCGGGCTCGTTCCATTCGAAGCGGCCCTTGGCGTCGCCCTCCATGTACGCCCACGGGAAGTTCACTTTTACCCAGGTGAAGCCCGCGTCGCGCGCCAGGCCCAGGTCACGGTCGGTCGTGTCGGGATAGCCCCAGAGGTGCGCTTGCACGCCCACGCCCTTGGCGTCGCCGGGGCCGCTCTTGAAGAACGGCAGGCTGCCGCACGCGGCGGTGCTCAGGGCCAGGCTGAGGAGGACGAGACGCGGGAGAAGCCGGCGCGCAAGCGACCTGATCGTCACAGCAGTGCCCCACGTGGAGTTACACCCGCAAGTCTAGCCGCTCCGCCACGTGTCACGCCGCCATTTCGGGCCGCGCTGCACGGAGCCCGCCGCCGTCGCGTCCCAAGACCCGAGGCCTCCCGGCCCCGGGCCCCGGTGGCGGGCCGCCTAACGGCTGCGCCCGTCATGCGAGCGCCACGCGTTACGGCAGGGTGCCGTTCTGGCGGGCGTTGAGGAGCGCGTTGTAGGCCGGGCGGGGCGTGCCGTCGGGGTTGGTGATCGACCACCAGTATTCTTCGTTGTCGCGCGTCCAGCCCGGCGCGGAGAGGTTCCAGAGGTTCATCACGCCGATCCAGGGCGACCACTTGTCGCGCGCCCACTTGTACGCGCCCACGATGTACTGTGCCTTCTGGTCCTCGGTCACCCGGTGCCAAGCGTACGCGGGGTGTACCTCATCCGACGTCCAGCCAAACTCCAGCAGCCAGACCTGCTTCGCGTCGTCGCCGTTGCGCACCATCACGTCCCGCAGCTGCTCCACGCGCCGGAAGCTGAAGCTCGGATGCCCGCCGTAGCTGGGGTCCGCGGCCACATCGTCAGGGCTCATCTCTGGCGGCGCCTTGTAGCCGGCCCCGTGCGCGCCCAGCACGTCGAACCACTGCGCCCCGCCGGCGTCGTAGATCCACTGCAGGTACTGGTCGTCGGGCCGGGCGTCGTCGTTCTGCGTGCCCGTCGGCGTGAGCCCCGCCGTCACGATCGTCATCTGCGGGTCCACGCTCTTCGCCGCCTGATACGCCAGCTGCAGCAGCCGCACGTACTGGCCCGCCTGGTCCTGGTTGATCGGCTTGTTGCCCCACTCCCGCGCCAGGTTCGGCTCGTTCCAGACCTCGATGCCGTAGACCCGGCCGATCGGCGAGCCGGTGCCGTATCGCGTCGTGAACGCCCGAATGAAGTCGGCATAGTCCTCGAAGCGATCGGGCGCACACTCGTTGCCGCGGTTGTCCCACGTCGGGCAGGCCCAGGACGGCGGGAAGTCGATACGCGCGAGCACCTTGATGCCCGCGGCCGTGGACGCGGACACGACGCGATCGGCCTCGCGCCAGTCGAAGATGCCTTTGCCCGCGCCCTCGATCTCGCGCCACTGGAACAGGGTCTTCTGCCAGGTGAAATTCAGCTCGCGCAGCTTGCCGAGGTCGCGCTGCGTGGTGTTCGCCTCGCCCCAGATAAAGATGTTCATGCCGTACTCGGGGCTGTTCGCCTGATAGGCGCCCAGCCGCACGTAGCGGCCCGGCCCTGCGGCCGTGGCGCCCGCGGCCGCCAGCGCCGCGGGATCGCCCGTGGCAGACGGATCCGCCACGGAGGCCGGATCGCCGCTGGCCCCCACGTCGGCCAGCACGGCCGGCACGGTCACCGTGCTGGGCGCCACCGGGGCGCCGAAGCTGCTCACGCCCGGCGCGGCCGCTAGCGGCGGTGCGCCGCCGGCCGACGCGCTCGCCGTGGAGGCGCCCGCCGCCGTGGCGCTAGCCGAATCACCAGAAGTCGCCGGCGCGGCGACCAGGTACTGGCCAGACACCCAGCCGCTGCCGCCCTGCCGATCGTAGCGCACCCGATACCAGCGGACGCTGTCCGCCGTCACCGGGCCATCCAGCACCTCCACCTGGGCGCCCTCGACCAGCACCGCCGCCACGTCGCCCTGCAGGCTCGGGGCGGCCCGCACCCGCAAGCCATCGCCATCCGTGCCCTGCACCTGGACGCTCGCGCCCACGGACAGATCGCCACCCTGCTGGGCGGCCGAGGCCAACGTCGAGGCCGTCTCGCCGTGTGGCGCGAGCCCCGCGGCTGCCGCTATCGTCCGATCGGGCGCGCCAAGCGGCCCTGCTGCTGCCGCCAGGAGCACCACCCCGAGCGCCAGCCGTTGAAAGCTCCATCGCCGTACCAAGACGTCCCTCCCTCTCCCAGGTCCGACCATCGCCGGTCCGTCCCGGCGCCCGCGCGACCGCGCGCTCCCACCCAGACGCCGGCACGCGCTTGAGCCGGGCGGAGCGCGCAGTGTAGCATGGGCCGGGTCCCAAGCCCGCCTATTGTAATCGAGGCCGCCCGATCACACCACCCCGGCGGCCAGACCGCGCGGCCCTCCGGGCGCGCGGACGGAGTAGCATGCGGCGTGTAGCTCCTCGGGCCGTGTCGGCCGCCGGCCGCCCCGCCCTCCGCTCGGCGCCTCTCACATCTGCCCCGACGACGGCCGCGTGGCTGCGCGCCGCGCTGGTCCCGGTCGCCCTGCTCGCCGCGGTCTGGGCGCTCTACGGCGACGCGCTCGGCTATGCGTTCATGTACGACGACGGCATCGACCTGGCGCGCGGCGAGCAGCGCTCAGTCCTCTCGCTGCTCACCTCCGGCGAGGGCGCCTTCTACTATCGGCCCCTCCCCTTCATCATCTGGAAGGCCATGCACGCGGCACTCGGCCGCTATGACCCCTTCTGGTTCCACCTGCTGCCGCTGCTGCTGCACGCGCTCAACGCCTGGCTGCTGTATCGAATGGCGCGCACGCTGGGGCTGGGCGCGGTCGCCGCCCTCGTCGCCGCCGGGCTTTTTGTGACATTTCCGTTCCACTACCAGGTCGTGCCCTGGGCGGGCGCCCTGTTCCATCCACTCGTGACGGCCCTCATGCTCGGCGCGCTGCTGACCTACCGCGAGGCGCGCTGCCGCCGCTCCGTCGGCTGGCTCGGCGTCTCACTCGCCTGTGGGCTCCTCGCGCTGTTCACCCAGGAGTACGCGGTCACGCTCGGCGTGCTCGTCGCGGGGCTGGAGCTGTGGCTCTGGCGCCAGAGGGCGGTGGCGCACCCGCGCCCCTACGCGCTCCTCTACCTCGGGCTCGCGGGCGCCTTCGCGCTGTGGTGGGTGGCCGTCCCGAAGTGGCCCCGTGCCTTCGCCGTCGACGGCGTCTCGCTCGTCCGCAACGGCTTGATGTTCCTTCAGGCGCTCCTCTGGCCGCTCGCCATCGCCTGGCGGTGGGCGCCGCCCGCGCTGCTCGTCCGCCCGGAGGCGGCCGTCGCCGGCGCAGCGGCGCTCGCCCTGCCGGGGGCGGTGGCGCTCTACGCGCGGCGCCGCGCGCTCGGCTGGCTCGCGCTCGCGCTGGGCTGGGTCGCCGTCACCGCGCTGCCCGTCTGGGCCACGCTCCCCTGGCAGTACGTCGAGGACGGCGCCCGCCTCTACTACCTGCCGAGTGTCGGCATCGCGCTCGCCTGGGGCGGGCTAGCGGCGCTGGTGCCGCGCCATGGACATGCGCGCCTGCTGGGCCGCGCGCTCGTCGTCGCGCTCTGCCTGTGGGCCGTCGCGCAGAGCGTGGCGTTCCTCGCTCCGCGCCGCGCCATGTACGCCGAGGGCACGGCCCTGTTGCGCGCAGCGGTCGCCAGGGCCAGCGCCGCGCCGGTCGGCGGCACGGTGCTGTTCGTGAACCTCCCCGCCTGGGAGGCGCCCGATTGGCCCGCCTTTCCGCTCGGCAATACGGGCGTCACGTTCGTGCCGGAGTACGTGCTGCTCGGCCAGGCCCTGCACGTGAACGGCGCCGGGCCGGCGCCGGTCGCGTCGTTGGCGACGACGGACCTGCCCGGCGGCTGGCCCGCCCACTACGGCCCGCACGGCGCGTGGGCCAGCCTGGACGAGATCGAGGCCGCCGCGCGCGGCGCCACTGCCGCCTACGTAACGCGGTTCGGCCCCGACCGGCTCGCGCTCGAGCCGCTGGCGCTCGCCCCCCTGCTAGGTGCCGAGCCGCGCGCCGGCCCCGCTGTCACACTGCCGTAACATGACCGAGACACCTAATCCTTCCCTTATTAATGGCGACCCCGCTACAATGGCGTGTCTTGGGCGCTGGGGTTGCGCAGCCCCGAACGCCCCGGGCGCGTGGTCGAAGGAGCGCGCCGAGCGGCGCTAGCCGGTCGGCGCGACGTGCTTTCGCCCCAAGGGACCAAGGAGGGGACATCGTGAGGAGACACCGACCCACCGCGCGGCTGCTCAGCCTCCTGCTGCTGGCAGCAGTGCTCGCGAGCGGCCTCGGCGGGCAGGCGCCCGGCGTGGCCAGCGCGGTCGGGGACGCGGCGGCTCGACCGTTCTCGCTCATACCCGGCAGCCGGGCAGCGGCGCGCACGGTGCCGCCCGCCGGCATCTGGCGACCGGTGACCCAGGACGAAGAGGGCGCGGAGCCCAGCGCCGACTGCGACGTGCGCGGCATCGTGGAGAGCCCGGCGGAAGGGGCGACGGTCCCCGCCGGGCCGCTGACCATCACCGGCTGGGCCGCCGACATCAACTCCACCGAGGGCACCGGCATCGACGAGGTGCGCGTGTCGCTCGACGCCGACCCCGATCAGGGCGGCGTACCCGTCAGCGCGACCTATGGCATCGACCGCCCGGATATCGCCGAGCTGCTCGGCGACCCGCGGTTCACTGCCTCGGGCTTCACGCTCGCCTGGGACAGCACCAGCACGACGCCCGGCCCGCACGTGCTCTACGTGCAGGTGCACGGCAACTGCGGCTGGACCGGCACGGCGCGCAGTGTGGTCGTCGCCGGCGCCGCCGCCCCGACCGCCCCGGCGGCCGTCGCCACGACGCCCGCCACCACGCCGACCGCGGCCGCCACCGGGACCGCGACCAGCGCGGCCGCCACGAGCGCCACACTAGTGTTCCCGACCGTGCCAGTGATGACGCCCACCGCGGGCACGCCTAGCGCTCAGGCGGCCGGCGCCCAGGCGGGCGCCGCCCAGGCCGGCCTGCCCACCGTGCCGCTCGTCACGGCGACCGTGGCGCCCTCGCCGACCGGCTCCATCCCGGCGCCCACGAACGTCACGGCGTCCCTCAACCCGATAGACGGCTCGATCTTCCTGCAGTGGGCCGCGCCACCGGCGATGGTGACCAGCTATCAGATCGTGGTGAACGAGGCCGACGGCAGTCAGCGACCCATCCGCGACGTGCCCGGCAGCGCCACGCGGGCGCAGGTAGGCGGGCTCGACCCGCGCATCGGCTACAGCCTGTCCGTGGTGCCGATCGACTCGTTCGGCCGCCGCGGCACCCCGTCCGCGCCCGTCTCCACCGCGGGGGCGCCCACGGCGACGCCGATCCCGACGCCCACCCTGTCGCCGTACTGCACGCCGGTCCCGTTTGGCCCGCCCATCTGCCCGCCGCCAGGAGTGAACCCTGCGGCCTTCCCGGGCGGCGTCTATCCGGGCGCGCCGGGCGTGGGTTGTCCGCCCGAGGGGCCGTTCGGCATCTCCGGCCCGTATGGCGCGCCCGGCCTACCGTACGGCGCGCCCGGTCCCTACGGCTTCCCGGGCCAGATGGGCGTGCCCAACCCGTTCGGGGCGCCCAGCCCGTTCGGCTTCCCGCCGCAGGGATACCCGCCGGGCGCCTACCCGCCACAGGGGTGCTACGGCGGGTTTGGCGCTGGATCGTTCCAGCTGACGGCGATACCCAACGGGTCCACAGCCACTCTGAGCTGGACGCCGGCACCCGGCGCTATCTCGTACACGATCTGGCAGGGGGTGAACGGCCAGCCGCTCACCCAGCTTCAGTCCGCCGGTAACACGACGACCGTTCAGGTCCCGCTCAGCCAGCCGGGCGCATCCTACGTCTTCCAGGTGCATGCCCAGGTCAGCAACGGGCCCGAGCTGCTCTCCAACATCGCGCCGCTTACCGGCACCGGCGTCGGCTATCCTATCGGCGTGCCCGGCGTCGGCAACTGCACCGCACCAGGGCAGCCGTGTGCCAGCCGCTCGACAGCGGCCCCGTCGGCCCCCACGGCGCCAGCCGCTCAGGGCATGCAGATCAACGTGACAGTCCTCGACATGAACGGTCAGCCGGTAGTCGGTGCGCCGGTGAACATCGCCCCGTCCGGCGGGACGGGTGTCGTTCAAACGCCGGTGGCGACCAGTGGGCCTGGAGGGATAGCAACGTTCTTCGTTCGCGCTAACGCGCCGGGGCCGGCTACATTCACCATCACCATCAACGGCCAACCGCTGCCCGCGCCCGTCACGGTCACGTTCACATAGGCGCAATGGGCCGGGCGCGGACAGCCAGCGAGCTGTCTGCGCCCGGCCTGTCTGGCGCTGGCCCCTTATCTCCGCGTTGGCGAGCCTGTCCCAAGGAACAGGGTGCCGGCGACGTTCTGCCCTCGTCCGCTCTGAGCCCCGGCGGGACAGCGCGTAGCCAGCAACGCGGTTACCCCGTGACGGGTGGGACTAGCCGGCAGATCCGGCCAAGACAGGAGGTCTTGCGCTAGTAGCGAGCGCTAGGCCGCTAGCAGCAACCAACGGGCCTGGCCGGGGTAGTGCCGCGCACCGCGGCGGGACGACAGGCGGCGGAGGCAGGGGCCGAGCGCTACGCCGGTTGGCGGCGCACCCACACCTTCTGCGCCGCCGGCAGCCCGAGGGGGAACTCCTCGTCGCCGTGGCGCAGCAGCAGCATGCTATTCCACTCCTGCACGCCCACCACCTCTAGCTCGCCGCCCGGCA
The DNA here is from genome assembly GCA_021325365.1 of Pseudomonadota bacterium. The sequence goes on from JAJPHF010000116.1 coordinate 23,441, forward strand.
CCAGCCCGTGCCGCTGCAGGTATTCCAGCAGGTTGGGCTCGTTCTCCGCATCTTCCTGCACGCGGACGACAATTGCCCGCTCGCCCTCGCGCACGGTAGCGAGGCGCACCGCGTCCTTGAGGCTCGGCGCGCCCTGGCCAGGAATCGGGTTCCCGTGGGGGCAGGTCGTAGGGCTGTCCAGCAGCTCCATCAGCTGCTTCTCGACCCGCGGCGAGATGACGTGCTCGAAGTTGTGCGCCTCTTCGTGCGCCTCGTGCCACGGCAGGTGCAGGATGTCCACCAGCAGGCGCTCGGCGAGTGCGTGCCGCCGGATCACCGTTTCGGCCGCTTCCTTCCCACTCTTGGTCAGCAGGATCTCTTTGTGCTCGTTCATCTCGACGTAGCCGGCCTTGTGCATGCGCTGCACGGCGGCGAAAGTGGTCGCCACCGCCACGCCCATCTTCTCGGCCAAGTGGCTGCCGATGACCGGCTGGCCCTCGCCCGTCATGTGATGAATGAGCTGGAGATAGTCTTCCACGGTGGGAGTCGGCTTCAGCGCCAAGGCGGATTCTCCTCGCTGGGGCCGCTTCCGCGCACGTGGGGCGGCGCGGCGGAGCCCACCACATTCTACGATCCCGACCGCGCGCTGACAACGCCCGGAGCGCCGTCTGCGACCCCGCCCGGCCCTGCCCTCACAGCGGCCCGCGTGCGCAGCTACGGCCGCGGCCAGCGCCTGCCCCGGCCTCCCCCGCGGCGCTCGGTCAGCTGCCGCCGGGGCTGGCCTCCTGCGGCTGCACCACGATCGTTCCGACCTGCCCGAGGCTCGCGTGGCGCAGGCAGACGTAGCTATAGGTGCCCGGCTGCAGGAACGTCAGCGTGTAGCGCGCGAACGGCTGCATGATCCCCGAGTTGTAGTAGCCTACGCCGCGGTGGACGGGCCCCCCCTGCGGCTGGGTCGCCTGGGGATCGAGCACCGTGACGGGCGGCCCCAGCACCGCCGTTTCGGTGGTGGTCAGCGACGTCGGAGCCGTGTCGTCGCCGAAGGTCACCGTGTGCATCTCCTGCGGGTCGGACTGCACCCAGGTCACCGTGTCGCCCACGTGGATTACCAGCTCTTGCGGCAGGAACCGCAAGACGCTCGCCTCGTTGGCGCCGAACCCCGAGCTGATGTAATAGTTGGTCGCGCCCGGCACTGGCTCCGTCACCACCGGCGCGCTTTGTGCCAGCCCCTCGCCCCGCTCCCGCACCACGCTCCACTCGCGCTCGCCCAGCGCCGTGTACTCGGCCGGGGTCATCGGCGGCTGGCTGCTCGTCGGCACCACGACGACCGTCCCTTCCATCCCCCGGTGCAGCAGACAGACGTAAGGGTATACCCCCGGCGTGGAGAAGGTCAGCTCATAGGTGCTGGCGCGCGGGCTGAGGATGCCGGAGTTCGTGTAGCGCGTGCCGTCGTAGGTGGTGCCGCCCTGCGCGTACTCGAGCAGCGGGTTGACCACCGAGCGCCCGTCGGGCGTGACCAGCGGGCTGATCGGCCCGGGCTGGCGCGAGAGGAACGTGACCGTGTGCGAGTACTGGCCGCCGAGCGCCCAGCGCACGGTATCGCCAGCGGCGACCGTGATCACCATGGGGAAGAACGCCTGGCCCTGGATCGCATGGTCGTCCGTCTCGCGCCCGGCCAGCACGTCCCAGTGATTCCCGCTGTCCTGACCCCGCGCGGGCAGCGCCCCCCACGCCGCGACGAGCGCCGCCGCCATCGCCGCCGCGATCACCCGCGTGCCGCACTGCCGCCAGCGCGCGCCCATGCGTCTTGCTCCCACTGCCAGGCTGCCAGTTGACAGCCTAGCACCTCGTCCGCGGCGAATCGCCGGCTGTGATGGGTTCACAACGCTCGGCGATTCGCGCGTAGCAGCGGACTGGCCCCCACGCTGCGACGATGATAGGATAGCCACGGAGTAGGAGCAACGAATGCCCGACGCCCCGGCGAGCCCAGCCCTGCGCGTGCTCAAGCAGCGCTACGATGGTTCCACCGTGTTCGCCTGGACCGGTCGCCTGCTGGAGCAGACCCCCAACCACGTGCTGCTCGCCGGCCTGTTCAACGCGCTGCACCGCGACCTGGGCTACGTCGTCCTCGAGCGCGGCGACCTGTTTCTGGAGTGGTACTACTTCGGCCGCTGGTACAACGTGTTCCAGATCTACGGTCAGGAGGGCCAGCTCAAGGGCTGGTACTGCAACATCGGTATGCCGCCCGTGCTGCGCGACGGGGAGCTAGCCTACGTCGACCTGGCGCTCGACGTCTTCGTCCACCCTGATGGCCGCCACCTCGTGCTGGACGAGGACGAGTTCGCCGAGCTAAAGCGCACCACCCTGCGGCCCGATGATGCCGCGCGGGCCGAGCACGGCCTGGCCGAGCTATTGGCGCTCGTCGCCGCCCAGCGCCTCCCATCCAGGCTGTACTGCCCCGAGCTGGCCCCGCCGCTCTCCTGAAGCGCTCGCGCACAGCCCGCACGAGTGCTAGCGACCGAGGCGGTCAACCGCGTAGCGAAGGCCGCGTTTGCCTCGCCAGCCCCGACCCGCCAACAGGTTACAATACGCCGGCTCGCAGGCGGCGCCCGGCGCGTCGAACGCGCGCGCCCCGCCTGCGCCGGACAGGAGAATGAGCGTGACGAACGATACGGGGCGGCCCGGCGCGGCCGGCGTGACCGCCGACGACCTGATGCAGCTGGCGACGGACCTGGCCGGCCTCGCCGAGGCGCCGCTCGACTCGGGCATCCACGTGCCGGGCGCGGACCTCCGGCGCGTGATCTTCGCGCTCGACGTGAACGTCGGCTTGCTAGTCCTTGCCAAGCAGCTTGGCTACGATGCCGTGATCGGCCACCATCCGTGCGCGACGCTGCTCGATCAGGGCCAGGTCTACCGCGAGCACTATCCCTTGGTCACGCGCTTCGGGCTGTCCGAGGCCGACGCCCGCGCCGAGTTCGGCCCGAGTCTGGAGCGCACCGTGCGCCGCCTGCGGAACCGCCGCCTGCGCTCGATCTACTACGAGAGCCCGAACCAGACGTTCCTGGAGGTCGACGCCGCGCGGATGCTCGGCCTCGCCTTCCTGAACATCCACAATGCCTGCGACGAGCTGGGTCGCCAGATCGGCCAGGCCCAGCTCGACCGCACGCTCGCCGCCAACCCCAACGCCACCCTGGGCGACCTCGTGGCGGCGATGTACGAGCTACCCGAGACCCGCATCGCCGCGCGCCACTACCAGATCCCGCTCGAGCTGGCCATCGGCGATCCGGCCGCCCCCGCCGGCCGCGCCGCCTTCGTCCACGGCTGCCTCTCGGCGCCCGAGCACGATATCGTGCGCTTCTACTGGCGTCATGGCATCCCGACGGTCATGGCCCTGCACGCGACGTTCGAGGACCTGGAGCGCTTGAAGCAAGACCCCGAGGGCAACCTGATCCTCACCGGCCACTACGCGGGCGATTCCTACGGCTTCACGCCGTTCGTCCGCGCGCTCCGCGCGCGGGGCCTCGAGGTGAAGTGCATGGGCGGCGCCATCGACGTAGAGGAGTTCCCTGAAGAGGTCGCCGCGACGAACGCGGCCGCGGCCGGGCGACCATGAGTCCCGAGGGCTCCCCGGCCGCAGGGGCGACCGATGGTCCCGAGCCGGACCCGGCCCAGCCGGCCAGCCCGGCCGCCGACGATGCCGACACCCCGCCCGGCCCCGCGACGGACGGCGCGCCCGGCGACGCGCCCCGGCTGCGTCACGTCATCCGGCGGCTGCTGACGCCAGCCCGTGCCGGCCTCTACCTCAGCCGCGCCGATCTGAGCCGTCTCGGCGCGGCGCTCGGCTTCCCGCTGCCCGCGCTCGACCGCCGCATCATGCTGGAGCATCTGTTCGTCGCCGCCGGCCCCGCCGGGCTGCTCCCGCGCCTGCTCGATCTCTTGGCCGCCGAGGCGGACACCTGGATCGGCGTTTATCGCGGCTGGGAAGCCGCCTATCCCCATGCGGCGCCGCTCTGGATCGCGTGGCGCGTGCGCGCCGAGACGCTGCGCGCCGAGCTGGTCGCGCTGCGGGCCGAGGCCGCGGCCGCCGCTCCCTCGACGCCCGGCGGCTGATATCGAATCCGCCGCTGGAGTTCCCTTACCCCCTCTCCCCCTGGGAGAGGGTCGGGGTGAGGGCGCGCCCCCGTAGGCGAACCCCCGGGTGGGATCCGATATGACACGGCGCCGCCCGCGAGACCGAGCGCGCTCGGTCTCGCGGGCGGCCTGCCGCGACTGCCCTGGAGCTACTGAGCAGCCGGCGGGGTCACGACCTCGGTCAGCGGCGCGCTCGGCGCCGCGCTGGCCAGCGCGCTCAGCGGCTCGGGCCGCGGGGGGAAGATCGGCGGCGCGGTTAGCAGCTCGGGGATGATCCGGTACATGGTCGTCTCCTATCTTGAGTAATCACCTGTAGCGTCCGGTTCGGCCGCGCTCTCGCCGAGCGACCCGCACCTGACGTTACAACAATACTCCCCCGCAGCCGCCCGTACCGTGACGCCGCTCACGCCTTCCGGATGAACTACCTCACGAATGCGCCCGGACCCTCAGCACGCCGCCGCGAGCGCCGCGTCGGTCTCGGCCAGCACGTACTCCGCCACGACGCTGCCGAGCGCGGCGTAGAACGGCTCCCGGGCCAGCCAGCCGACCGCCGTAGCCCAGATCGGCGCCCAGCGCCCCAGGTGCGCGGCCAGAAAAGCGCGCTGGCGTGCTCGGCTAGCGGCTGTGCCCGTCGCATCATCCCGCGCCCACGCGTCGGCCTCCATCCCCGCGAGGTGCCCAAGAAACGCCAGCTCCAGCCCCACGTGGTCGGGGGCGCCCACCTGGCCGGCCGGGCTGTAGCCTGCGTCGCGGTACGCCGCCACCACCGCGACCGTCGCCGCGGTGTTCAGCAGCATCCGCTCGTCTACGAAGAGCGACTCGTAGGGCGGCGCGTTCAGCAGGAAGAGGCGCGCGTACTCGGCACGGAGCGGGGGCAGCAGTGCCGTCGTGTCGCCCGCGAGCGCCGTCCCGAATTCGGGCGTGTGCCGCAGCGCCGCGAGCAGCGGCGCGTCGATCTCCGCCAGGCACAGCCGGCCCAGGAGCCGATACGTGTCGGCGCGAGCGCGCGCGGTCTCAACCGCCCGCGCCGGGTCAGCGTCTCGCACCCGCCTGCCTCCGACCGCCGACGGAGTTACGGCCGACTCGCCGTCGGCGTGCCAGCGGGCGTGGCGGTGGGCGTCGTCGTGTCAGTCGCCACGGTGGTTGCCGTGGGGGTCGGCGGCTCTGTCGCGTCCCCGGCCGGAGCGGTGGAGCTGCTTCGCGGCGCCGCGCCCCACTGCGCGACCGCCTCGCCCGATGGGGCCAGCTTCTGGATGCGCTGGTTGCCGCTGTCCGCGACGTACACGTTGCCGTCGCCGTCCAGCGTCAGCCCCCGCGGCCTGTCGAACTCACCCGGCCCATTCCCCGGCGCGCCCCACTGCGCCAGCAGCAGCCCCGTCGGTGCCAGCTTGAAGATCTGGCTCGCCTGCCAGTCCGCCACGTACACGTTCCCGTCGCCGTCCAGCGCGATGGCCCCCGGCGTGCTCGCGTCCTCGGGGCCCAGCCGCCATTCCGCAAGCGTCTGCCCCCCCGCCGACAGCTTGACCACGCGGTGGTTGCCCGTGTCCGCCACGTACAGGTTGCCCTGCGCGTCCACCGCCACGCTCCATGGATCGCTAAGCTGCACCGCGCTCGCGCCCCCCACCGTCTGTCGGGGCGCGCCGCCCGCCCCCGGGCCGGCCGCGCTGGCAAGCGCGTGCTGCGCGTACGCGCCGATCGCCACCGCGCCCACGACACTCGCCGCGCCGGCCAGGTAGGCGAGGGCTAGGCGAAATCCGTCCACCAGCATCCTCGACTCAGCGACATCCGCCAGCGCACTTGGTCCAGCCGATCGGCGTTCAGGAGGGCCGCGTCCGGGCACGACGGCGCCCCCCGCGGCACCCCGGCGACCTGTCGTGCCAGAACGTCATACCCCGCTGCCAGTAACCCTTCAGCCAGTGGGCTGGCCGGCGTCGAGACGGTACGCCTCGGGCGCGGGCTTGTAGGGGCGGAGCAGCCACAGCGGGCGCCGCAGGCCGCCCGGGCCGGGAGCGGGGCGGGTCTTCGCCAGCCACTCGCGGTACACCGCGGTGGCCCGCGCCGTGTCCACGAAAATGTCCCCGTAGCGGTCGTCCGGCCCCACGCGCTCCAGCCGCACCTTCTGGTGCCAGCAGTGCATGCCGCTCCACGGGTCGGGGTGTACCGCGAACGTCATGTTCTGGTGGACCCCCGCGTCCGACCACCAGACGCGCTCCGAGTCGGGGTCCTCGCTCTTCCAGGCTTTCACGCCCTCGATCTGCCGCATACGCCACTTGCCGCCGCCCTGCTCCTGCAGGTCGACCAGCGCGGTGGACCAGCGATCGCCGCCCAGCGTGTCGCTCAGCCGCCAGCGGCCGAGGTGATGCGAGCACGCGACGACACCCGGCCGAATGCTCTCCGTGACCCACACCTTGCTCACGAAGTAGCCGATCTCGGTGACCACTTTCAGCAGGTCGCCGGTGTCGACGCCAAGCTGCTGAGCGGCCGTCGGGTGCAGCCAGAGCGGGTTGCTGTGCGAGATCTCGTACAGCCACTTGGCGTTGCCCGAGCGCGTGTGGATCAGTGTCGGCAGGCGGAACGTGGCGACTAGCGCGAACTCGTTGCGGGCGCGGTCCATCGTCTCGGGATGGACGTGGCTCTTGATGTACGTTGGCACCGCGTACTCGGGCCAGCCCCAGTCGCGCAGCGTCGGCGAGTAGAACTCGAGCTTCCGCGACGGCGTCGGGAAACCCACGACCGTCTGGCCGTCGATCTGGACGCCCAGCACCGCGCCGTCCTTCCGCACGATGCCGCTGCCGGGCTCGACCGTCGCGCCGTCAAGCTGCGCCGCGGTGAGCGGCGTCTCGTGCTGGTTGTAGACTTTCTCGGCCACCGTGAAGGCGCCGTACTTCCGCATGTACTCGAATGGTGTCAGCCCTTCCTCCGCCGCCTTGGCGGGCAGGCCGGGCACCGCGTTCTCGAACAGCCACTGGTGGTACTCGTTGATCGTGATCTTCTCGCCCGGGCGGTAGGGCGACTCGAAGTAGTGGCGGATGCCCAGGCTGCCATCGGGGTCGATGCGCCAGGACAGCTCGATCCAGAACTCGTCTTCTTCCCACACCTCGCCCGGATTCGCCTCGTAGGTGTACTCGAAGCGCTCGCCCAGCCGCTCGCGCGCGACGCGCAGCACCGGCTGGCGGTATCCGAGCCACTTCGCGCTGTGCGTCTCGTAGCTGATCGTGTCGTGGCGCTCGCCGGCGTGCCCCATCGGCAGTACGTAGTCGGCGAACCAGGCCGTCTCGCTCCACACGGGCGACAGCGCCGCGTGCAGCCCGATCTTGTCCTCGTCGCGCAGCACCTCGATCCAGCTCGCGCCGTCGGGGTTCGTCCAGACGGGGTTGTAGACGCGCGTGAAGTAGACGCTCAGCTTGCCGCGCCCCTCCTTCAGGAAGTGCGGCAAGAGGTAGCTCAGCTCGTGGTGCGCCAGCGGATACTCCCGCGGCCAAAGCAGCTCGTTCCAGACCTTCTGCGGCCCCGGCTTGCGCCACGGCACCGGCACGAACTTGTCCCACGAGTTGGGCGACGTGCCGCCCGGGGTGCCGACGCTGCCGGTCAGCACGCTCAGGAAGAAGAGGCAGCGCGCCACCTGCCAGCCGCCCAGGTTGCCCGAGGCCGCCCCGCGCCAGACGTGTGCGCTGAACGCGGCGCCCGCCCGCCCCACCAGCCGCGCCACCTCGACGATCTGCGCCGCCGCGACGCCGCTCTCCTGCTCCGCGTACTCCGGCGTGTACTCGGCATAGCGCTCCAGCAGCGCCGTGATGAAGTTCTCGAAGGTCGGCGCCAGGTCCGGCCGCTCGGCGCGCAGGTACTCTTCCCAATTCGTCCAGCGGCGCACGAACTCCCGGTCGTACAGCCCCTCGGCCAGAATCACGCGCGCCATGGCGAGCAGCACCGCCGCCTCGCTGCCCGGATAGGTCGGCAGCCAATAGTCCGCCATCGACGCGGTGTTCGACAGGCGCGGGTCCATGACCGCGATCGTGGCGCCCGCCATCTTCGCCTCGATGATGCGCTGGGCGTGCGGATTGAAGTAGTGGCCCGTCTCCAGGTGCGAGCTGAGCAGCAGGATGAAGCGCGCGTTGGCGTGGTCCGGCGACGGCCGGTCCGAGCCCATCCACACGTCGTAGCCCAGTCGCGCGCCCGCCGAGCAGACGTTGGTATGGCTGTTATGGCCGTCGATGCCCCACGCCTGGAGCACCCGCTCCATGTAGCCATCCTCGCCGGGCCGGCCGACGTGGTAGACGATCTCGTTCTGCCGGTTCTCCATCAGGGCCGCGCGGATCCGGCGGGCGAAGTCGTCCAGCACCTCGTCCCAGGTGACGCGCTCCCACTGGCCGCTGCCGCGTGGCCCCACGCGCTTGAGCGGGAACAGGATGCGCTCGGGGTCGTAGGTCTGATTGATCGTGGCGGGGCCTTTAGCGCAGTTGCGGCCCCGGCTGCCCGGATGCGTGGGATTGCCCTCGAACTTGCGCACCTGCATGGTGTCGCGGTCCACGTAGGCCAGCAGCCCGCACCCCGCCTCGCA
>JAJPHF010000135.1 GCA_021325365.1 Pseudomonadota bacterium
CGGCGCGGCTTCGTGTTCCTGCCCGACGCGCGCCGCTGGCTGGCCGCTCAAGTCGATGGCGGCTTGCCGCTGCTCACTCGCTCGTTAGAGCAGTGAATAGCCCTAGATCCCTGCCCGCAACGCCTGCCTCCCGCCGCTGCCCCGTGCTAGACTGGTGGCTGGCCGGCGCTTCGCCGCCGCTCTCGCTGAGCCGTCCATCACGGAACCGAACCGCTACCAGGGAGGCGAAAATGGCTCGCGTCTCGCTGTCCATGGCCTGCGACGCGCCGACGTTGGCGCCGCTGATCTTCGGCTCGGTCGGCATCGCGGACGTCGACCTGCGCATCGAGCAAGTGCAGCCCGAGGAGCGCCACCACCGCATGCTCCACGATCTCGCGTTCGACGTCTGCGAATACTCGAGCATCAACTACCTCAGCGATTGGCACTCCGGCCTGCCGTTCACCGCGATCCCCGTCTTTCCGCACCGCACGTTCCGCCACCGCGACATCTGGGTGTCGCGCGCCTCGGGCATCGCCGAGCCTGCGCAGCTCAACGGCAAGCGCATCGGCCTCCAGAGCTGGGCCAACTCGGCCGCGCTCTGGCAGCGCGGCGCGCTGCAGCACGATTTCGGCCTCGACCTCGGCTCGGTGGACTGGGTGGCCAATCTGCCGGAGGGCCCGGGGTTCCACCGCCCCGACTGGCTGCGGCTCACGCGCCGGCCCGAGGGCCGCACCATCGACCAGCTCGTCGCCGCCGGCGACCTCGACGCCATGATGGTGCCGTGGCCCGCGCGCTTCTCGCCGGAAGAGGCGGAGCGCGTCGAGCGCCTGTTCCCGGACTACGTGGCCGTCGAGCAGGCGTACTTCGAGCGCAGTGGCGCGTTCCCGATCATGCACGTCGTCGTCGTGAAGAACGCCGTGCTGAGCGAGCACCCGTGGGTCGCCGAGCGCCTGTTCGACGGCCTGCGTCGCGCCATCGACACGTACGTCGAGGGCCAGCGCGCGGCAAACGCCCCCAGCCCCATCTGGCGCGGTCTCTCCTGGGCCGAGCAGGAGCGTCGCATGGGTCCCCAGCCGTGGCCGAGCGGCCTGGAGGCGAATCGCGCCGCCCTGCAGACGGTCGTCACCTACGCCCTGGAGCAGGGTATCCTGGCCCAGCCGCTCGACGTGAGCGATCTCTTTCGCTTCGAGGGCCACGCGCTGGCCGGCCTAGGCTAGTAGCAGCCGATCGGCGCTGGCCCCGCCCGGGCGCTTCCGACATAATAGACCCGGCAGCCTCGCCCGACTGATTCCTCCGGCCGCTTCAGCGGCGCCGCGCGGCAGGCTGTACCCCGCCGACTCGCCCGCCCTCCCTGCGTGGGCCGGGCCACCGCCGGCGGTAAGTTGCGCCGGAGGTCACATGGCCACGACCACGCTGCCCATCACCTTGCGAATCGCTCGCTCAGCCAACGAGGCGTTCGAGGCGAGCGACGGACGCTGTTACGTCGATCTTGCCGCGCTCGGCGGCGGCTTCCAGGCCGGCGACGTCGTGCTGTTGCGGACAGAGCGCGGCCGCACGACGCTGGCCCGCCTCGCCGCGGGCGAGGACGTGCCCGCCGGCACCGTGCAGCTGGACCGCTACCAGCGCCTCGCGCTGAAGGCACGCATCGGCGAGACGGTCGCCGTCGAGCCGACCGAGGCCCCACCAGTCCAGCAGATCACTGTGCTGCCCGCCGTCGACGTTTGGGGCGCCCATCACCTGGAAGAGCACCTGCGCGCGAGCTTCGGCGCGCACGGCACGCCCGTCGCGCTCGGCAGCGTGCTCTATTGCCAGTTCCACGACTCCATCGCCGGCACCACCTACAAGGTGATCGACATCAAGGACGGCCCCGGCGTGATGACCGCCGGCACCGACGTGCGCGTCGAGTACGGCTCAGCGACGACGACCGACGCGATGGGCGATGTCAGCTTCGCCGACGTGGGCGGCCTGGAGCGCCAGATCGATCTGGTCCGCGAGCTAGTACAGCTCCCCCTCCAGTATCCCCACGTCTACCGCCAGTTGGGCATCAGCGCGCCGCGCGGCATCCTGTTCTACGGTCCGCCGGGCTCCGGCAAGACCCACCTGGCGCGCGCCGTCGCTAACGAGGTGGACGCCCGCTTCTTCTACATCAACGGCCCCGAGGTCGTCGGCACGCTCTACGGCGAGACCGAGGGCAATCTGCGCAAAATCTTCTCCGAGGCCACCCACCACGCGCCGTCCGTCATCCTGATCGACGAGGTCGACGCCCTCGCGCCGAAACGCGGCGAGACCGGCGCGCACTCCGACACCCGCGCCGTCACCCAGCTCCTGTCGCTGATGGACGGTATGACCCGCGTCGACGGCGTCATCGTTATCGGCACCACCAACCGCATCGAGTCGATCGACCTCGCGCTGCGCCGCCCGGGCCGCTTCGACCGCGAGATCTTCATCGGCCCGCCCAGCACCGATGGCCGCCTGGCGATCCTGGAGATTCACAGCCGCGAGATGCCCCTCTCGCCCGAGACGCACGACTACCTACCACAGGTGGCCCGGCTCACGCCCGGCTTCGTCGGCGCCGACATCATGGAGCTGTGCCGCGAGGCCGGGCTGAGCGCGCTGCGGCGCCACACGCCGACCGATAGCCGCCTGATCGGTGCGCCGCGCATCGACCCACGCGCCATCGAGATCGAGCCGCGCGACTTCGACGCCGCCCTCACCCGCATCCGCCCGTCCGCGCTACGCGAGGCGCTGGTCACGATCCCCGACGTGTCGTGGGAGGACGTCGGCGGCCTGGAGCAGCAGAAGGCCCGCCTGCGCGAGCTGATCGGGCGCCCGCTGCAGAACCGGCGGAACTACGAGGAGCTGGGCGTGAGCCCCGCCACGGGCATCCTGCTCTATGGGCCGCCGGGCACGGGCAAGACGCTGCTCGCCCGCGCGATCGCCCATGAGTGCGGCGTGAACTTCCTGCCGGTCGAGGGGCCGGAGATCTTCACGAAGTGGCTGGGCGAGTCGGAGGAGACGATCCGCCACATCTTCCGCGTGGCCCGGCAGCTCGCCCCGACCATTATCTTCTTCGACCAGTTGGACGCCCTCGCGCCCCAGCGTGGCCGCGACCTCGGCTCGCAGACCACCGAGCGTGTGGTGAACCAGCTGCTCACCGAGCTGGACGGCATCGAGCCTCGCAGCGAGGTCATCGTGCTCGGCGCCACGAATCGCCTCGACCTGATCGACCCCTCGGTGCTCCGCCCCGGGCGGCTCAGCACGCACATCCTGGTGCCGCTGCCCGACGAGGCCGACCGCGCCGCGATCCTCCGCATCCAGCTTCGCAACGCGCCGCTGGCCGTCGGCACCACCGCCGACCAGGTCGTCGAGTATCTGGTGCCGCGGACGGAGGGCTTCTCGGGCGCGGACTTGCGGCTCGCCTGCGACGAAGCGAAGCTCATGGCGATGCAGGGCGAGTCGAGCAACGGTGAGGTGGCGCTAACGCTCGCCCACTTCGCCGAGGCGCTGGCCCGTGTGCGCTACGCGCCGCCCACCGAGCTGCCCGCCGAGGAATAATACCGCCTCCCGCGACGGTCCTCCCCAACTCACCCTCGGACAGCGCTGGTGCCCAGGGCCGGCCCCTCCCCCTCTCCTGAGGGAGAGGGGGGCAGGGGGGTGAGGTCCGGCCCTCCCCCTCTCCCCCTGGGAGAGGGCCGGGGTGAGAGCCCGCCCCGGTCGGCGAACTGCGGGACCTGAGCTGGTGCAGGCCGCGCGGGTCAGGGCAACATGATCCGTATGGTCAGCGCAACCTGCACCGTCTCGCCGGCGCCCACGGTGGCATCCTGGTAGGCGTGGACGCGCGTGCCGCTCGGTAGCTCCATGTTCAGCGCGCCCGCGGGCAGCGCCCCGGGAGTTTGCCCGGCCGCCGGCACGACGAGCCAGTACCGGCCAGGCGGCACGACGAGCGCGACCTGGCCCTGCGCGTCCGTGACGCCCTCGGCCACCACGGTTCCCGACGGCTCATAGTCCACCGCTTCAACCGTCAGGCCCGCGCCGGCCCCCAGCGCCTGCGGGCCGGTCGGCGTCGCATCCCGCGGGGGCTGCGCGCCGCCACCCCCCACGACCTGCACCGTGACGGCCAGCGTGCCCATCGCCTGCTCCGCTGCGTCGCCAACCCCACACGTCGCCATGTCGGTGGCGTCCTGGCTGCGCGCGACTGTCCCGGGCATGCAGGCCGCCAGCGCCGCCACCGCCACGACGACCGTGCGGACGCTCGCCCACCGCGGCATGTCTATACCTCCTGGCCCGCCTTCTCACCGTGCACGGGCGATGCCGGCCGCCAGCGCCTCTTGCAGTCGAATGCGATCGGGGTGAGCGGCGCCCTCCCCTTCGTACGGGAGAACTCGCTAGCGCGCGAGGTCCGCGATCAGCCGCAGCACTCGCTCCACTGATCCGTCCGGATCAGCAGCAACCGGGATCGGCGTCACCATCAGCTCGCCGCCACACGAGCGGCGCAGCTGCTGGAGCCGGTCCGCCACGGCGGTCTCCGTCCCGTGTACGACCACCGCGTCGATCATCGCGTCGGACCACCGTCCCTCGCGCACCTCCGGGAAGCCAGCCGCCTCGAACATCGCTACGTAGTGCGGCAGCGTCGGATAGAAGCCGAGCCGCTCGCGCACCGCCTCTCGCGCTGCCGCGGCGTCTACGTCCAGGCAGACCGGCACGTGCATGATGAGCGGCGGTGTCGGCCGGCCCTGGGCCGCCGCCCCCTCCCGCAGCGCCGGCAGCGCCACCGCGCGCACGTAGCTATCCGGGCACAGCCAGGTGATCGCGCCGTCGGCCACCGCGCCGCACATCTCGAACGAGCGCCGGCGCAGCGCCGAGGCCAGCACCGGCACGCCCGGCGGCGGCTGGGGCAGCTTGAAGTGCGCGACCACCCCCGCCTCGTCGAGGTCCACGGCCCCCTCTTGCAGCAGCGCCTTCGCGGCCTTGACGTAGGCGCGCAGGTGCGCCAGCGGCCGCACGTACGGAATGCCATAGACCGTCTCGTTGTTCGCGCCGGAGGGACCAACGCCCAGCCGGAAACGCCCCGGGGCCAGGCTGTCGATCACCGTCGCCTGCTGCGCCGCCACAATCGGGTGACAGGGATACGTGCGGATCACCGCCGTGCCGAGCAGGATGCGCGCGGTGCGCGCCGCCGCGGCCGCCAGCAGCGCCATCGGGTCCACCGGGTTGCTGATGAGCCAGACCGCCGGCACCCCGATGCTCTCGGCGTGCTCGATGGCTTGCAGCAGGCGCGGCGCATCTGGCGCGGCCAGGTGCGCGCCGATAATCCCATCCGGCATCGTCGTCCTCCCCAGCCCCCTAGAGCCGCCGGCGCGCGAGCCGAGCAGCCGGCGTCACGTAGGCGTGACCCGTGTAGCTACCAGCACCGCGTAGTGGCAGCTCTGTTGGCCGCCCGTGGCCCCCCGGCCCCCCGGGGCTCCTCGGATCGCCGCTCCTGCCCACCCCGCCGGGCACCCGACCCGCGTGGGGACATATCACGCGGCCGCCCGCTTGACCTCCGTAGGGACGGGTTTCATGCCCATTCGCTCCAACTAATTCGGAAACCCAATGCCGGTAAAGGCTGAGCGCCTGAGCGGCCTGCTGCCCGCGCCGGCCCCATCGGCCGGGAGCCCAGGTCGAACCGTGAGGGGCAGGCGCAGGACGCTCCTCCGCCTGGCCCGCTCGGAGCCGGGATTCCTAGGCCCGGCGCCGAAAACGGAATTAGTTGGAGCAGATGCTCGCGTGGCCGCCCACGGCCTGTGGCGCGGCAGACGGCCAGCGTCACGGCCCCCGTCCCGGCGCCAGCCCGCCGCCCATCCTGGTTACGAACCGCCGCGAGCTGGCTTCCGAGGATGGTGAGCACGCCCGGCTCGGCTAAACCTCCTCACCATCATCGGCCACATACCACGCGAGGCGGTTCCCCGCAAGCATACGGCGCTGGCTTGAATTGAACAAGAGAAGGTACGGCCCGGGGTGTGCCTCGGCATTTTGCGGGCGGGCGCGCGGCTCCGGCCCAGGCCGGGTGGTCCCCGCCGCCACGCGAATAGGTGTGCCTCGGCATTTTGCGGGCGGGCGCGCGGCTCCACTGGCTGCGCCGGACGATGGCTCTCTGCCAATGCCTTATCTTGTAGGGGCGTAGCAAGCAGCGCCCCGCCCGGTCGCCACCCGGTCCGGTGTCCCAGCGAATCCGGTGCGGGGGCGTCCCACTCCCTCTCCCCCTGGGAGAGGGCAGGGGTGAGGGCGCGTCTCACTCCCTCTCCCCCTGGGAGAGGGCAGGGGTGAGGGCGTCCCTCCCCCTCTCCCCCTGGGAGAGGGTCGGGGTGAGGGCGCGCTCCCAGTACCCGGCCGCGAGGCGCGCCGGAGAGCGCCCGCTAGCTCGCGCGACGTGGTCGCCTATCTTACGCCGTACACGCCTCCCCCGCACCCGCCGCCCGCGCCCGGCCCGGGGCACTCCCCGCCGGCCCGGCCCGCGGCAGGAGAGCCGGGGAGTATCGTACGGGGTAAACGATGCGACCTTCCGCGCCCGAGGAGCACGCGCAGACCCGCGCCCGGCCTAGCACTTAACCACCCGGTAAAGGAACATCGTTTGACCGTTCCTCGGTTAAATTCACGTGCCCACAAGGCGCTCCACGGTCACGATCGAGCGCGCCGCGGCCCGGCGCCGCAAGACCCCGGGCAGCACCCGAGCCAACGGTTGCCGCCGCACGGAGGCGACCGGTATAGTAACCCGGCCCGGCGCCCCGGGACGTTGAGGGTGCGCGCGCTGCCAGGGCGGCTGGCGCGCGGAAAGAGATACGGCGACGTGGAGATCGCGCACTACCTGGAGATCATCCGCCGGCGCTGGTGGCTCGCCGCGCTGACCACGCTGGCAGCCCTGCTCGTCGCCGGCTTGCTGGCCTATCGCGGCGCGTCGGCCTACAAGGCCACGGTCCGCGTGGCCGTTAGCACCCCGCCCGCCGAAGGCTGCTCGGGCCGTCCGGTCACGGGCCCCGACGGCCAACCGATTCGCACGTTCGACTACGACTGCAACTACTACGCCTGGCTCAGCTCCGAGTACCTCGCCGACGACCTGAGCCAGCTCATCCAGAGCCAGTCGTTCGCGGAGGACGTGAGCGCCATCATGGGCGAGCACGTCGATCCGAAGAGCATCAGCGATGTCGTGCGCACGCGCAAGACGCACCGCATCCTGAGCATCACGGTGACCGCCAACACTTTCCAGCGCGCCCAGCAGCTAGGTGACGCCATCGTCCAGGCTCTCCGCACCCAGCCCGGCAAGTATCTCGCGCAGCTGGCCGCCGAGAATGGCCAGATCGTGGTGATCGACCCGTCGCAGACTCAGCGCGGCGACGGCGCGGCCGCCGTCGCGCTGGACATCGGCCTCAAGACGCTGCTCGGGCTCCTCGTCGGCCTGGCCCTGATCCTGGCGCTCGACTTCTTTGACCCAACAGTCCGCGACTCGCGCGACGCCGAGCGCACGCTGGGGCTGCCGATCCTTGGCGAGATCCCCGGCGCCTCCGAGCGTGGGCCGCGGCCCACGCCAGTGGCGAGCAGCTAGCCTCGTGCAGCTCAAAGACTACGCCGTCGTCCTCCGCCGCGGCTGGTGGCTGATCGCCCTGACCGCCGTGGTGACGGCCCTTAGCGCCGTGGGTTTCGCCAAGCTCCAGCAGCCGATCTACCGCTCGTCGGTCACGCTGGAGGTGACCGGCCGCTTGGACTACGGCACGTCGCTGGCGATCGAGAAACAGCTCAGCCAGCTCAACAACCGCATCCAGACCGCCAACCTGGCCAGCGAGGTGGACCGCCGCTACCAGTTTGACATCGGCGCCGAGCGGCTGCTGGAGAAGATCCACACCAAAGCGTTCCCCGACACGATCACCATCCAGATCGACGTGGACGACACCGACCCGGATCGCGCGCAGCGCATCGCCAATGGCTTCGCCGAGGTGTTCGCGGAGCGCGAGACGGCCAGCCAGGAGGGCTTGCCGCAGCAAGAGCGCCGTGTGGTCAACGTGCTCGACGCGGCAAAGCCTTCGCGCCTATACTGGCCCCAGACGCGCGTGTTCCTGCTGTCCGGCCTGCTGCTCGGCGCGGTGCTCGGCGTGCTGCTGGCATTCGCCCGCGACTACCTGGACGACTCGCTGAAGACGCCCGAGGACGTCGACCGCTACCTCGGCATGACCACCTTGGGAAGCATCCCGCGCGCCGCGGCCAGCACTCGCGGGCCGCGGCCGGCGCCGAGCGACAGCGGGCCGCGCCCCGACGCGCCGCGGCCCGTGCCGGCTGCCGAAGAGGTCGGCGCCCGACGGCTCGGCCGTCGGGCGCTCCGGGGCCAACGCCCCCGCCGGGGCGCGCGCTAGCCGCCGTGCCAGTTGCAGGGCGGGACAAGCCGGGGTATAGTGACACGGCCCGCCAGGCGGGCCTGCCGAGGAGAACACGTTGGTACGCCGCCACGAGCCCGGCCTCGGGCTCCTGAAACACCGCAACGACGGGCGGCCGTCCGCGGGCATCATCACGCTCCGCGACCCGCGCTCGCTGGTCGCCGAGGCGTATCGCGCGCTGCGGACCAACATCCAGTTCAGCAGCCTCGATACGGAGCTACGCACGCTGCTCGTGACGAGTGCCGGCCCCAATGAGGGCAAGTCTACGACGCTCGCCAACCTGGCGGTAGTGATGGCCGAGGGGGGCAAGCGCGTGCTCGCCGTGGACTGCGATCTGCGCCGCTCAAGCCTGCACACGCTGTTCGGCCTGGAGAACACGCGCGGCTTCACCAGCCTGTTTCTGGACGACGGCGCGGGGCCGCTGCCGATCCAGGACACAGCCGTGCCGAACCTGCGGGTGCTGACCAGTGGTCCCCCCCCGCCGAACCCTTCGACGGTCCTCGGCTCAGAGGTCATGGGGCGCGTGCTGGAGAGCCTGCGTGGCGCCGCGGACGTTGTGCTGTTCGACGCCCCGCCCGTCCTCGCCTACACGGATGCCACCCTTCTGGCGACGCGCGTGGACGGCGTCCTGCTGGTAGTGGACGCGGGCGCCACGCGGCGCGACCTGGCGCGACGGGCGCGCACTCGGCTCGAGAAGGTCAACGCCCGCCTGCTGGGCGTGGTCCTGAATAACGTACCGCTCGACACGCAGGTCTACGGCTACTACGCTCAGCACTGAGCGTTCTTCCGCATGCGGCGCGCTCCACCCGGGGCCGAGTGCGCCGGGCGACCGGCGGGCCCTGGTATCCGGAGCGCCCGCGCACGGCGCCAAGCATACGGAGGTTGAGCAGGTGGGCAGGCGACTACTTGTTACGGGCGGCGCGGGGTTCATCGGCAGTGCCTTCGTCCGCAACCACCTGCATGATTACCCCGACGATACCGTCCTAGTGCTGGACAAGCTCACGTACGCGGGCAACCTGAACAACCTTGCGCCCGTCGCCGACGACCCGCGCTACCAGTTCGTGCAAGGCGACATCGGCGACGCCGCCCTCGTCGGCCAGCTCATGCCCGGCGTCGACATCGTCGTCAATTTCGCCGCCGAGACCCACGTCGATCGCTCGATTCTAGACCCCGGCGACTTCATCGAGACCGACGTGCGCGGCACCTGGGTGCTGCTCGAAGCAGCGCGCCGAGCCGACGTGCGGCGCTTCGTGCAGATCAGCACCGACGAAGTATACGGCGAGGTGGCCACCGGTGCCTCGCGCGAGGACGACCCGCTGCTGCCACGCAGCCCCTACGCTGCGTCGAAGGCGGGCGGCGAGCTGATGGTGCGCGCCTACCACGTCACGTACGGCCTCCCCACCCTCATCACCCGTGCGTCCAACAACTTCGGCCCGTACCAGTACCCAGAGAAGTTCCTGCCGGTACTGATCACGCGGGCCTTGGACGACCAGCCCATCCCCCTGTACGGCGACGGACGGCAGCGGCGCGACTGGCTGTACGTGGACGACCACTGCGCGGCGCTGGAGCGCGTCATCGAGCAGGGGGAGCCGGGAAGCGCGTACAATATCGGCGGCGGCAACGAGCGGGAGAACCGGACACTGGCGGAGCAGGTGCTCTCGCTGCTGGGCAAGCCGCACAGCCTCATCCAGCCGGTAGTTGATCGGCCAGGGCACGACCGCCGTTACGCCGTTGACACGGCCAAGCTCCGGGCGCTCGGCTGGGCGCCACGCGAGAGCTTCGACGCGACCCTGGAGGCGACCGTGCGCTGGTATGTGGCGAACGAAGCCTGGTGGCGGCCGCTGCAGAACGCCGAGTATCAGGAATACTACCGCCGCAACTACGCGGATCGCTCCCGCTTGCTGGAACGCTAGCGCGGCTATAAGGGCGTGGTCGATCACGCCCGGGGCGCGTCGAACCGCGCCCTCACGGGGGACATGGATGTCGGTGACCGCGGTTGTCGGGGCGCAGTGGGGCGACGAAGGCAAGGGCAAGATCGTCGACCTCCTGGCTGGCCAGGCGCAGCTTGTCATCCGCGCGCAGGGCGGCGACAACGCCGGCCATACGGTCATCAACTCGCAGGGCCGCTTCGCCCTGCACCTCGTTCCGGCAGGAATCTTCAATCCCGAAACAACCTGCGTCATCGGCACCGGCGTCGCACTCAATCCGGCGATCTTGCTGGAAGAGCTCGACATCCTGCATGCGCAGGGGGTTCGCACGGAGAACTTGCTCATTAGCGAGCGCGCTCACCTGGTGCTCCCGTTCCACCTGCTGCTAGACCGCCTGGAGGAGGCGGGTCGCGGCGCCGGCGCCATCGGCACCACCGGTCGTGGCATCGGCCCTTGCTACGTCGATAAGGTGTCGCGCGTCGGTCTGCGGGCGGGCGACCTACGTGATCCCGGCGAGTTCCGCGCGAAACTCGCCTTCCTCATCGACCGCAAGCGGACGATTCGCGCCGATGCTATCCCGGACCCCGCTTGGGACGTCGAGCGCGTGGCGGCCGAGTACCTCGGCTATGCCGAGCGCCTCGCGCCCTACGTGGCCGAGGTCGTACCCGTCGTGAACAGTGCCGTCGCCTCGGGACAGGTGGTGCTCATCGAAGGCGCCCATGGCACCTTGCTTGACCCCGACTGGGGCACCTACCCGTACGTCACGTCGTCGTCGCCGACGGTGCAAGGGCTCTGCCTGGGCGCCGGCATCGGGCCGCGGCGCCTTACCGCGGCCATCGGTGTTTTCAAAGCCTACTGCACACGCGTCGGCGCTGGCCCGTTCCCGACCGAGCTTCACGACGACCTGGGTGATCAGATCCGCGAGCGGGCCCAAGAATACGGCACGACGACGGGCCGGCCGCGCCGCTGCGGGTGGTTTGATGCGGTAGCTGGTCGGCATGCGGTCCAGGTTAATGGCTTCGATTCCATCGCGCTCACACGCCTGGACATTCTCGACCCCTTCGAGCGGCTGCGCATCTGTACCGCGTACGAACTGGACGGCGAGCGAATCGACTACTTCTCCAGCATGCCAAGTGTACTGGAGCGCTGCCGGCCGATCTACGAGGACCTGCCAGGCTGGCAGACATCGATCGAGGGCTGCACGCGATACGAGGAGCTGCCCGCCGCCGCCCGTACCTATGTCGAGCGGCTGGAAGCGCTGCTCGGGGCGCCGGCGGACCTCATCAGCGTGGGCGCCGAGCGC
Organism: Pseudomonadota bacterium; assembly: GCA_021325365.1. The sequence goes on from JAJPHF010000135.1 coordinate 11,613, forward strand.
GAACAGACGATCAGTCGTCGGCGCGTCCTCTAGCCACCGCGCGCTGTTTGCTTGAGCCCCGCGCTCCATGCTTCGCGCGCTCAACGAGCGCTGTCGTCCCCCGGTGCAGCGTCACCGCCCCGCCGCCCCGATTCTGCTGGTAGTCTCGCTGCGAGCTGGGTCGCAGCGTTCCCTCACGCGCCCGCAAGCGTGGCCTGCTAGTATATTGGTCAACACGTGTTCGCTTTGCACGATGGGACTTGAGCAAGACACCGCGTGGCGAACGGAGGGGCGATGAACGGGACGACAGCGCGACAGCATAGCACGGCGCCGCGCAATGCGCGATTGGTCGGCCTGGTGGGCGCGTTGGTCACGTTGCTGCTCGCGGCGTGCAGCGGCGGCGGGAGCGCGCCGACCGCCGCGAACGACGCCACACCCAGCACTACCAGCAGCGGCAGCCAGCCCGCGCAGATGCGCAAGATCAAAGTAGCGTACGCGTTCATCAGCGCCGAGACGCTCCCGATCTGGATGGCCCAGGACCAACACCTATTCGAGAAATACGGTCTGCAGGTCGAGGCGGTGCCGCTGCAGACTAGCGCCCAGGTAGCGCCGGCGATGACCTCGGGGGACGTGCAGATTGCGCTAACCACGGGTACGGGTGAGCTGGAGTTCGACCTGTCGGGCGGCGACCATGTTATCGTCGCGGGTTACAGCAACGACATGCGCTACTTCCTCATGGGTGGGCCGCAAATTCAGCGAGTGGAGGACCTGCGCGGGAAAAAGGTGGGCATCACGCGACGTGGCGGCGCGATTGACATTGCCGCGCACATCTTTGCCGAGCGCCACGGCATGGAGTACGGCCGTGACATCGCGATCGTCGAGCTGGGTACCGCGCAGAACCAGGTGCAGGGACTGGAGGCCGGCGTCGTGGACGCGGCCATCGTCGCCCTGCCGACCAACCTGCTCGCCGAGCGCGCGGGCTTCCATCTCGTCGAGGACACCAAGCAGCTTGGCGTCAAAAACCCGACGAACGTCATCGCCGTACGCCGCGGCTACCTCCAGAGCAACCGCGATGTCGTACGCGATTATCTAAAGGCGCACATCGAGGCGGTCGAGCGCATCCGCAAGGACAAGCCGCTGGCGGTGCGTCTGCTCGGCCAGGGCACCGGCACCGACGACCAGGACCTGCTGGAGAAGAGCTACGACCTCTATCTGCAAGACTTGCAGGACATCCCCTATCCCTCGCCGGAGGCGATCCAGGGCGCGCTCGACTCGATCGCGCCCGAGAAGCCCGAAGCGAAGAGCCACCAGCCGAGCGAGTTCTACGACGACTCGCTCGTGCGCGAGCTAGACCAGAGCGGCTTCATCACGAGCGTGCGTGGCGGCTAGCCTTCGGCCGAGAGGCAGGCGACCGGGCGGAGCTGCGTTGCCTGCCCTCGGTTAGCGCGCCAGCCGTGGGAGCCAGAAGGGAGCGCGCCCAAGCCACGGGACCAATCGTTGCCTGCCCGGGTTAGCTCGGCAGTTGTCGGAGCGGCACCCCGCGCTCGAGGGCAAGCAAACGGGTCTTCACAGGCTGGAGGATCATGCAGAACCCCCGCTACGCGGATTAGCACCGCGCTCGAGGGCGAGCAGGCGGGTCTTCACGGCGGGCCCGCCGGCGCCGTAGCCGCCCAGGCCGCCGTCGGCGCGGAGCACGCGGTGGCAGGGGATCAGCAGCGGCACGGGGTTGCGCCCGCAGCCGTGGCCAACCGCGCGCGCGGCGCCCGGGACCGCGAGCGCGCGCGCCAGCTCTCCGTAGGTGCGGGTCTCCCCGTACGGGATCGCGGCGATGGCATCCCACACGCGGCGATCGAAGGGCGTGCCGCCCGCCAGGTCGAGCGGCACGTCGAACGCGCGCCGCGTGCCCGCGAAGTACTCGGCCAACTCCGCCATGGCCTGGGCCAGCACCGTCGCGGCAGCCGGCAGGTCCCAGCTCGGCGGCGCCAGCCGGGCGCGAAAGCTGGCTTCCGTCTCGTACAGCGACACCGCGCGGATACCTGCCGCGCTCGCCGCGAGATGGACCGTGCCGAACGGCGACTCGCAGCTCGCGTAGGCAACCGCCTGTCGCCCGCGCGCTACCGCTGGCCGGATGGCCGGCGCGACGTGCCGGCCGGCGCCGTCCGCGGCCGACTGCCGCGCCTGCGGCGGGGCTTCAGTTGCCCTCCCGCTCGGCAGCCCGTCATGCAGCTTCTGGGTCCACAAGGCCGCGCACATGCAGTCTCCTCCTCGTTCGAGATTATAGAGCGACGCTCATGGCGCGAGAGCTAGCCCGGCAGCCGGGCGGCAGGGACCACTCTATGCCCCACGGTGCAGCCGAGGCATGGTGGCCCATTGGCCGCGAAAGCCGCGTAGGCCGGGGCAATCCACACCTAGCACGAGCACGGGCGGCCGCGTGTTCCTCACGTTCTTGCTTGCGGCGCGTGATACAGCGGTTTGCAGCGAGACTGAGCGGTCAGCCGTCGGCAGGGCGGCGGCAGTGGCGCTTGCAGTATGCCGCGCCCCAAGCCCCCGCGGCGCCGGCCCTCCCGGTGGCTCCGGCTCCGGAACGGGGGCAGTGGCGCTCGCAGTATTCCGCGCCCCAAGCCCCCGCGGCGCCGGCCCTCCCGGTGGCTCCGGCTCCGGAACGGGGGCAGTGGCGCTTGCAGTATGCCGCGCCACAGGCCGCGGGCGGCCACGAGAGCCGCCCCTACGACACGCGGGCCGCTCACCTGGCGCGCAATCGGCTCTAGGAGCAGTCGCGATCGGCTGCTGAGCCGCTCGTGAGCGCGTCACTTTATCCGAGGAACGGTCAAACGATGCTCCCTCCTTGGATGGCGATTTGCCAGGCCGGGCGCGGGTTTGCGCGTGCTAGTCGGGTGCGGAAGGTCGCATCGTTTACTCCGTACGATACTCCCTCGCGGTCCCGCCGCGGGCCGGGCCGGCGGGGCGGTGCCCCGGGCATGGGCGCGGGCGGCGGGCGGGGGGGAGGCGTGTACGGCGTAAGATACGCGACCACGTCGCGCCGGACGGTGGGCGCTCTCCTGCGCGCCTCGCGGCCTGTCTAAAAGAGGAAGCTATTGGCGGGGGGCGGTCGTCCGGGGCCGGTGGACGGTGCGCGATCGGGTCGGGAGGGCGCCTAGCGGGGCGCGCCCTCACCCCGGCCCTCTCCCAGGGGGCGAGGGAGTACGACGCCCTCACCCCGGCCCTCTCCCAGGGGGCGAGGGAGTACGACGCCCTCACCCCGGCCCTCTCCCAGGGGGAGAGGGGGAGAGACCCGCCCTCTCCCCGGCCGCTTCTCGGCGGAGAGGGAGTAACGGAATCCGATCACCCGATTCGGTGTGACACCGACGGTGCGCCGCCCGGGCCGGGCGCCACAAGCAGCGCCCAATACCGGGCCGAACGTCCACCGGGCAGGGCGCCACAAGCAGCCGGATACCGGCTCCGGTGGCGCCCCGGCAGGGCGCAGCAAGCAGCCGCTCTAGACATTCTGCATGCGGCGCCCGCGCGGCTTCCGGATGCGGCGCCCGCGCGGCCCGTCTACAGGTAAGGCAGGCACGGAGCGCGGGCGGCCGGTGTAGCCGGCCGAGGGGAGACAAGCACAACGCGGAAGGAGTTGAGCCCCTGGACCAGTAGCTTGCGGTTCTGGGTAGCCGGCCGGGGGGAGAGGAGCACAACACGGAGGGGAACAGCTACGGGGACCTATGCGTCCCCAGAACGCGTGACGACGTGAAGCGAGGATAATGGAGTTGGGCAGAGCCGGAGAGGGGCCCTGCGGGCACAGGCAGGGGAATGCCCAGTACACCGCTAACCCGAGCGGGACCGGAGGGGCCATGCAGCGCGAGTGTGTAGAAGTGTTCGTCGAAATCCCGCAGGGGAGCCGCAACAAGTACGAGTACGACAAGGCACGCCGCCTGTTCGTGCTGGACCGCGTGCTCTACTCGTCCGTCCACTACCCGACTGACTACGGCTTCATCCCCGACACTCTGGCGGACGACGGCGACCCGCTCGACGCGCTGGTGATCGTGCAGGAGCCCACGTTCCCGGGCTGTCTCATCCCCGCGCGCCCCATCGGTATGCTCGACATGTACGACGACAAGGGCGAGGACGAGAAGGTGCTCGCCGTCCCGCTCGGCGATCCGCGCTTCGACGGCGTCAACACGCTGCAAGACATCTCGCCGCACTGGCTGCGGGAGATCGAGAACTTCTTCCAGACCTACAAGACGCTGGAGGACCGCCCGACCGAGGTACGCGGCTGGTGTGACGCGGCGGCAGCCTGGGACACGATCGAGCGATACCGCGCCGCGTTCCGCAGCCATTAGCACGCCACGTCGCGCCTGGCGATCTTCGACCGCGCTCTCGTCGGCCCGGTCGGCCTGATCCTGACAGGGACGTGACGCCCGGACGCTTGATCGCCCTTTCCGGGCGCTGCTATAGTCCGGCTTGAGGCGCGGGCCGACGCCGGCTCGGCAGCCGGGCAGAGGATGCAGACGACGATTGCGACAGCATATACGGTAAGCACGCCCACGATGTGGCGCCCGCGCTCTTCCCCTGGCGGCCGCGTGGGGTTCGCCGCGTGCCTCCTGGCGCTGGCCGCTACGCTCGGCGCCGCGTACTGGACCACGCAGCAGCCCGTCAGCCTAGCCATGTTCTTCGGGCTCCTGGGGGCCGTGGTCGGCGTGATCGTAACGCTGCTCGTCGCCTTGTGGACGTACGGCTACTACACGCTGCGCTACCAGCTTGGCCCCGATGCCCTGGCCATCGACTGGCTGTTCGTCCACGAGCGGCTGCCTTACCGTACCATTGACGCCGTCTACGCGGGGCAGCGCCTGGCCGAGACGCCGCGCGTGCAAGGGGTGACCTGGCCAGGGTACTACGTGGGGCGCCTGCGCGCCCGCAACCTGGGCGTCTTGCGCGTGTTCGCCAGCTCGCTGGCGCAGACCGACCTCACGCTGGTGCTGACGGAGCTGGGCGGCTTCGCGGTTTCGCCGGACGACGCGTTTCGCACGGCGCTCGTGGAGCGGTTGGAGCAGGCGCGGCGGGAGCCGGCCCGCGCCGTGGCCGAGCCCGTCGTGCCGCGTCGGCGCCAGCTCGGCCGCGCGCTGGCCGACCCCTGGCTGCTGGCCTGCGCGCTTGCCAGCCTGATCGTGCTGCTCGCCATGCTCGGTTATGTCATGGACCGGTATGAGAGCCTGCCCGAGCTGCTGGCGCTGCGGCTCGACGCGGCCGGCGATCCGGAGTACGTGCGGCCGCGCTTCGAGCTGTTCCACCTGCCAGGCGTTGGGGCGACGGTGTTGCTGGTCAACGTGTTCCTGGGTATCTGGCTGTACCAGTGGGAGCCGCTGGCGGCGCGACTGCTCTGGGCCGCGCCGCTCCTCGTCCAGGCCGTGCTTGCCATCGCCGTCTTGCGCACCATCAGCTAGACACGCCAAGCTGTCTCCAGCGATAGCCGAGCGCCGATGACTGATGACTTCGCGAAGCTGGTGCTGCTGCTCGCGGCCCTCGAGGACGCTCAGCCGTACGTGACCGTCGACGATCTGTGCGCCCGCTGGGAGCCCGCGGCCGACGCCGACGCCTGTCGCGCGCTCGTCGCCCAGGCCATCGGCGACCATCGCCTCTTCACCGACCGCCGCCAACGCTTCGACGAGGCGACGGCCGCTTTCCACCCGGTCCGCCTGATTCGCTTGAACCGGCGCCATCCGGCCGTCGCGCCGCTCCTTTAGTTAGGAGCCTATCACCCCTGAAGTGCTGGCTTGCCGGACGCCGCCGTGAACGGCGGGCCAGAAGCTGCGGCCCGCCGTTCCGGCCGGCATCTGGGGCTAGCAATTCATGCGTGACAGACGATTAGGGTGGTTGTCAGGACGCTGGAGCACTCCGGCCACCGGGCGGTAGGGGACAAGGCGCTGCCCTATGTCCGCTTCGCTTCTGCGAGCCCTTACCGCCGTTCAGGCGGCGGAGGCAGGTCTGTGCTAGTGGCGAGGGTGGGAGTGGGGTCGGGCTGGGGGATACGGAAATCGCGGCCAACGATGATGCGAATGTCCACGTCGTCCGCGGTCGCGGCCGCGTCGCGCGGCGTCCAGCGGGCGAGCTTTAGCGTCGCGGCCAGATCCTCCGCCAGGCTGCGCCGCCCGGCGGGCACCTCGAGCACCGAGTCCACGTAGTCGCTGCGGTCGGCGTCGTCGATGCGCACCACGTCGTAGCCGAGGTTGAGCAGGTACTTGGCAGTGTCGGCGGCGAGGCCGGGACGCCCGCTGCCGTTCAGCACCTCGATGCGCGCCGCCTGCTGGGGGTTCATGCCGGAGACGAGCGACGTGACCGCGCGACGGATGCGATCCTTGTCGGGCACGAGCACGTCCGCCCCGTCACGCAAGATCACCTCGCGCACGTAGTTCGCGTCAATGACCAGACTGTGGACGTGGTCCGAGTCGATCTGCTGCGCCAGTTTGGCCAGTCGGATCAGCTGGTCGAGGCTGAGGTCGGTCGCGACCATGTCCCGCGCCTGCCCGACGAGCGCGGGCGCCCGCCAGAGCATGTTGAGCTGGAGAGCGCGCTGTCGGATGGCGAAGAGCACCCGCTGCTGGCGGCGCATGCGGCCGAAGTCGTTTTCACTGTGGCGCGAGCGGGCATAACGCAGTGCCGCGTGGCCGTCCATGTACTGGAGACCGGCCGATACGTACAACCGCTCGACGCCGTAGTCATCCGTAGGATACTCGTCGTCCTTGATGGGCCGCTCGACATCCACCACGACGCCGTCCATCGTGTCGATGATCTGCTCCAGCCCGTGAAAATCCACGCGGCCGTAATAGTCGATTTTCAGCCCGATGACCTGTTCGACGGTCCGCTTCGCCAGGCCCGGGCCGCCGCCCTCGACACGCGCCTTGTTCAGCTCGCCGTAGGTATACGCGGTGTTGATCTTCCCCTGGCCGAACCCGGGGATGTCCACCCACATGTCCCGAGGGATCGAGATCATCCCCGCGCTCTTCGCCTTCGGGTCGATCCGCACCAGGATCATGGTGTCCGAGCGCGCGGGAATCCCCTGCGCGACCTCGTCATCGCGCTGGTCGATGCCCATGAGGAGGATGTTGAAGGGGTCGGTGCCCTGCCAATCGGGGAGCGGCAGGATATTCATGATCCCGCCCGAGCGGGGACCGGGCGAGTTGTCCGACGCGCCCCCCCCGCCGGTTACGATGCCGACTGCCGCCGTCAAGGGCTTGGGCACGACGGCCCCAGTCTCTGCTTGACGGACGCTCAGCTGATACAGCGCCAGCGCGCCGACGTACAGGCCGCCGCCGACGAACGCCACGAAGAGGAACGAGGACAGGGCCGCGGCAAGCGGGCCGAGCCACAGAAAGCCGCGCCGGGACGGTGCGGCCGACGCAGCCTCGTGATCCGGCGCCCCGGACCAACGAAAGTCCCGGGCCGAGGCTCCGCGCCACAAGGCGTCGTCCACGCCTCCTCCTGCGCCTGGAATGGGGCCGCACACCGCACGCGGCGTGCCACCGCGCGGCCGCCGATGAGGCGGGCGACGAGGGCCATTATAGCCGTTGGCGGCGTCGGCGTGACGGGATTGCGCGGCACAAGGATGGCGCGAAAGGCGGCGCTCAGGCGTCCCGCTCGGCGCGGACCAGGCGGTCGAGGGCGTCGAGCGCCAGCAGGTAGCCGTACCAGCCGAGGCCGACGATCTGGCCGCGGGCGATCTCGGCGATGACCGAATGATGGCGCCAGGGCTCGCGCGCGTGGATATTCGAGAAGTGGACCTCGACGATCGGCACGCCCAGCGCGGCGAGCGCGTCGCGCAGCGACAGGCCGTAGTGGGTGAGCGCCCCGGGGTTGACGAGGATGCCGTCGCACTCCCCAAAGTGCGCGTGCAGGCAGTCGACCAGCGCCCCTTCGTGATTCGATTGTAATATCGTGAGCCGCCAGCCCAGCTCGCTGGCGCGGCGCTCCAGCGCGGCGTCGATCTCGGCAAGCGTCGTCGTGCCGTAGATGTGCGGCTCGCGTCGTCCGGTCAGGTTCAGGTTCGGCCCGTGCAGGACGAGGCCTCGGAGGAGCTGCCGAGCGCCGAGCGCGGAGGGCTGAGTGGCAGATGGCTGCTCGCCGGTCATCTCGCCTCGCTCAAATCCGGGCGCGGCTCCCCGCCCTGTGCCGGCAGCCTGGCGTTCTTTCGGCGCGCTCCCGACTCGGCGCAGGACGGAACGCGGCCCACTCACCGCTATAGCACGAGGTCGAGCGCCTCCTCGACCAGCGCGTTGGGCACGTCGCGGAAGACGTCGGCGTGGCCGAGACGGGTCGGCAGCACCCATGCCAAGCGGCCGGCCTGGGCCTTCTTGTCGAGCCCCATCGCCGCGCGCACGGCGCCACGATCGACCCCCGGCGCGCTCGCCGGCAGGCCGAAGCGCTCAACGAGCACGCCCTGGCGCTCCGCCGCGTCCGCCGGGAACCGCCCCGTCGCCACGGCGATGTACGCGGCCGCCCGCAGCCCGATCGCCACGGCCTCGCCGTGCAGATAGCGGCCATAGGCCGTGGCTGCCTCGATGGCGTGGCCAACCGTGTGGCCATAGTTCAGAATGGCGCGTCGGCCGCTCTCGCGCTCGTCCTCGCCCACGACGTCGCCCTTGAGCTGCATGCAGCGGCGGATTGCTACCTCGGTCGGCCCGGGCTGCGCCGCGCGCAGGGCGTCCGCCTCGCGCTCCAGCAGGGCGAACAGGTCGGCGTCGAGGATCACCCCGGTCTTGATTACCTCCGCCCAGCCAGCGGCCAGCTCACGCGGCGGCAGGGTGGTCAGCGTGCCAGTGTCGGCGAGCACCAGGCAGGGCTGATAGAAGGCGCCGATGAGGTTCTTGCCGCGGGGATGGTCGACGGCAACCTTGCCGCCAATACTGGCGTCAACCTGAGCAAGCAGGGTGGTCGGCAGCTGTACGAAGGCGATCCCGCGCAGAATGGTGGCGGCCACGAAGCCCGCCATGTCGCCGACGACACCGCCGCCGAGCGCCAGGATGGCGTCGCGGCGCTCGACGCGCTCACCGAGCAGCCAGTCGTAGAGCGCCGCCACCTGGGCGAGCGTCTTGTGCTCCTCGCCGGACGGGACGGTGCGCGCGCGCACCTCACGACCGGCCGCCCGAAGCACGCCCTCCACACGCGCGCCGTACCGAGCATAGACGGCCTCATCCGCGATGAGCCAGAGGCGGCCCCGCAAGCCCACCGCGTCGAGGTGCGCCGGCAGCGTGTCGAGCGCGCCTTGCCCGACGATCACGGGATAGGTGCGTGAGGCGGTACGCACCTCGAAGGCGGTCGGCCCGCGGCCGACCGCGGCCTTGCTGGCGATGCTCATTACTCTCGCTCCCCGCGCGCTCTAGGAGTATACCCCGGCGGTCGCACGTGGTCGGCGGCACAACTGACGCGCGGCGAGGGAACCGGCCCGCCTAACGGTACTCACGCAGCACGTCGATCACTTCCGCCGCGACCTCGCCGAGCGTGCGGTCGTCTGTCGTGATGGTGCAGTGGGCCAGCGCGTAGAGCGGAGCGCGCCGCTCCTGGAGCGTGCGGATGGCGGCGAGCGGCTCGTCCCCCTCGAGGAGGGGGCGCCGCTCGCGGCTGCGCGCGAGCCGATGGGCGATCTGCTCGGCGCTGGCGTGCAAGCAGACGACCAGATTGTTGGCGAACAACGCGTCGCGGTTTACCGCATCAAGGATCGCGCCGCCCCCCGTCGCGATCACCGCGCCGCTCGACCGGGCGACCCGCGCCACCACCTCGCGCTCCATAGCCCGAAAGCGCGCTTCGCCGTCGGTGGCGAAGATGTCGGGCACGGTGCGACCAGAGGTGCGCTCGATCTCGGCGTCGGTGTCGACGAAGCGCCAGCGCAGGCGCTCCGCGACCAGGCGGCCGACGCGGCTCTTACCCGCCCCGCTCATGCCCACGAGCACCAGGTTGCGCGGCCTCACGCGAGCGCCTGGCGCGCGGCGGCGAACATCACGTCGAGCGGCGGCTTGCGGCCAGTCCAGCGCTCGAAGGCAATGGCCGCCTGATAGACGAGCATGGGGAGCCCATTCTGGGTGCGTGCCCCCCGCGCCCGCGCGTCAGCCAGCAGCGGTGTCTCCGCCGGCCGGTAGATAATGTCGACGACGAGCGCCCCGCCCGGAACCTGGTCGGGCCGCAGCAGACGCTCGCCAGGCCGCATCCCGACGGACGTCGTGTTCACGAGCAGCTCGCAGCGCGCCAGACGCGCGTCCAAATCGGGGGCGTCTAGCGCGAAGGCCTCGATCAGGGGGCGAGAGCGGTCGTCCGCGCGCGCCCCCTGGCCCCCGCGCTGCGGCGCCTGCTGCCGCAGCGCGCTCGCCAGGGCCTGCCCACGCGCGGCGTCGCGGTTGAAGATGGCGAGGCGGCGAACGCCGGCGGCGAGGAGCGCGTGGCCCACGGCCCGGGCCGCACCGCCCGCGCCGAGCATGACCGCTTCGCCGCTGGCGGGCGCATAGCCGGCGTCGCCCAGGGCGAGCGCGAAGCCAGCGGCGTCGGTATTGGCGCCGACGAGGCGGCCATCCTGCTTCAGAACAGTATTGACGGCGCCAACCTGTCGCGCCGACGGATCCAGCGCGTCGAGCAGTGGAAGCAGCGCCTCCTTGTGGGGGATGGTGACGTTTGCGCCGAGCAGGTCCGGCGCGCGGAGCCCAGCCGCCCAGGCTGCCAGCGCACCCGGGGCTACCGACCAGCGCTCGTAGCGTCCGTCGATGCCGAGCCGATCAAGGGCGGCCTGATGAATGGCCGGGGAGATGCTGTGCTCGATGGGATAACCGACCACGCCCAGACGCCAGCTCACGCCCGCAGTCCTTAGGCCAGTAGCCGCTTGAGGCGGATGCTGACGGAATCGTACTCGCCAGGACAGCGCACCGTCCTGAATTCAGGATGGCACCCTAATTGCGGCTGTGTCAAGTAGCGCGTGAGGCGGCAGGCTTGCTAATATAGGCCGTGCGCAGGTGCCCGGAGAGCGATCCGGCCTCGCGGCCGGGGCTCCGTGGTCAACGTCGCCCGCGGCAGCCTGCGCGCGGGGCCGGCGTGCGTCGCGGGCCGCCGACGGCGGTCCAGCATACGGCTCTCTGCCGCACCAGGCCCCGACCCGCTCGCCCGACATCCCGCGGGTCGCGCTTCGCCCTCTCTGGGGCGCGCGACGACGCCCGTGCGGCAATCGTACGGGGGCGAGCGATCTGGCTGGAGTCATCCCAAAGCCCCTTGCGGCCCCGTGCGCGGCGCGGCCGACGAGGGTGCTGCGCGCATGCCGAGGTGGAGGCCATCGGATGAAACGCTGGCGTGTGGTGCGCTTCCCTACGGCCGAGGAGGCCGAGAGCTACCTGAACGGACTAAGCATCGAGCCTGACCAGATCAAGGGCATGTTCGCCAACCCGCCGACTGGCAAGGGCGCCGGCGGCCTGCTGCTCGTATGCTGGCTCAGCGCGCACCAGCAGCGCGTGGAGCAGCTACAGCAGCAGCCGCGCCTCGACGAGGACCAGGCGCCGGCGCCCGATGTGGATGACGTGCGGATCGTGCGGCCCCCGCGCGCGGGCCGCCGGCGCGCGGGGGCGGACGAGGACTCGGCCTAAGCGACGCGGGAGCGCGGCCAGCGCCACAGCGCGCCGGCCGCCACCACCAGCGCGGCCAGGGCCACCAGGCTGATGACGCGGCCCAGCCGCACGCTGAGCGGGTCGAACCGCAGCTCCACCTCGTGGCTGCCCGGCGCGAGCGGCACACCTCGGAAGAAGTAATCGGCGCGCAGCACGGGCGTTTCCACCCCATCCACGCGCGCCTGCCACCCCGGATGATACAGGTCCGTCAGCACCAGTAGTCCTGGCCGGTCGGCGGTCGCCCGCAGGCTCACTCGCTCGGGCGCGTAGCTCTCGATCGTCGCCGCCCGGACGCTCCCTGCCACGCCCCGGTCGGGCATTGCCTGCGACCGCGGCGGCACCGGGGGGTCTCCCTCGCCCATCCGCCGGACCGGGAAGTCGGTCGGCGGCGGCGGGTCGTCGAGCAACGCTTCGGTGGTGGGATCGAACGGGTCCATGTACATGCTGTACAGGCCGCCCATCTCCGGCCGCGGCAGGACGCCGCCGTTCACGACGAACGCGCGGGGGAAGACGGCGGTGTTCTCGTAGAGAACCGTATCGCCGTCCGCAAAGACCCGTTGGAACTTGGCCCGGTCCAGCTGCTCCACCTGGCGGGCCTGGCCGGTCACGTTGTCGTACAGCGCCATGCCGTAGACGCGCAGGACGGCGAGCCCGGAGGTGTAGCGTATCTCGACGCCGCGCACCGACCAGCGCTCGGGCAGCGCGTGCCGGCTGTAGTAGTAGTGCGAGTCGTAGCGCCCGCCGTTGATGTCGCGGTCCTCCTCGCTGAACGCTACCTCCGCGCGCTGGTGCTTCACGCGCGGCTGCACGTCGCCGCGGTCGTGGGCGCCCTCCGACACGTCGCGGCCCGCCACGAGCGGCAAGACCACCTGGCGGCCGTCCGTGCCCGTCACGATCAGCTGGGCGACCGTGGCGCCCTCGGGCACGTCCTCGGCGTACGATAGCATCGCGACAAGTCGCAAGTCGGTCGCCGGCACGTCGGGCAGCGCGAAGCGCTCGTCGCCGGCGGGATTGCCGAGGCCGGCATCGAACAGCGCGCGGTGCGGATAGTACGCCGTGGACTTGTAGACGGGTCGGTTCGGCGGGTGCGCGAGCGCGGCCAGCCAGCGCACGCCCCAGAGGTCGAGCAGGAAGCCCGGCGTGTTCGCCACCACGGCCGCGTACTCGGCCTGGCGCTGGGGCTCGAGCGAGCTGTACCCCCCCGCCTGCGTGATGCCCCAGGTCGCCGGGCGGTTGTACTCGAGCAGCGGTAGATGGTCGCTGCTCACCCACAGCCGATCGAGCCCGTCATCGCGGGCCTGCAGGTATTGGATGCTGGGCGGGGGCCGGAGCAGGTCGGCCAGCGGCAGCCGGGGATGGAAGCTGCGCCCCCAAAGCAGCAGATCGCCCGCGGCGAGCAGCACGAGCCCGGCCCGCCAGACTACCGCCCAGCGACGGGCCAGGTAGCAGAGCGACAGCAGCAGCGCCACGGCGAGCAGGAGCCCGAAGGCAAGCTCGGTCCGGCGATTGCCCAGGTCGAGCGAGTTCAGCAGGCCGACGTAGACCACCTCGGGACTGAGGTCGGCGTACATCCGCCGCGTGGCGAGATAGGTGCTGGCGATCAGCGCTTTCGCGGCATCGGGAGCGGCCAGGAGCCGCTCGCGCGCCACCAGGAACAGGACGATCAGCGCGGCGATGCTCGCGTTCACGCCGACCACGGCGCCCAGGAGCGACCGGCGGCGCGACGGCTCGCGCGAGACGCGTTCCAGCCAGTCCAGTCCGTAGCCGGCGAGCGCCGCGAGCGCGACCACCAGCAAGAAGCTATAGCGACCGGGCACGCGCAGCGCCGAAAAGCCGGGTAGCGGCCAGAGCAGCTCCAGGACGGGAATCGGCGAGTAATCGCCGAACGCCAGGAACATGCCGAACAGGCCCAGCCCAGCGAAGAAAAGTACCTCGCGTCGCCGCACCATGGCGAGGGCCACGAGCGCGAGCACGATGGGCGCGATGCCGACGTAGAGAATCGTCTCCCAGCCTGTCCACAGCGGCCAGGAGCCGGTCTGGGAGCGGAAGAAGTACGGGAACAAGAGCGTGGCGAGCTGGCTAGGGTGGAGCGAGTACGTGGTGGCGAAGGCGAACGGGACGCCCTCGCCGCGGAAGCTCTGCATGCCCAGCTCGTAAAGCGGCCAGAGCTGCGCCACGGCGAGCGCGATGCCGAGCCCCACGATGGTGGCCAGCAGCCGCGCTCCCAGCCACGCGCGGCGGAGCAGCGGCCGGGGGTCGGGAGTCAGGGGCCAGCGACCATCGCCCGGCGCGGTGTCCGACGGCGGCCTATCGTGGCCGGCGCGCGCGTCGCCCCGGCCCTCGGCCGCTGGCGTGTGGCCCGCTAGCGGCGGCCAGATGACGCGGAAGGCCACGTATAGCCCGAGCGCCATGAGCGTCATGAGGGCCGGCTGGACGTGGAGCGCCGTCAGCTGCACGCCCAGCGTCGCGGCGCCCGCGAGCGCGCAGAGCCAGCGCGCCCGCCCGACGCGGCGGTACGCCAGCTCGGTCCAGCAGAGCACCAGCGGCAGCCAGACGGCGGTCCGTAAGAGGTTTTCGTGGTGCATCTGACCGACGAGGAAGCTGCCATAGGCGAACGTGAGGGCCGCCAGCAGGGCGCCGAGTCGCCGCAGCGTCAGCACGCGCATCCACGCGTACATAAAGGCGCCGGCCATGACGTAGTGGAGCACGCGCAGGAGGACGAACGCCGTGGGCGTGGGCAGCAGCCCGAAAAACAGGAGGTGGAGCGGATAGTACATGCCCGTCTCGCCATCGGCGAGCAGCGGATAGCCGCTGAACATCTGCGGGAACCACAAGGGGATGTGGCCGGCCTGAAGCTGTGCGGCATACCACTGGTAGACGGGATAGTAGAACAGATAGGTGTCGCGCTCGGCGTATACCTGGCCGAACGCTAGCGCCTCCACATTGAGGATCACCGCGGCGAGGGCGATGATGCTCACGGCCCCCAGGTCTGGGAGCCAAAGCGGCGCACGCCCGATCCGCGGCAGCCGCCGGCCGAGCCAGGAGCGCTTGGGGCGGGTGGGTTCGGGGAGCGTGGCGGCGCGGTCGGCTGGCTGCTCAGGAGCCGGCGCCGCCGGGGGCGGCGCCGCTGGCCGCGGCCGTACCGCCGTTTGGGTTGAGCCGTTGGCCGACGCGGCGGCGCTGGCGGCCGCCGGGCGGGCCGGGGCATGGCCGTTCGCGCCGGCCGTGGTGGCAGCCCGCGCCGCGGCGAGGCCGTCGCGCCTGGCGGCCGCGGTTGCGCGCTTCGCAGCGGCGGTGCGTCGCCGCTGGCGTGTGCTCTTGCTCAAGGCGCCCTCCCCGCGCCCGACACGGCGAGCGGCCGGGGCGGCGCCGCACGCGCGGGCTTGCGCGCCAGCACGACCACCGACAGTCCGAACGGTAGCGCCCGGCGCGGGGCGACGAGCGCCTCCAGCCCCAGCACGCCGAGGAGCGCGGCGTTGAGGAGCGGGGAGGGCACCGCCATCTCCTCCTGCGAGGGGCCGCGCCACCGCTCGCTCACGCGCTTGGCGAGCGCCAGCGGGAAGAGGAAGCAGTTCCCGTAGGTCGCGACCTCGGGCGACAATCCTGCCGCACGCACGGCCGCGACGACCTCGCCACGGGTGTAGCGGTGCCGCGTGTGGACCGCTACGTCGTGCCCGCCCTGCAGCCAGTCGTAAGCGGGCACGCGCAGCAGGAGCAGCCCGTCCGGCCGGAGCACTCGCGAGAACTCCGCGAGCGCGCTCTCTTCGTCGAGAACCTGGCGATGGTACAACACGTCGAAGCAGGTGACGAGGGTGAAGCTTTCCGACCGGAAGGGCAGGGCCGCGATGGACCCGCGCGCCATGCGGCGCAGGCCGGCGGCCGGCCAGAACGGCGCCGCCTCGGCGGCCCGGTCCACCCCGACCACCTCCCCGTAGCGGCGCAGCCAGGCCGTTGTGCCGCCGGTGCCACAACCCGCGTCCAGCACGCGCCCGTCCGCGTGGATTGGGAGGCGCCCGTCGAGCAGCGCGGCGACCAGGCGCCGTTGACCGCGGAACCACCAGTGCTCGTGCTCGACGTGGGCCAACAGCGCGTACTGCTCAGGCTCCATGGCCGTCCTTGTGTCGAGTGATGAGCGCGGACCGAGCCCGTGCCGTGCCCGACGGTCAGGGCTCGCTGGCCGCGACCCGGTCGAGCGCCGCCGCGGCGGCGTCGATCTGATCGAGCGACAGCTCCGGGTAGAGCGGCAGCGACAGCACCTCGTCGGCCAGCCGCTCCGTGACCGGCAGGCTGCCGCGCGGGACGCCGAGGTGCGCGTAGGCTGGCTGCAGGTGCGCGGGGATGGGGTAGTGGACGAGCGTCCCGATCCCCTCTGCCGCGAGCGCTTCCTGCACCGCCGCGCGGCGCGGCACCGTCACGGCGTACAGGTGGTAGACGTGGCGCGCCCAGGGCGCCTCGACGGGGGGCGCGACGCGCGCCAGGCGGGCGGCGTAGCGCGCGGCGCGAGCGCGCCGCGCGGCCGTCCACTCATCGAGGTGGCGCAGCTTCACGCGCAGCACCGCCGCCTGCAGCTCGTCCAGGCGCGAGTTGAGCCCCTCGATCTGGTGGTGGTAGCGGTCCGTCTGGCCGTAATTCCGCAGGAGGCGTACCCGCTCGGCCAGGGCGGCGTCGTCCGTCACGACCATGCCGCCGTCGCCGTAGGCCCCCAGGTTCTTGGTCGGGTAGAAGCTGAACGCCGCCAGATCGCCGAGGCGGCCGGCGCGCGTCCCGCGATACTCGGCGCCGTGCGCCTGGGCGGCGTCCTCGATCAGCCGCAGACCGTGCTCGCGGGCAAGCGCCTGCAGCGGCGCCATGTCGGCCGGGTGGCCGTAGAGGTGTACCGGCAGCAGCGCGCGGGTGCGCGGCGTCACGGCGGCCGCCGCCGCCGCGGGGTCCATCGTGCGCGTGGCCGGGTCGACGTCCACGAACAAGGGCCGCGCGCCGGTGAGCGAGATCGCGTTGATCGTCGGGACGGCGGTGTGGGCGACGGTAATCACCTCGTCGCCGGGCTTGAGGTCGCAGGCCCAGAGCGCCAGGTGCAGCGCCTCGGTGCCGGAGCCGACGCCGACGGCGTACCGCGCGCCACAGTAGGCGGCGAACTCCGCCTCGAACGCCTCGACCTCGGGGCCGAGGATATACCAGCCACGCTCCAACACGCCCCGAATGGCGGCGTCCACCTCGTCCTTGATCGCGGCGTACTGCGGCTTCAGGTCGTTGAATGGCACACGGGGCGCGGCCGCCGAGCCTACCACCGCTGACCTCCCCTTCTCCCGCAAAACCTGCTGACGACCGTGGGCCGCCCCCCGGCGCCGGTCACCGCGCGCGCTCAAGCCGAGCCGAGCGCCCCGGCCGACCGGGCGCGGTCCCAGTAGTGCTCGCCGTGCGCCTGGTAGTAAGCGAGGGTGCGGGCCAGCCCGTCGCGCAGCGAGACGTGCGGCGACCAGCCGAGCGCCTCCTGAATCTTGGCGTAGTCCGCTTCGTAGCTGCCGATGTCGATCACCCGCTTCTCGGGCGGGAAGGGGACAATCCGGTAGCTGCCTCGCCCCGCGAGGCTGATCAGCAGCTCGACGACCTCCAGCAGCGAGGCGCTCTCGCCCCCCAGGTTGTAGATCTGGGCATCGGTGCCCTCGGTACAGCCCGCAAGGAGGAAGGCGTTGACCACGTCGTCCACGTAGGTGAAGTCGCGCCGTTGGCGGCCGTCGCCAAAGAGCTGGATCTCCTCCCCGTCAAGCACCTGACGAATGAACCACGGCAGGAAGCCTTGACGGTTGTGCTTCATCAACTGGCGCGGCCCGTAGGTGTTGGTTAGGCGCAGCACGGTGGCCCGGACGCCGTAGGCGTTGTTGTAGACGATGTGATACCACTCGCCGGCCAGCTTGTTGATTCCGTTCACGTCCGTGGGCCGGGCGACGTGGCTCTCGTCCACGGGGGTGCGGTCGGGTCGCCCGTAGACCTGACGCGTGCTGGCGAAGACCACCTTCGCGCGCGGATTGTGGTGGCGGCAGGCCTCGAGCAGCGAGAGCTGGCTGCGGCAGTTGATCTCGAGGTCCGTGTACGGATCGAGCATGCTGTCGATGTGGCTGACCTGGCCAGCGAGGTTGAATATGACGTCGTGCCCCTGCACGAGGTAGTTCATCGCGTTGACGTCGCGGACATCCGCGAAGTTCACCTGCACCCGGTCGCGCAGGTCGGCCACGTTGAAGAGATTGCCGCCGTAGTCGGGCACCATCGAGTCGATCAGCAAGACGTCGCTGCCAAGCTCGACCAGGCGGCGGGCCAGATTGCTGCCGATGAAGCCCAGCCCGCCGGTGACGGCCACTCGCTTCCGAGGATAGTAGGCGTACGCTCGTTCCATGGGCGGCCGTCAGCTCTCGGTGAGGAGCGCCGCGCCGGTTGCCACGGCCGCGCCGCTGGCGGCTGCCGACCGGCGACGGGCGGCCAGCTTGCGGCGAAACTCGCCGCGCAGGATAAGCCGATACCAGAGACGGATCAGATCGCGCCCAACGCGCGCGACGCGGGCGAAGTTGAAGAATTGCGACTTCCCGTAGGCACGATGGAAATGGTGGACGGGCACCTCGGCAATGCGGCACCCCGCCTGGTGGACCTTCGTCATCAGCTCGACGCAGATCACGCCGCTGTCTTCCCGTAGGTCCACGTCGTCGAAGATGCGCCGCCGCAGCAGGCGGAAGTCGCAGTCCACGTCGCGCACGCGCAGTCGGAACATGACGCGCACCACCTTGTGGTACAGGCGGCCGATGATGATGCGGTTGAGCGGGTCGTGCCGCTCGATCTTGTAGCCGTTGACCAGATCGACGTCCGGCTGTAGCGCCGCCACCAGCAGCGCCAACTCCCGGGGGTCGTACTGGGCATCGCCGTCAGTGTAGAAGACGAGGTCCTTGGTCGCGTGGGCGAAGCCGCTGCGCAGCGCGCCGCCGTAGCCGCGGTTCCGCGGATGGGTCACCACGCGCAAGCGCGGGTAGCGCGCCGCCAGATCCTCCAGGATCTCGCCCGTGTGGTCCGGGCTGCCGTCGTTGACCACAATGATCTCGTAGTCGTCGGTCAGCGCCCGCAGCGTCCGGTCCGCCACGACCACCATGCTGGCGATGGTGCCGGCATCGTTGTACGCCGGAAAGAACGCGCTAATGCTCAGACCCACGTTCGCTGATTCTCCGACCAATTTCCTCCGAGCGGCAGTATTGCACATCCTCGGGGGTCCAGGCACAAGGGTAGCCTGAGGGGCGCCCGCGAGGCAAGGGAAGGCGGCTAGCGCGTGGGCCAACGGGCACGCTCGACCGCACGACAAAGCCCTCCCCGATCGGGGAGGGCTCGCTCGTGGCTGCCCGAGCTAGTCCAGATAAGCGCGCAGGCGTTCGGCGTCGGCCTCCTGGCGCAATTTCGCCAGCGCGCGATGCTCCATCTGGCGGGCGCGCTCGCGAGTCACCCCCAGGCGTCGGCCCACCTCTTCGAGCGTGTAGGTGTGGCCGTCGGCGAGGCCGAAGCGCAGCTCCAGCACGAGCTGCTCCCGTTCGGGCAGGATCATCAGCAGCTCGCCCATCTCGTTGCGAAGCATCTGGTGGGCGACGATGTCGAACAGCGTCGGCATCTCCTCGGCCGCCGCCGCCTCGCGGCTGTCGGTCTCCTCGCCGTCGGCACGCGGCGCGTCGAGGGGCAGGGGCGCGGCCGACGCGCGCACCACCGCTGCCAGCCGGTCGGCGCGCATGCCCATCGCCTCCGCCAGCTCCTCGTCGGTCGGCTCGCGGTTCAGCTCGTGGCGCAGGCGCTGGAAGGTGCGCCCCATGCGGTTCAGCGTCTCATGGATGTGCACGGGCAGCCGGACGACGCGACCGCGATCGGCGATCGCCCGCGTCACCGCCTGCATGATCCACCAGGTGGCGTAGGTCGAGAAGCGGAAGCCCTTGCGGTAGTCGAACTTCTCGACGGCCCGGATGAGCCCGATGTTGCCCTCGGCGATCAGGTCTTCCAGGTCCAGGCCCCGGCCCTGGTAGCGCGCGGCGATGGCCGCCACCAGCCGCAGGTTGGCCTCGACCATGCGCTGTCGCGCCTGCTCGCCCTCCGCCTTCTCTGCCAGCAACGACCCGCGGTCGGCGCTGTCCGTGCCCGGCTGGGCCAGCAGCGTGGCCGCGCGCTTGCCCGCGGCGATCCGCTTGGCCAGCGCGACTTCTTCCTCGGCGTTCAGCAGGCGCACGGTGCCGATCTGCTGGAAATACGCCCCGATGGCGTCGGCATCTTCCAGGTCCTGAGCGCGCGCGCTGCCGCGCCCGCTGCGCCGCTCCGCCCCCTCGGCGGGCGCCCGCGCCGGGCGGCGCGCCGGCCGGTCCGCGGCCGTCAGCTCTTCCGTCGTCAGGGGAGCCTCGGGGACCAGCGGGGTCCGTTCCAGAGTCGCACTGCTCTGCGTCATCTCTTACAATCCATCGCCAGGTTGCATCGGCCGCGCTAGGTGGGGGCGCCGGAGACAGCCACCAGTCTGGGCGGCTCCGCAAGTTGGATGCCACCCCGTGTTGCCCAAGAGCTATGTTAACGGGCGGCATGGCGGGGCGGTGTCAGGAAAAGCAAGGCATTTGCTGTAGGAGTTTGCCTGACGGCAGGAGGCGGCTCGCGGGGGT
Source organism: Pseudomonadota bacterium (assembly GCA_021325365.1). The sequence continues at coordinate 31,879 of JAJPHF010000135.1, forward strand.
CTGCGCCGGGGCCTAGGCGGAGGCTTCCTCGCCGATGGCGTCGGCCTGGAGGAAGCCCTTACGGAGAGCGTACTTCACGAGCTCGGACCGGTGGTGCAGGTTGAGCTTCTCCATGACCCGCTGACGGTACGTATCGACCGTCTTGGGGCTCAGCACCAGGCGCTCGGCGATCTCCTGGCCCGTGTACCCCTCCGCGGTGAGGCGCAAGACCTCACGCTCGCGCGGGGTCAGCCCGTCGTAGGCCACGTCGGCACCCTCGCCTCGCTCCAGGTACTTGCCCAGCAGCAGCTTGGCTGCCGACGGGTACAGGAACACCTCGTCGCGGTGGACCACGCGGATCGCCTCGATCAGCTCGCTGTCGGCGCCGGTCTTGAGCACGTAGCCGGAGCCGCCCGCCTCGATGACCGGCAAGAGGTACTGCTCCTCGGCGTGCATGGTAAGGATGAGCACCTTCGAGGGCAGCTTCTGGGCGCGGATGGCGCGCGTGGCCTGCAAGCCGCCGCCGCCCGGCATGGCGATGTCCATGACCACCACGTCGGGGCGCAGCAAGGCGGTCTGGCGCACGGTCTCCTGGCCGTCGCCAGCCTCACCGACGACCTCCATGTCCGGCTCGGCGCTCAACAACGCGCGCAGGCCCGCGCGCAGGACGGCGTGATCGTCGGCAAGGAGAACGCGAATGCGATCGTTGGCCATCAGTCGTCCGCCATACGGGTCAGCTATCGGCGGCCAGCAGGCGAGGGCTGAGCCCCGACGGCGTCGCCGGCAGCGCGGCTCCCACGGCCACCTCGCTGCTGAGGACCGACAGCTCGTCGAGGGGCACTTCGGCCCGCACCAGCGCGCCACGGTTCGGCCAGGCGCTCAGCTGCAGCCGCCCACCCACGAGCGCCATGCGCTCCTGCATACCGAATAGCCCCAGGCCACGCTCCTTGGAGGCGAGCACGCCCTCGACGTCGAAGCCCACGCCGTCGTCCCGGATCGTCGCCACCGCCCGTCCGTTCTCCTGCGTCAGCCAGACCTCGACATGGCGGGCGTTGGCGTGACGCGCGACGTTCGTCAGAGCCTCCTGAATCACCCGGTACAGCACCAGCTCGACGTGCGGCGCCAGGCGCTGCGTAAAGCTACCGGCGCGGAAGCTCACGGCGAAGCCCAGCAACTCCGCGCACCGCTCGGTGTAGCTCTGCGCCGCGGCGACCAGGCCCAGGTCGTCGAGGGTCGTGGGCCGCAGCTCGCGCGCCATGTTCCGCACTTCCTCGAGCGCTCGCAGCGTCAGCTCCCGCAGCTCGGCCGTCGAGGTGCGCACCTGCGCCGGGTCGCCCGCCCGCTCCAGAATGCGGAGGCGCACGAGCAGCGATGTGAGCGTCTGGGCCGTCTCGTCGTGCAGCTCGCGGGCGATGCGCTTGCGCTCGGCCTCCTGAGCGTCGATCACCTGCAAGGACAGGGCCTGAAGCTGCTGACGGTCGCGCTCGAGGGTGTCGAGCATGGCGTTGAGGGTCGCCGTAAACGTCTGCAACAGCGGATCGCGGCCAGCGTCGATTGGCGCGCGCGCGCCGAGATTGCCCCGCCGGACCTCGAGCACGGTGCGCTCGATGCCTTCGAGCGGCGAGAAGGCGGCTTTGAGCACGACGTAGTTGACGAGCAGGCTCAGCCCCGTGCCGACCAGCATGAACGAGCCGACCAGCCAGAGCGGGGACGAGCTAGGCTCCTGGCGCGCGAACTGGACGGTGAGAAACGTGCCCATGCCGGCGCCGAGCACGACTACCAGACAGTTGCCGAGCAGCACCCGGTAGAACAGGGGCAGCGCACGCAACTGGCCGACGAACTCACGCGTCGAGCGTGGCCGCGGCGCGGCCATGGGCAGCGTTACATCCACCGGTTGCTCCTGTGTTCGCCGATGAACACGGCGCCGGCCCCAGGGGGCGGCGGTTCTCGGCCTCGCCTGTATCTTAACGAATCTCGCCCGGCGAAGCGATCTGACCTACCCGGTGTAGAAGTTGTGGATCATAGTGGCGGCCGAGGCGAGACGCTGGAAGAGGAAGCGGACGACCCACTGCGTGGGGCGGGTGCGCAGCCCCTCCGCGTGGCCCAATCCCTTCTCCACCATGCGGATGCCCTGACGCAGGTCGTCCAACGACGCCGTGGCGCGATTCGCGAGCGTGGCCCGAGCCACCGTGTACCAGCGCGCCGCCGCAAACGCGAGCAGGAAGTAGCGGAAGCCCTGGAACACGTCGCTGTCGTCGACCAGCGTCTTGCGCTCGATCAGGCTCTGGAGGTAGCGGGCGTAGAGGTGAGCGAGAGCCGGATCGTCCTGGGGGAAGCAGACCTTGCGCATCCGGCCCTGATCGAGGGTCGCACCGAAGCCCGCGAGCTGGAGCGGCCCGACGCCATTGGCGACGATGATCGCCAGCGTCAGCCGCGTGCCGACGCCCCGGCGGCCAACGGCGCCCGAGTCGATGGCCTGCCACTGCTGCTCCAGGCCGCCGATGAACGGCGCCAGCACGGCTCGCTGGCGCGGCGCGGACACGCTTCCCGGCGCCGCGGCGTCCCAGAGGGGCGCGTAGCCCTCCTGGTCAAGCTCATCCAGCCAGGCCGCGAAGGCCGCGTTGGGCGCGCCGAGCGCCGCGCCGTATCGCTCGGCGATCCAGTGGAGCAAGCGGTCGAGCCCCAGCAAGCGCGTTTCCAGCGGGCGCTGCGCCTGCCGCAGCGCGGCCAGCAGCGCCCGCTCCAGCGCACGGTAGTTCTGCCAGTGGAGCGGCTGCCTCGGCTGGAGCCAGAGATGCTCACCCAGCACGCCGCTGCCGGGCAGGGCGCGGCCGGGCAGCTCCGCGCGCCGCTGCATCACCCGGTAGGCGTCGTCGACGGCGGCCGGGTGCTGGACGAGGAGCGCGCCCTCGTGGGCCAGCACCGCGCTGCAGGCGAAGTCCAGGGTGGCGGTGGCGCCATCGGGCGTGCGCGCGAAGTGGAACGGGTACTGCTGGCAAGGGCTCGGCTTGGCCGCCATGCCCTGCACCTTGTGAATCAGGCACAGGCCATCCGGCTCCAGGAAGGCGCAGGCCCCGTCGATCTGTGCCAGACGCACGACCGGCAGGGTGCTGCGCCCGGGCAGCGCCTGTTCCACGAACAACGACCGGCCGGCGAGTCGCGGGCTGTCGGCCGCCCAGTCGTAGTTGGCGAGGCGGTCGTACTCCTCCGGCGTGAGGTAAACGAACCAGCCGTGGCAGCAGCCAGCGCACCGCTGGCAAGTGAAGCGGGCGTCGGGAGCCAGCTGGTAGGGCCGCGCCACGCCGTCGATCTTAGAGGCCCGTGTACCTGGCGACCTTGTCGAAATGGTGCTCGGACTCGATGCGCCGAATCGTGCCCGAGCGGGAGCGCATGACGAGCGTCTCCGTGCGGGCGCCACGGGCGAAGAACCGCACGCCGTTCACTAGCTCGCCGTGCGTCACCCCCGTGAGCGCCACGCAGACGTCGTCGTCCCGCACGAGGTCCTCCGTGCGCAGCACGCGGTCGAGGTCCAGCCCGTGCGCCCGCGCCTGCGCCGCCTCCTGCTCGTTGCGAGGGTAGAGCCGACACTGGATCTCGCCGCCCAGGCACGTCATCGCGGCCGCGGCGATCACCGCCTCTGGCGAGCCGCCGACCCCCATCAGCATGTCGACGCCGGTGTAGTCTTCCATGGCCGCCATGATCGCGCCGGCCACGTCCCCGTCGCTGATCATCATGATCCGCGCCCCCGTCGCCCGGATCTCCTGAATCAGCTCGGCGTGCCGGGGTCGGTCGAGCACGACGACCGTGAGATCGTCCGCCTCGCACTTCCGCGCCTTGGCCAGCTCCCGCACGTTCGTCGCGACCGACTGCTCCAGCGAGACGACGCCGCGGCCGATCGCGCCGACGGCCAGCTTGTCCATGTAGACGATGCCGGGCGGGTTGAACATGGAGCCGCTGCGGGCGATCGCGACCACGGACAACGCGTTGGGCAGCCCCTTGGAGGTCAGCGTCGTCCCGTCGATCGGGTCCACCGCCACGTCCACGCCCGGGGGGTTGCCGTTGCCCACGCGCTCGCCGATGTACAGCATCGGCGCCTCGTCCTTCTCGCCCTCGCCGATGACCACCACGCCGTCCATGTCGACGTTGTTCAGCGTCATCCGCATCGCGGTCACCGCCGCCTGGTCGGCCGCGTTCTTATCGCCGCGTCCCATCCAGCGCGCGGCCGCCAGCGCTGCCGCCTCCGTCACGCGGGCCAGCTCGAACGCCAGGTTGCGGTCCAGGGTCGGGCGAAACCCGCCCAGAGTGGTATCGGCTGCCGCCATCGCGTTGCTCCTCTCTCCCCCGCGCCGCCCAGCGGGCTCCGCGGCTGACGTTGCTCTCATCCTAGCACAGCGCCCGGCGCGGCGCCGGGCGCAACGCCGGCGGCTCGGGGAAGAGGATGTTAAACTAGTGCTAAAGACGCTGCGGCGCGGCTCAGGAAGAGCGATACGGAACGGACATCGTCACAGGCGAGGCCTGTGCTATACTGGCGCGAGTTTGCGGCAGGAGCGAGCGCCCCATGCGCGAACTCACCATCTGGCAGGCCGTTGCCATCTCCACCCAGTTCGGCTTCCTGTTGGCTGCGTCTGTCCTAATCGGACTGGGCCTGGGCTTACTGGTCGATCGCTGGACGCACGTCGGGGTCATCGCCTATCTGGTGGGCGCTTTGCTGGGCATGGCCTCGGGCGTGGCGAGCGTGGTCAAGCTGGTGAACACGTTTCTCAGGAAGAAGCCGGCCGACGAGGCGCCGGGCGGCGAACCGAAGTAGCAGGGGCACCCGAGCATGGAGAACTTCCATCCGCCGTCGCTGCTGGCGGACGTCATCTTTTGCCTGGGCGGCCATGCCGAAGCCCACGGCGAGGAGGTGGCCTGCGCCAGCGGCCTGCCGGTCACGAACACGATCCTCGCCTCGTGGCTGGCCATCATCGTCGTGATTGCGATCAGCCTGCTCGCCACCCGTCGCATGGCGCTGATACCCGGCGGGCTGCAGAACTTCGCGGAAATGGCCATCGAAGCGCTGCTGACGCCCTGCGAGCAGTTCGCGGGGGCGCGCGGCCGCTCGTTCCTGCCGCTGGTCGGGGCGCTGTTCTTCTTCATCATGACCGCCAACTGGATGGGGATTCTGCCGTTCTACGCGGAGAACGACTGGCTGCACGAGGTGCCGTGGACGGCGAGCCACGGCCCGCCCCTGCGCTCGGCCAACAGCGACCTGAACGCGACGGCGGCGATGGCGGCCATCGTGTTCATCTGGGTGCAGTTCATGATGATCCGCACCAACGGGCTGTTCGGCTGGATCAAGCACCTGACGTGGGGGCCGCCGCCGGTCCTGGAGCTGATCTCGGAGATCGCGCGGCCGGTCTCGCTGGCCTTGCGTCTGTTCGGCAACATCTTCGCGGGCGAGGTGCTGCTGCTGGTCATGAGCAGCCTGATCCCGCCCGGCGTCCCGTTCCTGTTCATGGCGTTCGAGCTGTTCGTCGGGGTCGTCCAGGCGCTGATCTTCGCGATTCTGACGCTCGCGTTCCTGTCCCTGGCGACGACGGCGCACGGCGGGGAAGAGCACGGCGCCGCTCACTAGCCGCATTCGTTCGCGCACGTGGCGAGTCTGGCGCAGCCGGGCTCGCCATACGAATAGGTCCAGGTGACGACGATCGACCCGCGGACCAAGAGGGAGGAAACGGACCATGGACATCGCAACGCTCGCATCGGTGGCGCAGCAGCAGGCGGGCACGGCTGCCTCGTTCACGCCGCTCGCCGCGGGCCTCGCCATCGGCCTGGGCGCCATCGGCCCCGGCATCGGCGTCGGCCTGGGCGTGGCCAAGGCGATGGAGGCCATCGGGCGCAACCCGGAGGCGACGGGCACGCTGTTCCTGCCCATGATCATCGGCCTCGCGTTCGCCGAAGCCATCGCGATCTACTCGCTGATCATCGCGTTCCTGCTGTTCGGCCGGGTCTAGGAGAGGGGTTAGGGAGCCGGGGTAGGGGATAGGGGGTAGGCACCCGCCTTCCGTCCCCGATTCCCCGTCCCCCGTCCCCCATCCCCTGGAGGAAGCATGTCGGCTTTCGCGACACTTGGCCTGAACTGGCCTAGTTTCATCTGGCACCTGATCAACTTCGGCATCCTGTTCTTCGTCCTGTGGCGGTTCCTCTTCCCGCCCGTGCTGAAGATGCTGGACGCTCGCCAGGCGCGCATCCGGGAGAGCATGGAGCGGGCCGAGTCCCTGCGGGAGGAGTCGACACGCGCCGCGGAGGCGGTGAAGGCCCAGCTCGACGAGGCGCGCCGCGAAGGCCAGAACATCATCAACAACGCCAACCAGATCGCCGAGCGCATCCGGGCCGAACGGCAGCAGCAGGCGCAGGCGGAGTACGAGACGATCTTGAAGCGCGCGCAGGAGGACGCCGCCCGGGAGCGCGAGCAGGCGTTCGCCGAGCTGCGCCAGCAGGTGGCCGACCTGGCCGTGATGGCGGCCGAGCGGATCATCCATCGCCAGCTCGATCCGGCGACGCAGCGTCAGCTCGTCAACGACTTCCTGGCCGAGGCCGGCGACGGACGGAGCCGCTAGTGGCCATGATTCGCTCCGCGGCCCGGCGCTACGCCGACGCCGTGTTCGACCTGGCGAAGCAGGAGAACAGCTACGACGCGTGGTCGACGGACCTCGACCGGCTGGCCGCGCTGTTGGAGGTGCCGGTGGCGGCGCGCGCGCTGACGAGCCCGGTCGTGTCGCCGGCGCAGAAGATGCGGGTGATCGAGGCCGAGGTGCCGAACCTGATGCCGCACACGCGGAACCTGCTGCAGCTGCTGCTGCACCGCGATCGCCTGGGGCTGCTCCCGGATATCGCGGCGGCGTTTCACGAGCGGCTGAACCGCGAGCGCGGCATCGTGACAGCGCAGGTCACCACGGCCGAGCCGCTCGACGCGGCCGCGCAGGCCGCCCTGGTCGCCAAGCTGAGCGCGTACGTGGGCAAGCAGGTCCGCCTCGAGACGAGCGTTGATCCGAGCATCATCGGCGGCGTGGTGGCCCGCATCGGCGACCAGCTGATCGACGGCAGCGTGCGCGGGCGACTGGAAACGCTGCGCCGCCGCCTGGCCGCGGGCGCGGCGTAGCAGGCCACGTCGGCCGCCCGCGCGAACCAAGGATGCGGCGGTGAAACCCTACGTTATGACAGGTTAAAATTCGAAGGGCGCCCCAGCGGTCGGGCTGCTCCCCACGAGGACGACGACGTCCCGGAAAGGAAACGATTGTGGCGGTACGCGGGGAAGAGATCAGCCGCATCCTGCAGCAGCAGATCGCAGGATTCAACGAAACCATCACCGCCCAGAACGTGGGGCAGGTCGTCGAGGTCGGCGACGGCATCGCGCGCATCTGGGGCCTCTCCAACGTCATGTACAGCGAGCTGGTGGAGTTCCCCAAGAGCGGGGTGCGGGGCCTGGCGCTGAACCTGGAAGAGGACACGGTCGGCGTTATCGTGCTCGGCCCGTACACCGACATCGCCGAGGGCGACGAGGTCATCAGCACCGGCCGCGTCATCGAGGTGCCGGTGGGCGACGCGATGATCGGCCGCGTGGTGGACGCGCTGGGTCAGCCGATCGACGGCAAGGGGCCGATCGCGACGACGGCCACGCGGCCGGTCGAGCGCATCGCGCCTGGCGTCGTCACCCGCCAGCCGGTGAACGTGCCGGTGCAGACGGGCATCAAGGCGCTGGACTCGATGATCCCCATCGGGCGCGGGCAGCGCGAGCTGATCATCGGCGACCGCCAGACGGGCAAGACGGCGATCGCGCTCGACACGATCATCAACCAGCGCGGCGGCGACCTGATCTGCATCTACGTGGCGATTGGCCAGCGCCGCAGCTCGGTCGCGGAGGTGGTCGGCATCCTCGAGCAGTACGGCGCGATGGAGCACTCGATCATCGTCGCCGCCACCGCTTCGGACCCCGCCGCCATGCAGTACATCGCGCCGTACGCCGGCTGCGCGATCGGCGAGTACTTCATGGAGAGCGGCCGCGACGCGCTGATCGTCTACGACGATCTCTCGAAGCACGCCGCCGCGTACCGTCAGGTATCGCTGCTCTTGCGCCGGCCCGCCGGCCGCGAAGCGTACCCCGGCGACGTGTTCTACCTGCACTCACGCCTGCTGGAGCGCGCCGCCCGCATGAATGCGGAGCACGGCGGCGGCTCACTGACGGCGCTACCGATCATCGAGACGCAGGCCGGCGACGTGGCGGCCTACATTCCGACGAACGTGATCTCGATCACCGACGGCCAGATCTTCCTGGAGTCCGACCTGTTCTACCAGGGCATCCGCCCGGCGCTGAACGTCGGCATCTCCGTGTCACGCGTCGGCGGTGCGGCCCAGACGCGCGCGATGCGGCAGGTGGCAGGCAAGCTGCGCCTCGACCTGGCGCAGTTCCGCGCCCTGGCCGCCTTCGCGCAGTTCGGCTCCGACCTCGACCCGGCCACGCGCCGCCAGCTCGAGCTGGGCCTGCGGATCCAGGAGGTCCTGAAGCAGCCCCAGTACCACCCACTGCCCCTCGACCAGCAGGTGATGATCCTGTACGCCGTCACCAACGGCTTCCTGGACGACGTGCCGGTCAGCAAGGTGCAGGAGTGGGAGGCGCAGTTCCACAGCTTCATGGCGAACGCCCACCCGGAGATCGGCGAGACGATCATGACCGACAAGCGGCTGGACGACCCGACCATCGAGAAGCTGCGCGCGGCCATCGACGAGTTCAAGCGCACGACGACCGTCTAGGCGGTAGGACACTATGGCGAGCTTGCGGGACATCCGCCGGCGTATCCGCAGCACCCGCAACATGGCGCAGATCACCAAGGCTATGGAGCTGGTGGCTGCCTCGCGCATGCGGCGTGCTCAGGCGAACGTCATCGCGGCGCGGCCGTATTCGACGGCAATACGCACGCTGATCACGCAGCTCGGCGCCGCGCGGCGCGACGGCGAGGCGCTGCACCCGCTGCTGCAGCAGCGCCCCGTCCAAAGCGTCGGGCTCGTCATGCTGACCAGCGATCGCGGGCTGGCCGGCGCCCTGAACACGAACGTCATCCGGGCGGGCACGGAGTTCCTGTTGCGGCAGGAGCACCCGGTGCGGCTGGTGACGGTCGGGCGCAAGGGCCAGGACTTCATGACGCGGCGGGGCCGCGAGCTGCGCGCGACGTTCACGCAGCTCGGCGACCGCCCGGACTACATGGCCATCACGCCGATCGCGCGGGTCATCATGGACGATTACGCGCGCGGCGAGATCGACGCCGCGTACGTCGTCTATCCGCGCTTCGTCTCGACGCTGAGTCAGCGACCGCAGCTCGACCAGCTGCTGCCCATCGCGGCGCCCGCCGGCGAGGAGCCCGCCGGGCCGGCGGTCGACTACATCTTCGAGCCGAACCCGCGCGCCATCCTGGACGCGCTGCTGCCGCGCTACGTCGAGGTACAGATCTATCAGGCGGTGCTGGAGACCATCGCCAGCGAGCAGAGCGCCCGCATGGTGGCGATGCGCAGCGCCAACGACAACGCCACCGAACTCATCAACTCGCTGACGCTGACCTACAACCAGGCGCGTCAGGCCGTCATTACGCGCGAGGTTCTGGAGATCGCCAGCGCCGCGGAGGCGATGGCACAAGGCGAATAGCACCCCGGGGACGGGATCCGGCGGGCCACTCGGCGCTGCCGGCCCGTTGGTCCCCGTTCCCAGCCGCAAGGAGGCTTACGTGGCAACCGGCAAAGTTGTCGAAGTGATCGGCGCGGTAATCGACATCGAGTTCCCCGCCGAGCAGATGCCCGAGATTTATAACGCGGTCGAGATCCCAATGGACGGGGGCACCCCGCTAATCGCCGAGGTGCAGCAGCACCTGGGCAACAACTGGGTACGCGCCGTCGCCATGTCGAGCACGGACGGGCTGCGCCGCGGGACGGACGCCGTGGACACCGGCGGGCCGATCACCGTGCCCGTGGGTCCGCCGGCGCTCGGGCGCATTTTCAACGTGCTGGGCCAGCCTGTGGACGGCAAAGGCCCCGTCGAGGCGACGACTCGTTACCCGATCCACCGCCCTGCGCCGAGCCTGACCGACCAGGAAGTACGGCCCGAGGTATTCGAGACGGGCATGAAGGTGATCGATCTCGTGGCGCCCTTCCGCAAGGGGGGCAAGATCGGCGTCTTCGGCGGCGCGGGCGTGGGCAAGACCGTCATCATCATGGAGCTGATTCGCAACGTGGCCGAGGAGCACTCGGGCTACTCGGTGTTCGCGGGCGTGGGCGAGCGCACGCGCGAGGGCAACGACCTCTACAACGAGATGAAAGAGTCGGGCGTGCTGGACAAGGTGGTGATGGTCTTCGGCCAGATGAACGAGCCGCCGGGCGCGCGCCAGCGCGTGGGCCTGACGGGCGTGACGGAAGCCGAGTTCTTCCGCGACGAGGGCCGCGACGTCCTGCTGTTCATCGACAACATCTTCCGCTTCTCTCAGGCGGGCTCGGAGGTGAGCGCGCTGCTCGGCCGCATGCCCTCGGCCGTGGGCTACCAGCCGACGCTGGCGACGGAGATGGGCGCGCTCCAGGAGCGCATCACCTCCACCAAGCACGGCTCGATCACCTCGCTGCAAGCGGTGTACGTGCCCGCCGACGACGAGACGGACCCCGCGCCGGCCAATACGTTCGCGCACCTCGACTCGACCATCTCGCTGTCGCGTGCCATTGCCGAGCAGGGGCTGTATCCCGCGGTGGACCCGCTGGGCTCCACGTCGCGCATGCTCGACCCGCGCGTGGTCGGGGACGAGCACTACACGGTGGCCCGCGAGGTGCAGCGCGTGCTCCAGCGCTACCGGGACCTCCAGGACATCATCGCCATCCTGGGCGTGGACGAGCTGAGTGAGGACGACAAGACCGTGGTGGCGCGGGCGCGGCGCATCCAGCGGTTCCTGTCGCAGCCGATGCGCGTGGCCGAGGCGTTCACGGGCCGCCCGGGCGTCTACGTACCGCTGAGCGAGACGGTGCGCGGCTTCAAGGAGATCCTGGAGGGCAAGTACGACGACCTGCCCGAGCAGGCCTTCTACATGACCGGCACCATCGACCAGGTCGTCGAGAACGCGCGCGAGCTAGCCAAGGCCTGATCCCGCCCAGGCCGAAACGAAATGGGGCCCGCCAGACAACTGGCGGGCCCCCGCCGTCTCGAGCGGCGCCGCGGCCATCACGAGCCGCCGCTTCCAGCGGTTTTCGGGATGATCGAGCCGGGCAGGGCCGGCTGGGCGGCAGGGGACGAGCCCCTGCCCCACCTTACGAATCGACGCCCGCGAAAACCGCGGTGGTGGTCGGTCAGGCGTGAGCTGCGAGGCCCGGCTGCCGGCCTGCAAGCCGGGCCGCCGGCTGCTGGCCCGCCGTTCCCGGCAGCGTCTGGCGAGTCTGCACTTCAACCATGGAAGACCAGTAGGGCCCGTTGGAGCAGCCAAGCCGCGGCGTTACAAGTGGGCGACGACGTCGCGCGCCAGAGCGGTCACCATGTCGGCGCGCGTGCCATCGTCGGCGGCGTAGGGAATCAGGGTGATCTCGTCGAAGCCGAGCGCGGCCAGCTCGCGCAGCTGCGCGCGGCACTCCTCCGGGGTCCCGGCGAGAGCGAAGCTCGGCACGATGGCGTCGGGAATCAGCTCCGCGTAGCGCGCCTGGCGGCTCATGTGCTGGTAGTAGTCGTACGAGGCGCGCAGCCGCTCGCGGGCCTCGGCCGCCGCGCCGGTCAGCGGCCAATGTGGCATCAGCAGCGCCACGGCGACCTGGGGCCGCACGGCCTCCAGCGCCTTGCGCCGGTCCGCATGGACCGCGGCCGCGATGGACAGGTACGTACGGAACGAGCTTGCGGGATCGGCCGCCGCGGCCCGGCCGGCCTGGACGGAGTCCAGCATGCCGCGCGCCATGGCGTTGGCGCGTCCGCAGCCGGTTAGGATCGCGCCGTCGCCGATCTGGCCGGCCAGCCGCAGCATCTTGGGGCCGCGCCCGGCCACGACGATCGGCGGACCGCCCCCTGGCCCACCAAACGTCAGCCGCCAGCTGCCGCCATCCGTGGCGACGGGCTCGCCGCTCCAGAGGGCGCGCAACAGTCCCACCCAGCGGGCGAGCGCCGCGCGACTCACGGGCTGCTGGCCGAGGGTGCGCACCGCGGTCGAGCCGACGCCCACCCCCAACACTGCCCGCCCGCTCGACGCCTCCTGGAGGGTGAGCGCCGCGCTGGCCGTCACGGTGGGGTGGCGCGTCACCGGATTCGTCACGCTGATGCCGAGGCGGACGCGCCTAGTGAGCGCGGCGGCAGCGCCGAGCAGCACGTAGGCCTCGCGCCACAGCAGCTGCGAGTCGCCGATCCACACGGCGTCGTAGCCGAGCTGTTCGGCAAGCTGGACCTCCTCTAGCAGGCGGCGCGCGTCGAGCGATCCCCAGAAGCCCACGCCGAAGGCGGGCCGGTCCCGCTCATTCATTCGCCACCTCCCGCGAGTCGCATCCCCCGCCGATTTGGTCGACCGCTAAGCCTCAAGGTGGACAGGCCGGTACAAGCAGCGACAGCCCGGGTGCGCAGGCAGCGCCGGCAGCTCCGGCAGGTTCTCGGCGGCGTACACGACTTCGGGCCACACGCAGAGCGGGCAGCCCGAGCGCCGCAGCGCCTGCACGCGCACCCCGGCGAGCCGCGGCGGCCGCGCCAGCACTTGCCGCTCGATGTCCGCCAACTCCGCGTTGTGCAACACGGTAAAGTAGGCGTTGTGCACGAGCAGCTCGGCCCGGACCTGCTCTCGCTCGCGCCCCGCCAACCCGGTAACCACGTGGGTGAGCCACTCGTCCAGCGGTCCCTCGTGCTGCTCGCGCAGGAGCTGCGCGTAGTGATCGAGCGCCGGAAAGCTGTACCGCTCCTCGGCGAGAACGGGCCAGACGCGGGCCAGCAAATGAGAGACGCCGATTCCGAACAGGGCCCCGATCCCGAGCGCCACGCGGATCTCGTCGCGCGCCGGCTCGCTGAGCCCGGCTGCTTCCGCCAGACGGTACTTCAACGCACCTTGCACGCGCAGGCGCAGGCGCTCGGTCGGCGTGCGGCCATCGGGGCCGACGAGCGACAGCGCCCGACCCCGTAGCTCCTCCACCAGACGGACGGCGCCCGCCACGTCGCCGCGGCGCAGGAAGGCATCAGCCTCCTCGAAGAGCGTCGGCACCGCGCGATCGTTGGGCAGCGTCCCCCCCCCCACGGCGCGAAGCGCCGCGCCGCAATCGGCAACCGTCCCTCGGCTCGTCCCGAGGGCTCTCGATGATACCGGCGTCTGCCGAAACCGAGCAAACGCGCGGCGCCCGTCGGCTCGCCGGCGCCATCCCGTCCCGCAGCACGGATAGGTCAGCCCGTGTAGTGGGCCAGCACCCGCTCGACCCGACCGTCGTCGGCCAGGCACATCACCTCGGCGGCGAGGAGCCCTCGCACGCTGCGGTAGTAGACGGTCACGCTGCGGACGCCGGCGAGCACCTCCAGCAGGTCGAAGCGCAAGTCGGGATAGGAGGCCAGGCCTCGCGCGAAATAGTCGCGTAGCGCCGCCTTGCCGCGCACAATGCCCGACGGGTCGCCCAGCAGACGCTGGACGAACGGCGAGATGAACTCGACCTCGTCGGCGTAGTGCGCGAGGATGGCGTCCAGGTCGTGGGCGTTCCAGGCGTCGATCCACGCCTGCGCCAATTCCAGAGCACGCTCGCGAGTCAGGTCGCCCATAGTCGCTCCAGCGCTCAATAGGCCAGCAGCCGCCGCACGGCGCCCACGACCGCCGGCGCGAGCGGCAGGTACGCTTCCTCCAGAGCGGCCGCGAACGGCACGTGGCAGTCGGGCGGCGCCAGCCGCAGCGGCGGCGCATCCAGTTCGGCGAAGGCAGCCTCCGTCACCGCGGCCGCGATCTCGGCGCCGATGCCGCCCCGCAGGGTGTCCTCGTGGTAGACGATCAGGCGGTTCGTCTTGCGCACGGACGCGAGCACGGTCGCCAAGTCCAGCGGCACCAACGTGCGGAGATCGACGATCTCCAGCTCCACGCCCTCCCGGGCCAGCAGCTCCGCCGCCCGGAGCGCCTCCTGCACCGCCGCGCCGTATGCCACCAGGGTCGCGCGATCGCCCGGGCGCCGGACGACGGCCTGGCCCAGCGGCACCGACTGCAGTGGCTCCGGCACCTCCCCGCGCACCCGTCGATACAGCCGCTTGTGCTCGAAGAACAGGACCGGGTCGGGGTCGTCGATGGCGGCGCGCAGGAGCGCGCGCGCGTCGGCCGGCGTGGCCGGGGCCACCAGCTTCAGCCCGGGGATGTGGAAATACTGCGCCTCGACGCTCTGCGAGTGGTACGGGCCGCCGTGGACGCCCGCCCCGAAGGGCATGCGAATCACCAGCGGACAGCCCCAGGCGCCGTGCGAGCGATACCGCAGCTTAGCGATCTCGTTGATGATCTGGTCGCCGGCCGGGTGGACGTAGTCCGCAAACTGCATCTCGGCCACGGGCCGCATCCCGCCCGCCGCGGCGCCGAGCGCAATGCCGGCGATGACCGACTCGGCGATCGGCGCGTCGATCACCCGGGCGGCGCCGAACTCGGCGAGCAGCCCCTCGGTCACGCGGAACACGCCGCCCCGCACCCCGATGTCCTCCCCGATCAGGAACACACGGTCGTCGGCGGCCAACGCCTCGCGGAGCGCCAGCCGGACCGCCTCCAACAGGGTTAGCTCCATCGTCAGGCGCCCTCAACCACGGCGCTGCCCAAGAGGCGACTGGGTCGCCTCGTCGTGGTACGCGCCCGGCTCGGCGTAGAGGTGAGTGAGCAGATCGGCGGCCGGGGGGTCGGGCGCCTGCTCCGCCGCCGCCGCGTCGGCCGCGACGCGCGCCTGCGCCTCCTGCCATAGCGCCGCGTCTGCGTCCTCGTTCCAGAGCCCAAGGGCGATCAGGCGAGCGCGGTAGCGACCGAGGGGCTCGCGCGCCTCCCACGCGGCCACCTCGGCGGGGTCGCGGTAGGTCCGGTCGTCGTCGTCGCTGGAATGCGGCAGCAGGCGGTACGTCTCGGCCTCAAGCAGCGTCGGACCGTCGCCGGCGAGCGCCCGCGCCAGCGCCGCCCGCGTCGCGCCGTACACGGCCAGCGGGTCATTGCCGTCCACGCGGACGCCGGGAAACCCGTAGGCCGCCGCGCGCTCCGCAACCGTGGCGGTCGGCATCTGGCGCGCGACCGGCACCGAGATGGCGTAGCGGTTGTTCTCGCAGAGGAAGACCACTGGCAGACGATGGATGCCGGCGAAGTTGGCCGACTCGTGAAAGTCGCCCTCGCTCGTGGCGCCGTCGCCGAAGTAGACGATCGCGACGGCCGGCTCGCCGCGCAGGCGCGATGCGAGCGCGAGCCCGACGGCATGCGGGATCTGGGTGGCGACCGCGCTCGAGGGGCTCAGCAACCGCAGCGCCGGCGCGCTGAAGTGGCCCGGCAGCTGGCGACCGCCGCTGAAGGGGTCGTCGGCCTTGCCGAGCAGCGACAGCAGGCAATCGTAGGGCGTCAGGCCGAGCGCCAGGGCCACGCCCCAGTCGCGGTAGTATGTCACCACCCAGTCCGTGCCCACCCGCAGGGCGCGCGCGCTCGCCACTTGCAGGGCCTCGTGCCCCCGCGCTGGCGTCACGAACGGCGCCTTGCCCTGCCGGTTGAGGGTCCACATCCGCTCGTCCAGGGCGCGCGTCAGCACCATCAACCGATACAGGTCGCGAGCTTGCTCGTCGTCGAGCCCCACGTCGGCCGGCCGCGGGGTCGACAAGTGCTGCAGGGGCGCTGCTGGCTGCGCTCGGTTGAGCGGAGGGTGCTGCGTAGGGCGCGACTCGCTGGTCATCGTCCTTCCGGTGCGCTTGGGTTGCCGCGGGGCTGTGACAGCGCGCCGCAGCTCTGCCCAGCGGTGGCAGCAGATGGTAACATCCAGCGGTACCGTGGGCCAATCGGGAGAGGCGTTGGCGCCGTACCGCTGGCGCGTGCTCGCGGCGCTCAACCGGTGGCGGTCGGCAGCGGGGCCGCCGCTCTGCGAGGGAACTATGGCCGAGGACGCGCGTTCGGCACGGCCCGCGCGGCGCCCGCGCCGCGGGCTCGTGCTGCTGTACTACGGGCAGGGCAAGGGGAAGACGACGGCCGCGCTGGGACTCGCGCTGCGCGCGGTCGGCCGCGGCTGGCGGGTCTGCATGCTCCAGTTCACCAAGACCGGCGAGTGGCCGCCGGGCGAGCCGGTGGGCGAGACGGCGGCCGCGGCGCGGCTCGCGCCCGATCTGGAACTGCTCCCGACGGGCATTGGCTTCGTGAACATCCTGGGCGATCCGTATCCTTTCGAGGCGCACCGCGAGGCAGCCGAGCGGGGACTAGCGCTGGCGCGCGAGAAGCTGGCCTCCGACGCCTACGACCTGGTGATCCTGGACGAGGTGATCGGCGCGGTGAGCCAGGGGATGCTCCCACTCGACGCGGTCCTCGACGCGGTCCAGACGCGCCCGCCCAGCGTGAGCGTGCTGCTGACCGGCCACGACGACCGCGAGGAGTTCATCGAGCGCGTCGTGGCGATCGCCGACCTGGCGACGGAGATGCGCAAGGTGAAACATCCCTTCGACGCCAACCTACAGGCGACCAAAGGGCTGGACTATTA
Organism: Pseudomonadota bacterium; assembly: GCA_021325365.1. The sequence continues at coordinate 48,538 of JAJPHF010000135.1, forward strand.
GGGCTCTGCCTCGCCCTCGAGGAGCACATCCAGCCCGGCCTCGCGCTCGACGACCCGCGCCTCGGGGAGCGCCTCCTGCAGGTCGGCGGCCAGCACCTGCGGGTCCTGGCCGCGCACGCTGAAGAGCGCGCGGTGCTGCGGCAGGTTCAGGTCCACGGGCTGAGCGCCCGGCGCGATGCGGCCGAGCAGCTTCGTGACGCGGGCGAGGTCGGCGAACGACTTGACGGGCCGCATGTCGATCTCGAGCGTCGCCGGGCCCACGCGCGAGAGCGTGGTCGCCCCCTGGTCGACCGGCCCGCTGTGGGCCGCATTGTCGCCGGACCGATCCGCCAGCGGCGGGCGGATCGGCGTCGGCTCGGTCGCGGCACGCGCGGGCCTGGCCAACTCGAACGTATCGCCCCGACCGCGCTCGGCGGCGGGGCCGCCGGCCGCATCGGGCGACGTGGGCCCTCGCTCAGGCTCGACGCCGTACGCGGCCTGCTCCTCTGGCTCCGCCCCGACGGGGCCGTGCGCGGCGTCCCTGGTGCCGAACCCGGCGTGTTCCTCCACCTGCCCGAAGGGCCGTGGCCCCGGCTCGCCTTCGCCGGGTGGCTCCGGCTCGGCCCGATCGGCCTCGGCCTCGGCGCTAGCCGGCTCGCCGCCGCTCTCGGGCCCCGCCGCTTCCTTCCCTGCCTCGGGCGCCGGCGCGGGCGCTGCGAAGGAAGTGTCTGACTCGCCCGCGGGCTGCGCGTCGACGTCGGCGGGCATTGCGGCACCTACCGGGCCGTAACCATTGGCGTCTGCAGCGGCGGGTGGCCGTGCGACGGGCTCCGATGGGCTCCAGCTCGGGGCGGCGGCCGGCATCTCCAGCGCGGGGGCGCCCGCGGCCTGCAGCGCCCGTCCCAGTGTCTGCAGCGTGCCCTCGAGCGCCGCCTGGAGCTGCGCCACGCGCGCCTGCGCGTCGGCTTGCCGCGCGCTCGTCTCCGCCTCGAACTGGCGGCGGCGCTCGACCAACTCCTGCTCGCACGCCTCGGTCAGCTGTTGCGCGCGCTGCCGCGCCTCGGCCTCGATCTCCGCGGCCAGCTCGTCGGCCTTCATGACCGTGGCCTGGGCGAGCCGCTCCAGCGACGTGACGTGCTCCAGCCGCGCCCGCAGCTCCGCGATCTCGCGCTGCAAGGCTTCGACGTGGTCGCGCACCTCGCTCTCTAGCAGCCGTCCATCGCTGGTCGACGCGAAGACCAGGCCGTTGATCTCGACTGGCCGGGGCGTTTCTGCCATTGCTCGTCCCTCCGTGCGGGCGCAAATCCGGTCGCGGGACCCGACGACGTGCCCCGTGCGCGGTCGTCCGGTCACGGCGCGAGCGACATACCAGCCTGGATTGCGTAAGCTGCCCGGAACGTCGGCCGGGCCCATCAACCCTCAGTATGGCACACTCCGTGTTGTCAACGGCAGAGGGCGGAGCAGATGGTATCCTAACCGGTGGAGGCCCACGCAACCGCGCACGCTTCGCCGGAGGCGCCATGCCCGAGCCGATCTATCTGGACCACGCTGCCACGACCCCCGTGCGCCCCGAGGTGGTGGAGGCGATGCTGCCCTACTTCGGCAGTCGCTTCGGCAACCCGTCGAGCATTTACGGGCTTGGCCGCGAGGCACGCCAGGCGATGGACCGCGCCCGCGATACCGTGGCGGCCGCGCTGCACTGCCGGCCGGCCGAAGTGCTGTTCACGTCGTGCGGCAGCGAGAGCGACAACCTGGCGATCAAAGGCGTCGCGTACGCCCTCCGCGACCGCGGCAACCACATCGTCACCACCCAGGTCGAGCATCACGCCGTACTGCACACCTGCGAGTGGCTGGAGCGCTACGCGGGCTGCGAGGTCACCTACTTGCCGGTCGACCAATACGGCACGGTCGATCTGGCCGCGCTCGAAGCCGCCCTCACCGACCGCACGGTGCTGGTCAGCGTCATGCTGGCGAACAACGAGGTAGGCACCATCCAGCCGCTCCCCGCCATCGCGGAGCTGCTGAGGCCGCGCGGCATCCTCTTCCACACCGACGCGGTCCAGGGCGGCGGCGCGCTCGACCTCGACGTCAACCGGCTGGGTGTGGACTTGCTCAGCCTCTCCGGGCACAAGTTCTACGCGCCCAAGGGTGTGGGCATCCTCTACGTGCGCCAGGGGACGCCGCTCCTGCCGCAGATGCAGGGGGGCGGCCAGGAGCGCAACCGGCGCGCGGGCACCGAGAACGTGCCGTACATCGTCGGCGCCGCCACGGCGTTGCAGCTGGCGACCGAAGAGCTGGACGCCACCAACACACGCGTGGCGCGGCTCCGCGACCGGCTGATCGAGGGAGTACTGGAGCGTATCCCCGGCGCGCACCTCACCGGGCACCCGACGGAGCGCCTGGCGAACAACGCCAGTTTCGTCTTCGAGGGCGTCGAGGGCGAGGCGCTGCTGCTCGCGCTCGATCAGCTCGGCATCTGCGCCTCGACCGGCTCGGCCTGCACCTCCGGCTCGCTCGAAGCCTCCCACGTCTTGAAGGCGATGGGGCTACCGACCGGCCTGGCGCAGGGCAGCCTGCGCCTGAGCCTCGGCAAGGGGACCGACGCGGACCAGATCGACCGAACGCTCGAAGCGCTGCCCGCGGTCGTCGAGCGCCTGCGCGCGGTCATGCCAGTGCGCTGAGACCGCCGCCCAGGGCCGACTCCCGCGCCCTCAGCGGGCGCCGACCGGCTCGCGGGCAAGCGCGGGGACCTTGCTGCGAGGCACGTAGACGTAGCCATCCATGATCATGCGCGCGGTGCGCGCCAGCGCCGAGCGCGTGAGCACCAGCTGCCCGTCCCGCTCCTCCACGCGCATCTCGAGCGTGAAGATGCCAGCCGGGTGGCCGATACGCACGAGATCGCGCGCGGGATCGCCCGCAAAGACCTCGTTGACGACAGAGCCGGGCACGCGCGCCGCCGCGGCCGTGCAGATCGCTCCCGTGACGGCGAACGCCTTGTGCAAGATCTGGCCGGATAGCCCGCGCCCCAGCAGGTCGATCTCGCTGGCATTGATCTCGCGGCCGCTCGTCGTCAGGTAGTCCTTGGGGCGCGCGACAAAGGCGATCTTCGGCAGGTTCGGGCTCTTCGCGAGCGCGTCGCGGCGATCGGCCACGAAGCCATACAGCTCGGCCGCCGCGCCACGGATCGCTTCCAGGTGGTCGAGCAGGGCCTGGTCGCCGTTGACGCGCGCGACCGACTCGGTCCCTTCCAGTCCGAGCTCCTCGGCCCGCACGAAGACGTAGGGATTGGCTGCGTCCACCAGCGACACGGTGTAGCGCTGGCCCTCGACTGCGAGCACGTCTTGCGGGCGCCCGGTGGGGAGCAGCTTGCCCGTCGCCGCACCGCCCGAGTCGAGGAAGTCCAGCAGTACCGGGGCGCCACTCCCTGGCACGCCGTCGATTTGCTGCTCGCCCTCGACGGCGATCTCGCCATCCCGCACGGGCACCTCGGCGACGATGATCTTCTTCGTGTTGGTGTTGAAGATCCGCACGCGCGTCACGGGCTCGACCATTGGCACCCAGCCCTGCATGATGGCAAACGGCCCGACGCCGGACGAGATGTTGCCGCAGTTCGGCTTGTAGTCGATCTCGGGCACGGTGATGCCCACCTGGCCGAACGTGTAATCCACGTCCGCGTCCGGCCGCGACGACGGCCCGACGATGGCCACCTTGCTGGTGAGCGTATCGGCGCCGCCGATGCCGTCGATCTGCCGCACGTCGGGGCTGCCGTAGATGCCCAGGATGAGCTGGTCGCGCGCCTCGGGGTCGGCGGGGAGGTCCTCGGCTCGCAGGTACGCGCCGCGGCTGGTGCCCCCGCGCATGAACACACACGGCACCCGAATCTGCTGCATTCTCGTCTCTCCCTTCGCGCGGTGGCCCCGGCCCGGCGCCCCGGCCGCCCTCCCGAGCCGCGCTACGCCGTAACCGCCGTCTGGCCGCTCTTGTCCTTGAGCAGGTTGCGCAGCACCATCTGCAGGATACCGCCGTGCTTCAGGTAGTCGACCTCCACCGGGCTGTCCACGCGAGCAATCGTCTGGAACTCGGTCGTCGAGCCATCGGGGCGCGTGACCCGCACCGTCAGCTCCTGGCCCGGCCGCAGGGCATCGTTCAGCCCGAGCACGTCGTAAGTCTCGTCGCCGCGCAGCCCCAGCGTCTGGCGAGTCTCGCCGGCCTTGAACTGGAGCGGCAGGATGCCCATGCCGACGAGGTTGCTGCGGTGGATGCGCTCGTAGCTCTCGGCGATCGCGAACTTGATGTTCAGCAGCAGCGGCCCCTTCGCCGCCCAGTCACGCGAGCTACCCGAGCCGTACTCCTTGCCCGCGATCACCACTAGCGGCGTACCGTCGCGCGTGTAGCGCGCGGAGGCGTCGTAGATGCGCATGACCTCGCCGGTCGGCTGGTACACCGTCCAGTCGCCCTCGCGGTCCGGCGTCATCTCGTTGCGCAGGCGCACGTTACCAAAGGTGCCGCGCATCATCACCTGATGGTTACCGCGGCGCGCGCCATAGCTGTTGAAGTCGCGCGGCTCGACGCCGTGCTCGATCAGGTAGCGCCCGGCCGGGCTGTCCGCGGGGATGCTGCCCGCCGGCGAGATGTGGTCGGTCGTGATCGAGTCGCCCAGCACGGCCAGCGCCCGCGCGCCGCGAATCTCCCGCAAGGGTAGCGGCTCTGGTGGCAGGGCCTCGAAGTACGGCGGCTCCTGGACGTAGGTCGAGTCCGGGTTCCAAGCGTACAGGCTGCCTCGGGCACCGGCAGCGTCTTCCAGACCTCGTCGCCGTCGAGCACCTTGCTGTAGTTCTCGCGGAACAGCTCGGGCTGCACCGCGGCGTTCATCACCTCGTTGACCTCTGCGGCGGTGGGCCAGATGTCGCGCAGGTAGACCGGCGTGCCGTTCGCATCGGTGCCCAGGGGCTCGCTGGTCAGGTCGATGTCCACCGTGCCGGCCAGCGCGTAGGCCACGACCAGCGGCGGCGAGGCCAGGTAGCTGGCCCGCACCTGCGGATGGATGCGCCCCTCGAAGTTGCGGTTGCCGCTCAGCACGGCCGCGACGACGAGATCGTTGTCGCGGATGGCGTTCGCCACTGGCTCGGGCAGCGGGCCGCTGTTGCCGATGCAGGTCGTGCAGCCGTAGCCGACGACGTGGTAGCCGAGGGCTTCCAAGTAGGGCAGCAGGCCGGAGTTGCGGTAGTACTCGGTGACCACGCGCGAGCCCGGCGCGGTGCTCGTCTTCACGTAGGGCTTCACGGTCAAGCCGCGCTCGACCGCCTTCTTCGCCACGAGGCCCGCGGCGATCATCACCGCCGGGTTCGACGTGTTCGTGCAGCTCGTGATCGCCGCGATGACCACCGAGCCGCTGGGCAGCGACACGCGGGTGCCGTTGCAGTCGATCTCGGCCGCGCGCGGCGGCGCGGCGACCGCTGTGGCGGCGGCGCCGCCGCGCGCCTCGGCCGCGGCGCCATCGGCGAACTCTTTCGGGAACGAGGCCCGGAAGCTGGCGCCCACCTGGCCGAGCGGCACGCGGTCCTGCGGCCGGCGCGGGCCGGCCAGGCTCGGCTCGACCGTCGCCAGGTCCAGCTCCAGCAGCTCAGTGAAGCGCGGCTCGGGCATCTGGTCGGTCCGGAACATGCCCTGCTCTTTGCAGTAGCGCTCGACGAGCTGCACGTGCGCCTCGGGCCGGCCGGTGAGCCGCAGGTAGCGGAGCGTCACGTCGTCCACGGGGAACAGGGCCGCCGTGGCGCCGTACTCGGGGCACATGTTGGAGATGGTCGCGCGGTCGGGCAGCGGGAGGCTGCCGAGGCCGGCGCCGGTGAACTCGACGAACTTGCCGACGACGCCGTGCTGCCGCAGCATCTGGGTCACGGTCAGCACGAGGTCGGTGGCGGTGGTGCCCTCGCGCAGGGCGCCGTGCAAGCGGAAGCCGATGACCTCGGGCGCCAGCAGGTACAGCGGCTGGCCGAGCAGCACGGCTTCGGCCTCGATGCCACCGACGCCCCAGCCCAGGATGCCGAGGCCGTTGATCATCGTGGTGTGCGAATCGGTGCCCACGACGGTATCGGGCAGGGCCACGGTCGCGCCATCCACGTCGCGGGTCTGCACGACGCTGCCCAGATACTCCAGGTTCACCTGGTGGCAGATCCCCATACCGGGGGGGATCACCCGCATGTTGCGGAAGGCCTTCTGCGACCAGCGCAGCAGCGCGTAGCGCTCGCCGTTGCGCTCGTACTCCTTGGCCACGTTCGCGGCGAAGGCCTGGGCGCTGGCCGAGAAGTCGATCTGGACCGAGTGATCGATCACCAGGTCGGCCGGGGCGAGGGGATTGATGCGGTCGGGATCGCCGCCGAGCCGCGCCATGGCCGAGCGCATGGCGGCGAGATCGACGATGGCGGGCACGCCGGTGAAATCTTGCAGCAACACCCGCGCCGGCAAGAAGGGAATCTCGTAGTCCGGCTGGCCCTGCGCGTCCCAGCGCGCCACGGCCAGCACGTGCTCGCGGTTCACCACGTAGTTGTCGACCCGGCGCAAGACGTTTTCGAGCAGGATCTTGACGGTGATCGGCAGCCGGTCGAGGTCGGCGATGCCCTGCTGCGCCAGCGCGGCGAGTCGGTAGTAGGCAACGCTGCCGCCGTCATAGGCGAGCGTTGCGCGGGCTCCGAAGTCATCGATCTGCGCACTCATGGCATTTCCCCTCGGCGAATTCCGGGCTTGCTCGTCCGGTGGGGCGCCGCGCGCGCCTCGCCCGTGGCCGGGTAGCCGCGCGGGTCGACGATGGAGGACGTCGCCATCCCAGGGCGATTATAGCACCGCGCCCGATCGCCGCCTGGCTGGCGGCCGGGCGGTCGACGACCGCGGCGCCGCGTGGGCGCGATTCGTCGGCGAACGTAATCTTGCCCGCAGGCGCCGTGCCGTGTGGTACAATCCTTCCGACGCGAGGGGCGGGGCCCCACCGCCCAGAGGACGAAGGATGAGCCCAGCCGATCAAGGAAGCCCGAACATTGGTGCGACGCCGGCCGGCCCCAGTGGCCTGAAGTCGTACTCTGCGCTGCAATTGTTTTTCCTGATGCGGCTCTCCTATCTGGTGCGCCGTCGGAAAGAAGAGCTAGCCACGCTCGACCCCAGCCATTGGAAATTCAGGCTCCTCAACAAGGCGCTCTACTCCACCTACTGCGACGCGGTAGCCGAGGGGGTGGGCGAGGAAGCCAAAGTGCTTCTGGGCCAGCAGCAGCCGGGCGACAAGAACTAGCGGCCTGGCGCCCCCTCATGCCGCCGTTGATCGACCTTGCCAACGCCCCGCCGTGGGCTGCCTTGGAGCCGCTCGTCGGACGCGCGCTTCTAGCCCTCCTGATCGCCTTCCTCGCCTGGCGCATCGCGACGGCCCTACGCCGTTGGTTCGAGCGCGCCACCGCCCGCAGTAGCGCCGACATTCACCTGCGCGTGCTGGCCGGCCGCTTTCTCTACCTGGTCGTCTTCGTCTATGGCCTGTTGTGGGCCGTCGAGGTGCTCGGCGTGAGCCCCGCGGCGCTCGTCGCGGGCATCGGCGTGTTGGGCCTGGCGGCGAGCCTCGCCCTGCAGGATATACTCAAGAGCTTTTGTGCGGGCGTGTATCTCTTGTTTGAGCGCCCCTTCCACCTGGGCGACGAGATCAAGATCAAGGACTTCCGCGGCCGGGTGGTCGACATTGGCATTCGCACGACCGTATTGCACACCGCCGACAACATGGAGGTCGTGGTGCCCAACTCCGTGGTGCTGGCTGACGTGGTAGTCAACCGTGTGCGCTACCGGACGCCGGTCGTGGAGCCGCCGCCACCGGACCCCACCGCCATGATGCGCACCGACGGCTAGCGCTCCATCCCGGCCAGGGATCCCGCCCGCCATACTCCCGACTGCACGGGCTTGTAGCGAGACGTTCGCCCGGCCGCGCGTGCCGACGTTGCGACGGCCTGGGCCAGGGGGACTAGCGTGGGTCAGGCAATCCTGCACGTTCACTCGACGTTCAGTGACGGCATGGCGACCGTCGACGAGATCATGGAGTACGTCGAGACGCGCTCCGACGTGGACGTGATCGGCTTCACCGACCACGACGACGTGCGCGCCTATGCGGCGGCACTCGACTGGAAAGCGCGCCACCCCGGCAGCCGCGTGCAGCCGCTATGGGGCTGCGAGGTAACGATCTGGGGCTTCAAGCACCTGCTGGCATTCATCTTCGAGCCGCCGTTTCCCACGGTCCCCTGGCGCAAGTTCATGCCGCTCACGACCGCGGTGGAGGCGATCCACGCGGCCGGTGGCTTGATCATCATCCCCCACGTCGACGCCTTCTGGGTCGGCATGGGACGGCGGCGCCTGCGGCGCGTGGCGGAAGACCTGGGGATCCACGGCTACGAGCTGCTCACGCCCGTGCCGGGCGGGCGCCGTGCGGCCCGCACCTTGCAGAACTGGACCGCGGGCACATCGCTCGTGGCGGTCGGCGGCAGCGACGCCCACCATCTGGAAGCGCTGCTGCAAGTGGTCGTGGAGTTTCCCGGCCACTCGCTGGCAGAGTTCCACGCCGCGCTGCTGGCCGGGACCGTCGAGCCGCGCTGGGGCAGCGCCGGCGCTCCCGTGCCGCTGCGCCGACAGCTGCGACAGCACACGCGCGCCCTGGTTGGACAGCCGTCGAGTCAGCTGCGCGCTTGGGCAGGGAAAATGTTACGCTAAAGCCCTGCGGCCAGCCGCCGCGCCAGCCGCGGCGGGAGCCCCGCGGCGATGATCTTTTCCTGCGCGGCCGCCACCGGGTACGGCGTGCGGTGCCAGGTGAGCGTGGCGCGCTCGCTGTCGAAGACCAGGTACGCGGCCCGCGGGTCCTCGTCGCGCGGCTGGCCAACGCTGCCCGGGTTCGCCAGCGCCCGGGCCTCACCCAGCTCCAGCACGTCCCCCTCCACGCGGTACTCGGCCTGCAGCTGTCCATCGGGACGCTGGACGAAGCTGCTCGGGACGTGCGTGTGCCCGATCAAGCAGAGCGGGCCGTCGAAGCAGGTCAGGCAGCGGGCGGCCGTGCGTCCATTGGTCACGTACTCCCATACCGGATCGTAAGGGCTGCCGTGGGCGAGCAGCGCCGACTCCACGGTCGTGGATGGCCCGCGTGCCGCCAGCCAGGCGCGCGATTCGGGCGCCAGCGCGCTCGCCGTCCAGCGCGCGGCGGCCGCGGCCTCGCCGTTGAAGGTGTCCAGGCTGACCTCGCCCAGCGCGGCCAGGTCGTGGTTGCCGACAATGCAGACGGCGTCGAGCGCGCGCAGCCGCGCCACGCACTCGTTCGGTGCGGCGCCATACCCCACCACGTCGCCGAGGCACCACAGCGCGTCCACGGAGCCCAGCGCCGCCAGCACCGCTTCGAGCGCATCCAGATTGCCGTGGACATCGCTGATCACGCCGACACGCACGCCCGATCCCCTTCCTGCTGCCCGCCAGCCGGCGAGCAGCCTTGGCCGGCACTCCCCGACGCGGCCGGTCAGGCGAGCACGCTACTCGCCTGGCGAGCCTGGCTGTGAGCCACGGCGGCGCCCATGAAGTCGCGGAACAGCGGGTGCGGCCGGTTGGGCCGGGACTTGAACTCTGGGTGGAACTGCGTCCCCAGCATCCACGGGTGGTCCGCGATCTCGGCCACCTCCACCAGCCGCCCATCCGGCGAGAGGCCGCTGAACCGCAGCCCGGCGGCACCAAGCCGCTCTCGGTAATCGTTGTTGAACTCGAAGCGGTGACGGTGGCGCTCGAAGACGAACTCCTCGCCATACGCCTCGGCCGCGCGGCTACCCGGCTGCAGCTGGCACGGGTAGACGCCCAACCGCATCGTACCGCCCTTGTCGGGTAGGTCGCGCTGCTCCGGCAGCAAGTCGATGACCGGCTGCGGCGTGAACACGTCGAACTCGGTGCTGTTGGCCTGTTCGCTGCCCAGCGCGGCACGCGCGAACTCGATGCACAGGATCTGCATGCCGAGGCACAAGCCAAGGTACGGCACCCGACGCTCCCGCGCGTAGCGCGCCGCCCGGATCATGCCCGCGATGCCGCGATGGCCGAAGCCGCCCGGCACGACGATCCCGTCGAACCGGCCCAGTACGGACTCGGCGTCGGCTCTCTCTAGCTCCAGCGAGTCCACCCACTCGATCCGCACTTGTCGGCCGTGGTACCAGGCCGCATGGCGTAGCGCCTCCGCCACGCTCAGGTAGGCATCGTTCAGCTCGACGTACTTGCCCACCAGGCCGATCACCAGCTCCGCGGTCGGCTCCAGGGCGCTGCGCACCAGCCCACGCCACTCGTCGAGGGCTGGCGGCGGCGTGTCCAGCCCCAGCCGCTCGACGATCAGATCGCCCAGCCCCTCTTCCTCCAGGATCAGCGGCACCTCGTAGATCGTGGGCACCGTCTGGAGCGGGATCACCGCGCGGCTGTCCACGTCGCAGAACAAGGCGATCTTGTCCTTCAGGTCGCGGCTCACCGGGTAGTCGGAGCGGCAAATGATGACGTCCGGCTGGATACCGATGCTGCGCAGGTCCTTCACGCTGTGCTGGGTCGGCTTGGTCTTCAGCTCCTTCGTCGCCGCGATGTAGGGCAGCAGCGTCAGGTGGATGTACAGGGTGTTCTGGCGCCCGAGGTCGAGGTGCATCTGACGCGTGGCCTCGAGGAACGGCAGGCACTCGATGTCGCCCACCGTGCCACCCACCTCGGCGATCACCACCTCGGCGCCCGTCTGCTTGGCGACAAGCTGAATGCGCTCCTTGATCTCGTTCGTGATGTGCGGGATGACCTGGATCGTGCCGCCGAGGTAGTCGCCGCGCCGCTCGCGCGAGATGACCGCGGAGTATACCTGTCCGGTGCTCACGCTGTTGACTTGCCCGAGATTCGCGTCGATGAACCGCTCGTAGTGGCCCAGGTCCAGGTCGGTTTCCGCGCCGTCGTCGGTGACGAAGACCTCGCCGTGCTGGTACGGGTTCATGGTGCCGGGATCGACGTTGATGTATGGATCGAGCTTCACGACGGACACCGCGACGCCGCGGCTCTTGAGGAGGCGCCCCAGCGACGCGACGGTGATGCCCTTGCCAACCGACGACACCACGCCGCCACTAACAAAGATGTACTTGGCCATGAACTCCTCCTGCACGGCAACTGGGCGCGAAATGGCGTGGACCCGGTGACTGACGTCTCTGCACACCGCTTGCCAGGCCGGAGCACGGCCGTCGGCAGCCGGGGCATACGACGGGGTGCGGGGGCAAGCCAAGGAGGGGCCGGGAGGAGAGGACAGGGGCTCTGCGGAAGAGTGCTGCGCGGCGAGCGCGACAGGCACAACGCGACCGGGGCTCAATATACGGGATGAAGGCGTCCTCCCCCGAGACCGACCCGGCGATCAGCCTCGCCAACGGCAAAATTGTACCACAGGGAGAGGGGCGACGGTGCCTCGGCGGAAAACGGCGGCACGAGCCGGAGCAGCATCCGGCCCGCGGGATCAGCGCCGGAGCGGCTACGGCTTGAAGATGCGCACGTGCCGATAGGGCTCGCGGCCGGCGCTGCGTGAGCCGAGATTGTAGCGTTCGGCCAGCTGGTGCTGGAGCCGCCGGATGTACGAGTTCTGGGGCGTCAGGTCCACCGGCTGCGAGGTGTCGAGCACGGCCTGGATCGCCTCTTCGGTCTCCTCGAGCGGGTCCCCGTCAAGGTCGCGGCCGCCGTCGCGCGCGCCCCCATCCCGCGATACCGCCGGCCCGGCCAACAGCTTGAGCAGCGCCTCTTCCATCTGGGCCTGAGTGTTACTGCGCAGCACCCAGATGGGGATGCCGCTCGCTTCGGCGTCGCGCAGCGGCTGCGGCTTACGCCGATAGTAGTTCTTGACGGTAAGCACCGCGTCGGCGCCCTCAAGGTCGGATGCCAGGGCGGCGTTGAGCTGCAGGCCGCGAATCGCGTGCTCCAGCCGCGCCCGGTTCACGCCGAACGGGTAGACGTGCAGCACCTTCTCGTGCGGCGCCCGGCCCCGGGGCGCGGACCGGGCCGCGCGCGCGGGCTCAGGCCGGTACGTCTCGGGGCGATACGCCTCGCCGCGATAGGTATCGCCGCGAAACCCGGCCGGCTGCGGCCGGGGGCCCCCGCGCCCACCAACGGCCACGAGGCTGGGCGGGCCGCCGGTGCGGCGCGCCGCGCGCTCGACCTGCACGGCGCCCGTCTCGTCCCGGTAGCGGATGGCCGCCGCCGGCGCCTCGCCCCGCAGCAGCTCGTCGACCACCTCGGCCACGTTCTCGTGTACCGCTACGCGGTCCCACTGCTGAATCTCGACCACCACGTCGAACGTCGGGGGCGCCTTCCGCTCCAGGATGGACTTCTGCGTCCCCCGGCGCCGCGCCTCCTCGTCGCCGAGTGTGACCGTCTGGATGCCGCCGACCAGATCGGCCAGCGTCGGGTTCAGCATGAGGTTTTCAAGCGTGTTGCCGTGCGCCGTCGCCACGAGCTGCACGCCGCGCTCCGCGATGGTGCGCGCCGCGGCGGCCTCTAGCTCCGTGCCGATCTCGTCGATGACGATGACCTCGGGCATGTGGTTCTCGACCGCCTCGATCATCACGGCGTGCTGCATCGTCGGCCGGGGCACCTGCATCCGCCGCGCCCGGCCAATGGCCGGGTGCGGGATGTCGCCATCGCCCGCGATCTCGTTGGAGGTGTCGACGATGATGACGCGCTTGCCCAGATCGTCGGCCAGCACGCGCGCCGTCTCGCGCAGCATCGTCGTCTTGCCCACCCCCGGCCGCCCCAGCAGGAGGATGCTGTGGCCCGTCTCCACGATGTCGCGGATGATGTCGATGGTGCCAAACACGGCGCGGCCGACGCGTGCGGTCAGGCCCACGACGCGGCCACCCCGATTGCGGATGGCGGAGATGCGGTGCAGCGTCCGTTCGATGCCGGCGCGGTTGTCCTCGCCGAAGGCGCCGATGCGCTCGATGACGTACTCCAGGTCGTCGCTGCTCACCGACTCCGGGCTGAGAATTGCCTCCCGCCCGGGATAGCGGGCTTCTGGCTCGCGCCCGAGATCCATGACGACTTCGAGAAGATCGGCACGGTGATTCTGCTCGCGCAAAGGAGTCCGAATGCGGGGGGGCAGGACGTCGAGAAGGGCGTCGAGATCGTCGCAAACGATTCGGGGCTGCGGCGCGGGGTGCGAGCTTTGTGCCATGGTCACCACCTTGAATAAGTTGTGCCTCCGAGGGTCGGACGGGCGTGCGCGGCCACCAGCCGGGGCTCCGCCACGCGCACGGCGAGCTGCCGCGCGAACACCGCGCGCCGCGTGAGCAGGCCGAAGCCCGCGCGCTCCAGCGCCGCCGCCAGCGGTTGCTGGTACTCGCGGCACGTCGCGTACAGCGGCGCCCGGGCTGCCTGTTCCAGCGCGTGAGCGACCACCTCGTCGCACAGATCCCCGCGCGCCGGGTGGACCAGCCAGTCCGCGTGGTAGCTCTTGCCGGCCGAGGCCAGCTCTAGCCAGGCCCAGGCCGTGTCGCCGTCCGCCCAGACGTGCTGGCGGCGTGTCGTGAGCACGCCGGGCGTCCAGCGGCGGTTGCCCTTGTGCAAGGCCAGCCATTCCTCGAGCGTCAGGGCTTCGGCGGCGCGAACCGTGCCGGGCACCGCGGCGTTGTAGAGCTGGAACAATAGGTGCTCGTCCCCGCGGTGTCGCGGCCGGCCGGCGGCCGGGGCCGCCGGCCGCGGTTGGGCGTCGGGCGCCGCGTGATACAGCGCCGCCCACGTATAGCGCTCGAACCCCGCCCGGGCCGCCACGCTAAGCTGGCTCTCGTCGGGCCCCGTCTCCAGAAACACCCGCCGCGCGCCGCGGCTCGCGGCCTCGCCGCAGAACCAGCGCAGCAGCTCCTGGGCCACGCCGTCGGAGTCGGCATCCGCCCAAAGGTGACGCACGTCCCAGACCAGGCCGCCGCAGCGGACCCGGGCCACCACCAGGCCGTCGATCCCCTGCTCGCCCACGTGGACCCACGCGCGCCGATGGCCGGTGGGCTGCGCGACGGAGTGGGCGAGCAGGCTCCAGAACGGCATGCGGCCGTCGCCGTCGACGATGCGCGGCCACGACGCCGGGGTGATCTCCACGCACGAGCCGCGGGCGTCAAATGCCCGCAGGCCCACCAGGTGCGTGGGCCGCAGCGCGCGAACGCTCGGCTTTGCCGTCATGAGACCGCCAGTCGGTTTCCTGACCCGGCCACGACGTGCTCGAGAAAGTAGCGGTGGAAGCGCGCATCCCCCGTCAGCTCGGGGTGGAAGGTAGTCACTAGCAAGTTGCCCTCGCGCGCCGCGACGACCGTGCCGTCTTCCAGCCGCGCGAGCGCGTCTACTGCAGGCCCCACCCAGTCGATGCGGGGCGCGCGAATGAACACTGCCCGCAGCGGCGGGGCGCCGAGGACTGGTACGGACAGGTCCATTTCGAAGCTGTCGACCTGCCGCCCATAAGCGTTCCGAGTGACGCCGATATCCATCAGCCCCAGCGGCGGGGCCGGGGCGCCGTCGACCTCGCGCGCGAGCAGGATGCAGCCCGCGCACGTGCCGTACACGGGAAACCCCGTGGCCATCCGCTCACGTAGCGGCTCCGCCAGCTCGTAGGCCGCCAGCAGGCGCCGTATCGTGGTGCTCTCGCCCCCGGGGATGACGAGCCCGTCGAGCCCTGCCAGCTGCTCCGGCCGGCGCACCGCGCGCGCCGCCGCGCCGGCCGCGCCAAGCGCCGCGAGATGCTCGCGGAAATCGCCCTGCAGCGCGAGTACGCCGACGTTCCGCATCTCACCAGCCGCGGCCGGCGAGCAGCTCTTCCCGCTTCAGCGTGCCCAGCTCGAGGCCCGGCATCGCCTCGCCCAGCCCGCGCGACACCTCGGCCAGAATCTTCGGGTCGTTGTAGTGAGTCACCGCCCGCACGATGGCCTGCGCCCGCTGGGCCGGATCGGCCGACTTGAAGATGCCCGAGCCGACGAACACGCCGTCCGCGCCAAGCTGCATCATCAGGGCAGCATCGGCGGGGGTTGCCACACCCCCGGCGGCGAAGTTCACCACGGGCAGCGCCCCCTGCTCGGCCACCTGCACCAGCAGCTCGTAGGGCGCCCCGAGCGTCTTGGCCTCGGCCATCAGCTCCTCGCGCGGGAGGCTCTTCACGCGGCGGATGCCGTCCTGCACCGCGCGCATGTGGCGCACGGCCTCGACGATGTTGCCCGTGCCGGCCTCGCCCTTGGTGCGGATCATCGCCGCGCCCTCGCCGATGCGGCGCAGCGCCTCGCCCAGGTCCCGTGCGCCGCAGACGAACGGCACGTTGAAGGCGCGCTTGTCGACGTGGAACGACTCGTCGGCGGGCGTCAGCACCTCGCTCTCATCGATATAGTCCACGCCCAGCGCTTCGAGGATCTGCGCCTCCACGAAGTGGCCAATGCGGCACTTCGCCATCACGGGAATGGTGACCGCCTCGATAATCCGCGCGATAATGTCTGGGTCGGCCATGCGGGCGACGCCGCCGGCGGCCCGAATGTCGGCGGGCACGCGCTCCAGCGCCATGACCGCGCACGCCCCGGCCTCTTCGGCAATCCGTGCTTGCTCGGGCGTCACCACGTCCATGATGACCCCGCCCTTGAGCATCTGCGCCAGCCCCGTCTTGACGGTCCCGGTCCCGCGCTCCATGCTTCTCAACCCTCCGGCCCTGCCCTGGACGGCAAGGGGCGTCTAGGTAGACGCCAGCTTGTTAGAATTGTACACGCCGCTCCGGGACCCCGCAACCGGCCGCGTTTGACAGCCGCTCGGGCGGGCGCTACAATGACCGGTCGCGCCATTCCTGGCGGCAATCGACCCGCGCCAAATTTTCGCGCGGTAGGACTCGCGATTGCGGCGCCGGCCGCGAGCCGCGGGCCGCCCCACACACGGCGCCGCGGGAGGGAGCGTTCGCACGATGTTTGCCATCATCATGGGCTGCGGCCGGGTGGGCGCCCGACTGGCCAACCTCCTGGCCGGTCAAGGGCACGAGGTGACCGTGCTGGACGTGAACAGCCAGGCGTTCTGGCGGCTGGGGCCCGACTTCCCGGGCACGACGATGCTGGGCAACGGCATCGACGTGGACGTGCTGCGGCGCGCGGGCATCGAGCGCGCCGATGCCTTCGCCGCCACCACGCAGGGCGACAATCGCAACATCATGGCATCGCAGATCGCCAAGCACATCTTCAACGTGCCCAAAGTCGTCACCCGCATCTACGACCCAATCCGCCAGGACACCTACGCCGAGCTGGGCCTGGAAACCGTTTCGCCGACCGTGCTGGGAGCGGCCGCGCTGCTCAGCGCCATCACGGACCAGGACGACGGGAAGGAATAACGCATGTACGCGATCGTCGCGGGCGGCGGCAAGGTCGGCTACTATCTTGCGAAGGAGCTGGTCGAGCAGGGCCACGAGGTGCTGGTCATCGAGCGCGACAGCAAGCAGTGCGCGATCATCCAGGAAGACCTCGGCGACATCGTCATGCAGGGCGACGCCGCCGAGGCGAGCGTGCTCGCCGAAGCGGGCACGGCGCGAGCCGACGTGATGGTCGCCGTGACCGGCGACGACGAGGACAACCTGGTCATCTGCCAGGTCGCGAAAAAGCGGTTCCGAGCGCCCCGCACGATCGCGCGCATCAACAACCCCAAGAACGAGCAGATCTTCCGCATGCTCGGCATCGACGCGACCGTCAGCAGCACCGACGTGATTCTCGGCGTGCTGGAGCAAGAGCTGCCGGCGCACGCCGTGATCCCGCTGCTGCGCTTGCGGCACGCCGACGTCGAGGTGGTAAAGACCGTGCTGGACGACCAGGCGCCGGTCGTCGGCCGACCGCTCCGCGACCTGAGCCTGCCGGCTGATTGCGCGATCGTGCTGCTCGTCCGCGGCGGGACGCCGATCTTCCCGAACCCGGACACCCGCCTGACCGCCGGCGACGAGGTGATCGCCGTCACGACCACCCGGAGCGAGGCGCGGCTGCGCGACGTGCTCTGGGCCGGACGCTAGTGCGACCCGCCCACGGCACCCGTGAGCGGGTCGCAGGCCCAGCCGGCCGGGCCGTCTAGCCGGCCTTCTCCTTCTCCCAGCCCGGGATGAACTTGCGCCACTCGTCGTTCGCGTCCAGGTACTGGTGGAACAGGTAGTAGCTGCTGGCGCGCGGCTCGACGGGCGGCCGCCGCAGCACCATGCGCGCCTCCTCCAGGCTCTTCCCGCCCTTGCGGTGGTTGCAGCTCCGGCAGGCGCTGACCAGGTTGTCCCAGACGTGTCGGCCGCCGCGGTGGCGCGGGATCAGGTGGTCGAGGGTGAGCTCTTTCGACTTGGTGCCGCAATACTGACAGGTAAAGTTATCGCGGAGAAACACTTCGCGGCGCGTTAGGCGGACGCGCGGACGGGGGCGCTTCACCAAGGAAACCAGGCGAATGACCGAGGGCCGCGGCAGGCTGCGCGTGGGCGTGCGGATTGCGCCCACGCCATGCTCCAGCATCTCGGCCTTGCCGCGATCCAGGAGCACCACCGCGCGGCGGGCGTTGCAGACGTTGATCGGCTCGTAGTTCTGATTCAGCACTAAGACCGTGTTCACTCCCGCCTCCGGACCTGCGCGACCTCCTGGGGCCAGCCCCACGCGGCACAGCGCTTCCCGCGGTCCCGGGGCTGTATTCGGCAAAATCATAGCATCGGGGTAACGTCCAATCAACTGAACCGGCCCGCGAATGCCGCCAACCTGCGCGCCTACGCAAGGGGCGGATGAGCCGCGCCGGGCTCATGGCCCCTCCGGCTCCCACGCCAGACGGCGCACGTCCACCCCGAGCCCGGCAATTACCAGATACGTCCGGCCGGCGGCGGCGGCGAGGCGCTGGTTGGCGTCGCCGAGGAGGTCGAGGTACCGGCGGCCCAGGGGCGCGAGCGGCAGCAGCCCCAGGCCGCTCTCGCCGCTTACAGCAATGACGTGTAGGTGGCGCTCCCGCACCAGCCCCAACAGCCCGCCGAGCGCATGGTCAAGGCGGCTCGCCGCGCTCCCCGCCTCCCCCTCGGCGAGCAGTACGTTCGACACCAGCATGCCAACGCAGTCCAGCAGCACGACCTGCCCGGCGCGGGCGGCTCCCGCGATGGCGGCCACCGGATCGAGGGGCGCTTCAATCGTCGCCCACGTGGCCGGGCGACGCGCCCGGTGGGCGGCGATGCGCGCCGCCATCTCGGCGTCGCCCGCCTGCCCGGTCGCGACGTAGAGCACGGGGCCGCCGTGGGCCGCAGCCAGGCGTTCGGCGAACGCCGACTTGCCGCTTCGCACGCCGCCGAGCACCAACACTAGCTCGCCCAACGCGCTCCTCTCTTCACGCGCGGCGCCGCCCACCGCTAGCGCAGGCCGTGGACGGATCAGTGCCCGCGGCGCTGATCGCCGCGCGGCTGGCGGTTCTCAGATACCCTGCCGTCCGTCCAGGCGCTGGGCAGCGCGACGTTGCCCCACGCCATACTGTTACAGCAGGCTGGTGGGGTCTACGTCCACGGTCCAGCCCGACGGCAGTGCGGCTGCCGCCAGCAACCGCTCCGGCGCGGGCGCCGCGACCACGATCTGCCAGCGATAGCGGCCGCGCAGGCGCCGCAGGTACGCGGGCGCCGGCCCGATGAGCTGCGCCGCCTGCGCGCTGGCGCTGGCCTCCGCCCGCAGCGCGCGCAGCACACGCCCGCACTCGCGCCAGCAGCGCGCTTCGTCCGAGTCGCTAAAGATCAAGCGGGCCAGGCGGCGAAACGGCGGGTAGGCGTGCGTTCGCCGGAAGGCCAGCTCGCGCTCCCAGAAGCCCGCGTAGTCGTGGAGGCGCGCGGCCTGAATGGCGTAGTGCTGCGGCGAATACGTCTGGACGATGACCTGGCCCGGCTGCTGGCCACGGCCGGCGCGCCCGGCGACCTGGGTCAGGAGCTGGAACGCCCGCTCGCCGGCGCGGTAGTCCGGCAGGTGCAGGCTCGCGTCGGCCAGCACGACGCCGACGAGCGTGACCGATGGAAAGTCCAGCCCCTTCGCCACCATCTGGGTGCCCACCAGGATGTCGGCGGCGCCGCTGGCGAACTGGTCCCACAGGCGGTCGTGGGCGCCGCGCTGGGCGGCGGTGTCCCGGTCCCAGCGCAGCAGCCGGGCGCGCGGGAAGTGGCGCCGCACCTCGTCGGCGACGCGCTGGGTGCCGGCCCCGAGGTAGCGGATGCGGCGCCCGCCGCAGCCGGGGCAGCGCTCCGGCGCACGCCGCCGCCGGTTACAGTGGTGGCAGAGCAGGCGGTCCAGGTCGCCATGATAGATCATCGGCAGCAGGCAGTCGTCGCAGGACACCGTGTAGCCGCAGTCGCGGCAGATCACGCACGTCGCGGTGCCGCGCCGGTTCAGGAACAGGATCGCCTGGTGGCCCAGGTCCAGCACGCGCGCCAGCTCGCCGAGCAGCGCCCGACTGAACATGCCCGTGTTCCCGGCGGCCAGCTCGGCGCGCAGATCCACCACCTGCACGCGCGGCAGGTCCGGTCGTGGCGGCGCGGCGCTCGCGGGCGCGGCGCCATCCGACATGGGCGCGGCGCTGGTGGCGCCTGGCACGACGACGGCCGCCCGCGCGGCCGGCTCCGCGGGGGGCAGGTAGCGACGGGGCAGCGTCAGCAGGCGGTGCGCGCCCTCCCGCGCCCGCCAGTAGGTCTCCACGTCCGGCGTGGCGCTGCCCAGCACCACCACCGCGCCCGCCAACTCCCCCAGCTTCAGCGCCAGCTCGCGGGCGTGGTAGGTAGGCGACACGTCTTGCTGCTTGTACGCGGCCTCGTGCTCCTCGTCTACCAGCACGAGCCCCACGTCCCCCAGCGGCGTGAACAGCGCCGACCGCGCGCCCACGACGACGCGCGCCTGGCCGCTCGCGATGCGCGCCCAGGACTCGCGCTGCTCGGTCGGGCGCCGCTCGCTGTGGACGACGGCGACCAGCCCGGGGAACCACTCGGCGAAGCGCCGCTCGGCCGCGGGCACCAGGCTGATGTCGCTCACCAGCACCAGCACCTGCCGGCCCTGCTGCACGGCGTGCCGCGCCGCGTGCAGGTAGACGTGCGTCTTGCCGCTGCCGGTGACGCCGTGCAGCAGAAAGCTGGCGAACGCACGCGCGTCGAGCGCATCGCGCAGCGCCGCGTAGGCATCGTGCTGCGCCAGCGTCAGCGCCGACCCAAGCGCCGGCAGCGAGATCGGTCCTTGCTCCTCCCACAGGGGAAGCGCGTCCGGCAAGACGGCCTGCAAGACGCCGGCGCGGAGCAGGTCGGCCACCACGGCGACGCGGGCCAGCTCGGCGGCTTCGGCCAGCGCGAGCGAGCGGCGACGCCGAAACGCCGCGGCCAGCCGGTCCGCGCCGGCGTGCCCGGCCAGCGTCGCGAGGGTGTCGGGGGCGGGGCGCACGCGCGGCGCCGCGCGCGCGCCGGCCGGCAGGAAGCCGCTCAGCGCCTCGGCAAGGCTACAGGCGTAGCGCTCGGCCAGCCAGGCCGCCAGCGCCATCTGGCGCGCGCCCAAGAGCGGTCGATCGCCGAGGATGGCGAGCAGCGGTCGCGTGGGAAACGCAGGTGGGAACACGCCCACGCGCACCACCACGCCCACTTCGGCGCGCTGCTGGAGCGGCGCCCACACCACCTGGCCCGGCCGCGGCGTCCAGGCCCGCGGCACCGCGTAGGTGAGCAGCCGCCCGAGACGCGCGGTACGGGCCTGGAGCGCCACTTCCACGTAGGGGGTGGTGGGCTGCGTCAGACGATCACCCACCGCGGCTCGACCTTACAGCGCTCGGCGAGCACGATCGCCCGCACGGCGGCGACCGACTCCGCGAGACAGCCTTGCCGGTTCACTACCACGTAGTCGAACTGCGGCAGCGCCTCCATCTCCCGCCGCGCGTTGGCCAGCCGCAGCGCCATCTCGTCCGCGGTCTCGGTGCCGCGCTCCTGGAGGCGCGGGGATAGATCGTCGATCGACTCGGGCGCGAGGAAGACGAGCACCGCGCGCGGCAGGCGCGCGCGCACGCTGGCCGCACCCTGCACGTCCACGCGCATGAAGGGATCGAGCCCGCGCGCAAACGCCTGACGCACCTCCTGAAGCGGCACCCCGTAGTAGTTCTCGTGGACCAGCGCCCACTCCAGCAGCTCACCCGCGTCCCGCATGCCCTGGAACTCGTCGCGACCGACGAAGTAGTGGTTGATGCCGTGTGTCTCGCCGGGCCGCTGACGCCGGGTGGTCGCGGTCACGCAGAAGTGGAGGTTGAGATCCTCGTCGCGGAGGCAGTTCATCACGGAGTCTTTGCCGACGCCCGAGGGCCCAGACAGCACGAAGACCAGGCCCCCATGCTGCGGACGGGGGCTAGCCACGAGTCGCGCCGCGACGGGGGTGTGGTCCTCGCCGAGCGATGGGGCGCGGCGCGGGTAGGGCACGCAGAAGCGTGGGCACCTTCCTGCTCGACTCCTTCCGCGACCGGCCGGCCGGCGTGCGCGCCAGGCACCTGGGAGCAGGACTGGCTCGGCCTGCGTCGCGGCTTATTATATGCCTAAGGGCGTGGCCGGGGCCGCGCCGCGCGGTTCGAAGAGCCGACCGCAGGCGTCGCCTCGCCGACTCAGCTTGAGTAGAGCTGGCCCGCCGCGGCGGGACCGGCACGGGGGACAGAGTGCCGTTCGACGCGCTCGCGCTGCACGCCATCGCCGACGAGCTGCGAACCACGGTGCTGGACGGCCGTGTGCAGAAGGCGTTCCTGGTCGACGAGCACAGCCTGGCGCTGGAGCTGTACGCGCATCGCCAGCGCCGCTGGCTGCTCGCCAGCGCGCACCCCGAGGCCGCGCGCGCGCATCTCGTCGCGGAGCCGCAGGCGCGCGGCACCGAGCGCGTGACCCCCTTCCTGCTGCTCCTCCGCAAGCACGTGCGCGACGCGCGGCTCGTGGCCGTCGAGCAGCCGCCGCTCGAGCGGGTGCTGGAGCTGCGCTTCGCGCACCTCGACGAGCGCGGCGCCCGGCGCGAGATCACGCTCGTGCTGGAGCTGATGGGCCGCCGCAGCAACATGGTGCTGGTCCACGAGGACGGCACGGTGCTCGACGCGCTCAAGCGGGTGAGCCGGCAAGCCAACCCCGTGCGCCCGATCGTGCCGCACGGGCGCTACGAGCCACCGCCGCGGCCCGACCGGCTCGACCCGCGCCGCGCCACGTCGTACTTCGCGCTGGAGGAGCGGGTGGCCCAGGGCGCCGCCGAGCGCACGCTGGCCCAGCTGTTGCTCGCGCACCTGGCCGGCCTGAGCCCGTTCGCGGCCGAAGAGCTGGCCTACCGCGCCACCGGCGAGCACCGCGCGCCCCTAAGCCCCGGCGCCCCGCTGCCGTGGGCCGCGCTGCGCCGCGCCGCCGAGGAGCTGTTCGCCCCATTGGAGACGCACGCCTGGGAGCCGTACCTGATCCTGCACGACGGCCAGCCCGCCGACGCGGTGCCCTACCGGCCGCACCAGTGCGCGGCGGCCGACTTGGAGCGGTGCGCGAGCCCGAGCGCCGCCTTCGAGCGCCTCTACTTGAGCGGTGGCCCGCGTGCGCTGCCGACCGAGCGGCCGCGCGCCGAACGCGGCCCCCACGCGCTGGCCCGCGCGCCGCTCCGCGCCGCGCTCGCCGACCGCCGCGCCCAAGTCGAGCGCAAGCTGGCCGCGCTGGAGCGCTCGCTCGAGGGCTCCGAACGCGCGGACGCCTTGCGCGCCGCGGGCGACGCGATCCTGGCGAACCTGCACACGCTCGCGCCGGGCCAGACCATGCTGGTGGCCGACGGCCGCGAGATCGCGCTAGACCCGGCCCTCACGCCGCTCGAGAACGCGCAGCGTTACTTCGAGGACTACACGCGGGCGCGGGATGCGGCCCGCATCGTCCCGGAGCTAATGGCGGAGGCGCGCAACGAGCTGCGCTACGTCGAGGAGATGAGCGCCCAGGTCGAGCTGGCCGACGATCCCGCGGCGCTGGAGCAGTTGCGGCGCGAGCTGGTCGGCGCGGGCCTGCTGGCCCGGAGCCGCGGCGAGACGAAGCGTGGCCGCACGGCGCCCGCCCGGGGCGGCCACCGCCGGGTCCAGGTGGACGGCTACGACGTGCTGCTCGGCACGAGCGCGCTCGGCAACGAGCGGGTCACCTTCGAGCTGGCCGACAACGACGACCTGTGGCTGCACGCGCATGGCGTACCGGGCAGCCACGTGGTGGTGCGATCGGGCGGCCGCGCGGTGCCGGCCGAGGTGGTGGAGGCCGCGGCGCGGCTCGCCGCCGAGCACAGCGCGGCGCGGGGTGACGCGCTCGTGCTCGTGGACTGGACGCCGCGCAAGTACGTCCGCAAGATCCGGGGGGCGCCGCCGGGTTTGGTCACCTATACGCACGAGCAGACGCTGCGCGTGCGGCCCGGCACGGCGGCCGACGAGGCATGAGCGGGCAGCGGCCCGGGGCGCCGCCCTCAGCGCGCGCCGCTAGACCCCACCGGGCGAAAGGGGGTGAGCGCGCCAGCCGACGACGCTCACCCCCTCGCTCGCCGCGGCGCTAGCCGAGATGGCGCTCCAGCTTCGCCAGCAGGTCGCGCTTGGACATCGCGCCCATCAGCCGCTCGACCGGCTGACCGTTCTTGAACAGGATCATCGTCGGAATGGCCTGGATGCCGAACTTCATGGCCGTCTGGCCGTTCTCGTCCACGTCCAGCTTGGCGACCTTTAGGCGCCCGCCCTGCTCGCTAGCAACCTCTTCCAGCACCGGCGCAATCGCCTTGCACGGCCCACACCAAGTCGCCCAGAAGTCGACAAGCACGGGGCCGGGCGCGTTCAGCACCTCGCTCTCGAACGTTGCGTCGGTAATCGCCGTGGTGGCGCCCATGATCTCACCTCGTCTCGGCTACTTGCCGTCATCGGGCCGTGCCGCGCTCGCCGCACTGGCCGTCCGCCGACGGCTGTCATCATTATTCCGCGCCGCGCCGTAACTTACAAATCAGAAGTGGAGCCGCTGGGCGGCGTCGGCAGCCGTCCGGCCGCGGCGAGCTGTGCGTGCAGCCGCTCCAGCCCCTCGCGGGCGGTCAGTACCCGCACGCCGGGAAAGTCATGCTGGAAGCGCGCGACGGACAGGCCCGCGGCCAGGGGGCGCGGCGCCGGCTGGCGCAGCTCGGCGGTCGTGACCGGCTCGATCAGGTCGGCGTCGAGCCCGAACACCTCGGCGGCGAGCCGCGCGAAGGCGTAGCGGTCCAGGCGCGAGGCGCCCACGGTGTGATACACGCCGCGCGCGCCGGCGATCGCCAGGGCGACCACCATCTCGGCCAGGTTATCCGCGAGCGTGGGTGAGCCGATCTGGTCGGCCACCACGCGGACGCGCCGGCCGCGCGCCAGCTGGTCCAGCAGCCAGAGCACGAAGTTAGGCCGCACGTTGGGCGCGTAGCCGTAGAGGACCGTCGTGCGAGCCACCGCCCAGCGCGGGCAGCGGGCCGCCACCTCGCGCTCGCTGTCGAGCTTGGTCCGCGCGTAGACGCCCAGGGGGTTCGGCGGGTCGTCCTCGCCATACGGCCCGGCCCGCCCGTCGAAGACGTACTCGGTGGACAGGTGGACGAGCCGCGCTCCCTGCTGCGCGCAGGCGTCCGCGACGTTCGCGGTACCGGCCACGTTGATCGCCCGCGCCGCCTCCGGCGCGCGCTCGCAGCCGTCCACGTCGGTCATCGCCGCAGTATGGACGACGACATCCGGGGCCGCCTCCGCCACCACGGCGCGCACCCGTGCCGCGTCCGTGACGTCGAGCGGGAGGAAGGGAAAGTCGCCCAGATAGGCGTTAGCGCACGGGCCGCGCGACGCCGCGACCGGCTGGACGTCCGAGCGGCTGAGCACCGCCGCCAGCAGCTTAGTGCCCAGCAGCCCATTGCTGCCCGTGACGAGGAGTCGCACCCGCCTTCCCCGACTGCCGTTCGGCGGCCCACGCGCCGCTCACGCGGATTATAGGCTGCCGACGCGCCCCCCCGCAGCAGGTTGCCGTCGGCGCACGCCGGATGCTACCCCGTAGGTGACCGGCCGCGAGTTGCAGGCTCACCAGACGAGCGGACACGCTGCATGAAGACCACCGGGCTCCTGATTGGCGTCCCCGCCACCCCATTGTGGGCGGGTGGGATCGCCGGCGCGCTGCTCCTATACGCGCTGCTGCCGCAGCCCGCGCTGGCCCTCGCCGCCGCGGCCGGCTTCGCAGTCCTGGCGTACCAGCGGCCCGCGCTTGGGCTGGCTGCCGTGCTCGCCACCCTGCCCACGTATTACTTTCCGCGCGAGCTGGGCGGGCTGGCCATCTCGCTGCCCGAGACCGCGCTGCTGCTAACCGCCGGCGCCTGCGCCGCGCGCTGGCTGCGCCGCCGCGACCTGGCGCCCCGCGCCACGCGCTTCGATCCCTGGGTCGCCCTGCTGCTCGGCGCCGCGCTGCTCTCGCTGCTACCCACCGAGTATGTAAAGCTGAGCCTCCGCAGCCTGCGCACGCTGATCCTGGAGCCGGTGCTGTTTTACTATCTGGTCGCGGCGGTCTGTCCGACGCTCGGCCGCATGCGGCCCCTGCTCGCCGGGTTTCTCGGCGGGGCCGCGGCCATCTCCTTGCTGGCGGTCGCGCAGGCCGTGGCCAACGTCAACACGGTGCAGGTGGAGGGCGTCCGGCGCGCGCTGGGGCTTTACCCGTCGCCGAACCAGCTCGCACTGTACCTGGGCTATGCACTGCCGTTCGCCGTGTCGCTCGCGCTCTGGGTGCGCGCCGCGCGGCGGTGGTGCGCCGCCCTGGCCGGCCTGCTCGCGCTCGCGCTGGTCCTCACCTTCAGCGTCGGCGGCTGGCTGGGCGCGGGCGCGTCGCTGCTCGTGCTGGCCGCGCTCTTCAGCCGGCGCGCGCTGGCCCTGACAGCCGCCGCCGGGACGATGGCGGGCGCCGCCGCCCTGCTGGTGGCCGCGCGCTTGGGCATCGAGCGCGTGCTGAGCGGCACGACCGCCACTTTCCGCGTGCAGATCTGGACCGCCGCGCTCGCCATGCTGCGGGATCATCCGCTGCTGGGGATCGGGCTCGACAACTTTCTCTATCGCTATCAACTCCAATACATCCTGCCGGAGGCGTGGGCCGAGCCGAACATCTCCCATCCCCACAACTGGGTGCTGCAGTTCTGGCTGGAGCTGGGCTTCTTGGGCCTCGTCGCGGCGCTTGGCCTGCTCGGCCGCTTCGCGTGGCTGGCCGTCCACGGCTTGCGGGCCGCCCCCGCGGGCGTGGAGCGCGCGCTGCTGGCCGGCGCGCTCGCCAGCGTGGCGGGCGTGCTCGTCCACGGGGCGCTGGACAACTCGTACTTCCTAGTGGACCTCGCGGTGCTCTTCTGGTGGCAGATGGCGATTGCCGCGGCAGCGCGGCCCCGGACGTAGGCTCGCCTGGCGCGCGGGCGCGCAATTATTGGCGGCCTTGGCGTGACAGTCGCTACAATGCTTGGGTCGCCTCTCGCGCGGCGGGGGTATGGCGCGTGCCGTCCCCGCGCGCATCTGTCCCGCAAGAATGCCTGGCGACTAATACGCTATCGCGAACGATCGCGGCGAGGGCCCATGAAGCTGCTGGTAGCGGGAGGGGCGGGCTTCGTGGGCTCGCACCTCTGTGAGCGCCTCCTGGACGCCGGCCACCAGGTGGTCTGCGTCGACAGCATGATCACCGGCGACCGCCGCAACGTTGCCCACCTGCTCGGGCGCGAAGCCTTCGAACTGCTGGTCCAAGACATCACCCAGCCGCTCGACGTGGCGGTGGAGGGCATCTTTCACCTGGCCAGCCCAGCCAGTCCGGTGGCGTACCAGCACCACCCGGAGGAGACGGCGCTCGCCAACGCCCTCGGCTCCCGCGAGCTGCTGAGGCTCGCCCGTCAGCGGCAGGCGCGCTACCTGTTCGCCTCGACCTCCGAGGTCTACGGCGACCCCGAGGAGCACCCGCAGCGCGAGACGTACTGGGGCCATGTGAATCCGGTCGGGCCCCGCGCCTGCTACGACGAGAGCAAGCGCTTTGGCGAAGCCTTGACCATGGTCTACCTCACCCAGTACGGCCTCGACGCCCGCATCATCCGCATCTTCAACACCTACGGGCCGCGCAGCGATCCGAACGACGGCCGCCTGGTCCCCAACTTCGTGACCCAGGCATTGCGTGGGGAGCCGCTCACCGTCTACGGCGACGGCAGCCAGACGCGCAGTCTCTGTTACGTCGAGGACCTGGTGCGCGGGATCGAGCTAGCGATGTTCGCCCCCGACACGACCGGGCTCGTGGTCAACCTCGGCAATCCCGAGGAGCACACCGTCCTGGAGTACGCCGAGCTGATCCGCGAGCTGGTCGGGACGTCCGTGGAGATCGCCTTCCGCCCGCTGCCGGCCGACGATCCGACGCGCCGTCGCCCGGACATCACGCGGGCGAGGGAGATGCTCGGCTGGCAGCCGCGCGTGCCGCTGCGCGAGGGGTTAGAGCGCACGATCGCCTGGTTCCGCGAGGCCGGCGCGGCCGGGGCCTGAGCATGAGCCGGATGCCTGCCCAGCGTAGTCTCCCCCTGCCCGCACTACCGCCCCTCACGCGCGAAACTGGGCTGCTCGGCGCGCTGGCCCTGGCGATTGGCGCGGCCCTCGCGCTCCTGCCGCCGATCCAGGCCGCCGCGCTCTTAGTAGCGGCGGTCGTCGTGCCGCTGGCCCTGGCGCGTCCGCTCGTCGCGCTCTGCCTCGCGCTCGTGGCGGTGCCGCTCTCCTCCGAATGGGGCCTGGGACTCGGCGGCCTGAACCTGACTCTCATGGAGCCGGCGGTCGGGCTGGCCGCGCTCGCCTGGCTCATCGACGGCGCGCGCCGGCGCTCGCTCCGCATCTGGCCGTCGGCGCTGCTGGCTGCCCAGCTCCTCGTCTTCGCGCTATTCGTGATCTCGGCGCTTGGCGCCGAGGCCCCGGGGCCCAGCCTCAAGGACACCCTGAAATGGCTCGAGCTAGTGGTGGTGTTCGTGCTGACGGTCGATCAGGCGCGCCGCGCGTCGCAGGCCCGCTGGCTGCTACTGGCGCTGGTCGGCGCGGCCAGCCTCGAGGCGGCCTACGGGCTGTTCCAGTTCCTCACGCGGCGCGGCCCGGACTTCTTCGTCATCGGTCCGTTCATGCGCGCCTTTGGCCACTTCAGCCAGCCCAACCCGTTCGCCGGCTATTTGGCAACAGCCCTCCCGGTCGCCTTCGCACTCGCCCTGTGGAGTAAGGACGAGGAGGCCGGGCCGCTTCGCCTGGCGGCGCTCGGCCCTCGGCGCTTGTCGGCAAGCGTCGCCCTCTGGGCGCGGCCGGCCACCCTGCTGCTGGCCGCCGCGGTGTTCGCCAGCCTGTCGCGCGGCGCCTGGATGGGCGTGGCGCTCGCGGGCGCCGTAATGTTGGCGGTCGCCAGCCCCCGCTCCCGCCGCTGGCTCGTGGCCCTGTGCGCGGCGCTGCTGCTCTTGGGGCTCTTGGGGCTGGTAGGCGCGCTGCCGGCGGTGGTCTCCGAGCGGCTGGGCGTGGTGGCCGAGTATTTCGGCCTGTTCGACGTGCGCACGGTGGACGTCACCCCAGAGAACTGGTCGATCGTCGAGCGGATGGCCCACTGGCAGGCGGGCTGGTATATGTTCCTCGAGCACCCCTGGTTCGGCGTCGGCCCCGGCAACTACGACGCCGTCTACGACCGCTACAACCTGCCGGGCTGGCTGGAGTCGCTGGGCCACGCCCACAACTACTACTTGAACCTGGCGGCCGAGACGGGCATCTTCGGCCTGAGCGGCTTCCTCCTCACGCTGGCGCTGGCCTATCGCGCGGCCATTCGCGGGCTGCGCAGCCCCAATCCCTTCTGGCGGGCCGTGGCCCTCGGCACCCTCGGCTCGCTGGTCGCCATCTCCTTGCACAGCGCGTTCGACAACCTCTTCGTCCACGGCGTCAGCGTTCAGATCGGGGCGCTGATGGGCCTCGCCGCGCTGTCCAGCGGCCAGGCCGAGGCCGACCGTGGGTAGGCCCGTCGCGCCGGAGGAAGCGCCCACGCCCTTCCCGGCCACGACCGAGATCGGCCCGAGCGCGCCGCCGGCGCTGGGCGCGCGCCTGACCCAGCCACGCACGCTGATCTCGTTCGCGATCGGGTTTGGGCTGCTGTTCGTCGCCATTCAGCGCCTCGACGTGAACCTCGCCACCACCTGGGAGGTCTTGCGCAGCGCGAACGTGCCGCTCTACGTGCTGGCCCTCGTCGTCTACTACGTGGCTTTCGTCTTTCGCAGCATGCGCTGGCGCACCCTCTTGCGCAACGTCGGGTACCGGCGGCGCGAGGGAGTGGTGCTGCCGCGGCTCTTTGGGCTGGGCCGCATTCTGCTGCTGAGCTGGTTTGCCAATTGCCTCGTTCCGGCCAAGCTGGGCGACGCCTACCGCGCCTACCTCTTGAAGCGCGACGCGGACGTCTCGTTCTCGAAGACGATGGGCACCGTGCTGGCCGAGCGCATCCTCGACCTGCTGGTGCTGTTCGGGCTGCTCGGGCTCGCAGCCGTCCTCGCGTTTGGAGCGGCGCTGCCCACCGCCGTCGTCTCGCTGATGGAGCTGGCGCTCGTGCTGGCCGTCCTGCTCGTCGTCGGACTGGTCGCCATGCGGCTCCTGGGCGGGCGGATCCGCGGCTGGCTACCGCTGCGGCTGCAAGGCAAGTACGACTCGTTCGAAGCGGGCACGCTCCAATCGTTCCGCGCGCTGCCGGCGCTGACCGCCTATACCGTCGTCATCTGGCTGTTCGAGGCGGTGCGCCTGTATCTGGTGATGCTGTCGCTCGGCGTGTGGCGCGCCAACGCGGCGGTGCCGCTGTTCATCGGCCTCGCCGGCGCGCTGCTCACCACCGTGCCCATCACGCCCGCCGGGCTCGGCTTTGTCGAGTCGGGCCTGGTGAGCCTCCTCCTGCTGGCTGGCGGCCTGGACCTCATCGGCGGGATGAGCACCGCGGTGGCGCTGTCCATCGCGCTGCTCGATCGCTCCATCACCTACCTCAGCCTCGTCGCGTTCGGCGCCGTCTTGCACCTCTGGCCTGGAAAGCGGTAAAGTCCGGGCCGCGACGGCCGCTCGCCAGCCCCCCGCCTACGTGCCCACGGAAGTGACAACGGGCGGCCGGCCACACGCGGTCAGCCCAGGCGGACGGCAGAGGGAGGCCATGGCGAGCGGACAGGGCGTGAAGGAGCTGGAGAACCTCGGCATCTGGCGGCGGGCCTACGAGCTGGCGCTGCAGGTGTACGAGGAGACGGCCAGCGTGCCTGTCGTCGAGCCGGAGCTGCAGGCGCAGCTGCGGCGCGCGGCGGGCGCCGTGGGCGGCCACATCGCCGACGGCTTCGGCCGCTACTCCCGCGCCGAGTACCTACGCGCCCTCCACCAGGCGCGCGGCGCCCTCATGGAGACGCGGCACTACCTGCACCTCGCGCGTGCGCTCGACTACCTGCCGGCGGAGGTCGCCGGGCGCCTGCTTGACGCCACCATGCGCCTGAACGGCGAGCTTCACCGCACCGTGACGGCGCTGCGCGACCGGTCAGCGGCGGTGCCGCCCTCCGAGCCCGGCCGGCGCGCCTCCGCCGTCGACAATTAGCGCGGCCGATCGCTCCGCCGTGCGCATCGGGATCGACTACACCGCTGCCGTGAACCAGCGTGCCGGCATCGGCCGCTTCGTCCGCAACCTGGTCGCCAGCCTGGTCGCCCTCGACCGTGACGACCAGTTCGTCCTCTTGCACACCACCCCCAATCCGGGCGCCGAGGTGTCCGTCCCCGCCGCGCCGAACGTCTCGACCTCGGAGTTCCGTTTTCCCGAGCGCTGGATGACCATTCTCTGGCACCGCCTGCGCGTGCCGCTGCCCGTGGAGTGGGCCACCGGGCCAGTCGACATCTTCCACGCGCCGGACTTCGTGCTGCCGCCCGTGCGCCGCGCGCGCCGCGTGCTCACGGTCCACGACCTGGCCTTCTTGCTCTACCCGGAGTGCGCGGACGCGCGGCTGCGCGAGTACCTGATGAGCGCCGTGCCGCGCTCGGTGCGGGCAGCCGACTTCGTCGTGGCCGACTCGGCGAACACGCAGAACGACGTCATCTGCCTGCTCGGCGCCGATCCGGCGCGGACGGCCGTCGTGCCCGGCGGGGTCGAGCCCCGCTTCCGGCCCGCCGCGCCCGAGGCGGTGGCCAGCCTGCGCGCTCGTCTCGGCCTCGTCGAGCCCTTTATCCTGTCGATCGGCATGATCGAGCCGCGCAAGAACTGGCAGGGCCTTATCCGCGCCTACAACACGGTGCGGGCCCGCCACCGTCTGCCCCACCGTCTGGTGCTGGCCGGGCCGCGCGGCTGGCTGTCGGACGTCATCTTCGAGGAGCGCGACCGCTCGCCGTTCCGCAACGACGTGATCTTCCCCGGCTTCATCGCGGACGACGACCTGCCGACGCTCTACAGCGCCGCCGACCTGTTCGCGTTCCCATCGTACTACGAGGGCTTCGGCCTGCCGCCGCTGGAGGCGATGGCCTGCGGCACGCCGGTCGTCGTGTCGGACGCCGCGTCGCTGCCCGAGGTCGTGGGCGACGCGGGGCTCACGGTCCCCGCCGAGGACACGGAGGCGCTCGCCGACGCCCTGGAGCGCGGGCTGCTGGACGAGGCGCTGCGCGCGCGCCTGCGGGCGGACGGCCTGGCGCGGGCGGCCAAGTTCACCTGGGGCGCGGCCGCCGCGGCCCTGTTGACGGTCTACCATCACGTCGTCGCCGCCTGACGCCCCCGCGGTGCGCCTCGCGCCGCGAGCGCGCCGGGATGCTTTACAATGGCGGCGTAGAGGCAGTCGCGGGCTCCCCTGGGCGCGGACGTCTCCAGCCGCTTAGACTCTCTTCTCGCGGGAGGCGTCGTGCGCATCGGCTTCAACGCCCTGTTCTTGCAGCAGCCCTCGACGGGCATCGGCCAGCATTGCTTCAACCTGCTGCAAGCCCTCGACCAGCACGATCGCGAGAACACCTACGTCCTGCTCAGCCCGCGCTTCCGGCGCGCGGCCGTCCCCCGCGTGCCCGACCTCTCGCCGCGCTTCCGCAGCGTCCAGCGGGTGACGGCGCTCGCCCGGCTCGGCGGCAACTTCGAAAAGCTCTGGTGGGAGCAAGTGGGCCTGCTGCGCGCGAGCCGCCGCGAATCGCTCGACCTCCTCCACTGCCCGTACTTCGCGTCGCCGCTCGTGTCCTCCATCCCGACGGTCGTGACGATCCACGACGTGATCCCGCTCCTGCTGCCGGAGTATCGCGCCCGCCTGGCCGGCCGCGCCTACAGCGCGCTCTCGGCGCTCGCCGCGCGGCGCGCCCGCGCCGTGATCGCCGTCTCCGAGCACTCCAAGCGCGACATCGAGCGGACGCTGGGGCTGCCGCCCGAGCGCATCCACGTCATCGGCAACGCGGTAGACGCCAGCTACCAGCCGATCCGCGACCCTCGCCTCCTCACGGCCGTGCGCGAGCGGTACGGGCTGACGGAGCGGTTTATCCTCTACTTTGGCGGTTTCGACGTGCGCAAGAACGTGCTGCGTGTGGTGCAAGCCTACGCTCGCATCCGCGAGGCGTTCGACGAGCCGTACCAGCTCGTGCTCGCCGGGCGCCTGCGCTACGTCGGCCACCCGCTGTATCCGGATCCGCGCGTGCTGGTACGAGAGCTGGGGCTGGAATCGGACGTGATCTTCACGGGCCAGATTCGCGAACAGGACAAGGCGCCGCTGTACAGCGCGGCCGAGGTGTTCGTCTTCCCCTCGCTCTACGAGGGCTTCGGCATGCCGGTGCTGGAGGCCATGGCCTGCGGCGCCGCGGTCGTCACCTCGAACAGCTCGGCGCTGCCCGAGGTCGCGGGCGACACGGCCGTGCTCGTGGACCCCAACTGCACCGACGCGATCGGCGCGGCGATCCTCGACCTCCTGCGCGATCCCGTCCGCCGCGAGGCGCTGGGCGAGGCCGCGCGCGCCCGGGCCGCGCACTTCTCGTGGGGCGCCGTCGCCGAGCAGACGATGAAGGTGTACGCCCAGGTTGCCGCGTGAAAGTCCTCATGCTCTCCAAGGCGTGCCTGGTCGGCGCCTACCAGCGCAAGCTCGAAGAGCTGGCGCGCCACGACGCCATCGCGCTGACCTGCCTGGTGCCGCCGTACTGGCTGCAAGATGGGACGCCGATCCGGCTGGAGCGCGCGCACGTCCGCGGCTATCGGCTGGCCGTCACGCCCGTGCGCTTCAACGGCCACTTCCACGTCTTCCATTTCACCCGCCTGCGCGCCTGGCTGGCCGCCACCCAGCCGGACGTCGTCCACGTCGACGAGGAGCCATACAACCTGGCGACGGCCCTGGCGCTGCGGCTGGCCGCGCGCGCGGGCGCGCGCCGGCTGTTCTTTACCTGGCAGAACCTCTTGCGCCGCTATCCGCCGCCGTTCAGCCTCTGGGAGCGCTACAGCTTCCACACCGCGCAGCACGCCCTCGCGGGCAACCGTGAGGCGGTGGACGTGCTGCACCAGAAAGGCTACCGTGGCCCGGTGACCGTGGTGCCGCAGTTCGGTATCGATCCCGAGGTGTTCCGGCCGCGCCCCCGCCCGGTCCGCCGCGAGTTCGTGATCGGCTACGCTGGCCGCCTGGTCGAGGAGAAGGGGCTGGACGTGCTGTTGGAGGCCGTGCAGGGGCTGGCGGGCCCGTGGCGGCTCCAGCTGGTCGGCAGCGGCCCCGCACAGCCGGCGCTCGCGCGCCAGGCGGCTCGCCTGGGCATCGCCGAGCGGGTCGAGTTCGTGGCGCAGGCCCCGTCGACGGCCATGCCCGCGATCGTGGCGGCCTGGGATGCGCTGGCGCTGCCGTCGCGGACCCGCCCTAACTGGAAGGAGCAGTTCGGGCGCATCCTGGTGGAGGCGATGGCCAGCGGCGTGCCCTGCGTCGGCTCCACGAGCGGCGAGATCCCGCACGTCCTGGGCGACGCCGGGCTCGTGGTGCCCGAGGGCGAGGCGACGGCCCTGCGCGCGGCGCTTGCCCGCCTCCAGGACGACGCGGCGCTGCGGCAGGAGCTGGCGGCGCGCGGCCGGGCGCAGGCCGAGTCACGCTTCACCCACGCGCGCATCGCCGAGCAGACGTATCTCGTCTACCGGCGCCTGCTCGCGGCGTGACGGCCCGGGCCGACATAGGCCGCGGCCGCCCGTTGGTGCTATACTCACGACAACAAAATAGCGAGTGGGGCCTTCAGGGCAAGGTGAGGGGCGACGGCACCGCCGCCGTCCCAATTCCTGACCGGAGGTAATGCCACACGGCAGAGCCCGCGAGCCCCCCGCGGCACCGGGTGCTGGCGGCACCCTCGGGTGGGCGAGGCGACCGGCCTGCGCCGCCCGGCGCATCGCGGGCGGGCAGATCTGGTGAGACGCCAGAGCCGACGGTACAGTCCGGATGGGAGAAGGCGAAGCTGTGGCGACAGCGGCCTGAAGGCACCATGCCTTCAGGCTATTTTTGTTCCGCGCGGAATTCGGCGACGGGAGCGGCCAGGTGGACTTCATGGCACGCGCGCTCGAGCTGGCGGAGCGCGCACTGGGTGTCAGCAGCCCCAACCCGGCCGTCGGCGCGGTGATCGTCAAGGACGGGCGGATCGTGGGGGAGGGCTGGACGCAGCCCCCCGGCCAGGCGCACGCGGAAGTCGTGGCCCTTGAGCAAGCCGGCGACGCCGCGGGGGGCGCCACGATGTACGTGACGCTGGAGCCCTGCTGCCACTTTGGGCGGACGCCGCCCTGCACCGACGCGCTGATCCGCGCGCGGGTGCGAGCCGTCCACATGGCGACCATCGATCCCAACCCCTTGGTCGCCGGGGGCGGCCGACGCGACCTTGACAAGGCCGGCATCGAGACGGTGTTGGGCGAGTACGAGCGCGAGGCGCGCCGCCTGAACGAGGGCTACTTCAAGTTCATCACTCGCGGCCTGCCGTTCGTGGCGGTGAAGTGGGCGATGACGCTGGATGGCAAGATCGCTACCCGTACCGGCTCGTCGTTCTGGGTGACCGGCGCGGCGGCACGGGCGCGGGTGGCCCGCCTCCGCGCGCTGAGCGACGCGGTGCTGGTGGGCGTCGGCACGGTGCTCGCCGACGATCCACGGCTCACCGTGCGCCCGGAGGCCTTCCCCGCCGCGCTGCGCGCTCCCCTCGACCATCTGGCGAGGCGTCAGCCGCTGCGGGTCGTCCTGGACAGCCAGGCGCGCACGCCGCCGACGGCCCGGCTGGTGACGGGCGAGCTGCCCGGCGAGACGCTCATCCTCGTCACCGAGCGCGCTCCCGACGAGCGGCGGACGGCGTTGGAGGCTACCGCCGCCGAGGTAGTGGTCGTGCCCGAGTTGGACGGCCGGGTGCACCCGGCCGTGGCGATGCGGCTGCTAGCGGAGCGCCGCGGCATTACCTCGGTGCTCGTCGAGGCGGGCGGGACACTAGTGGCAGCCTTGCTCGAAGCGCGGCTCGTGGACAAGGTCTACGCGTTCCTGGCGCCGAAGGTCGTCGGCGGGGTCGCCGCGCCCACGCCCGTCGAGGGCACCGGCTGTCCCGAGATGGGACAGGCCGTGACGCTGCGGGACCTGCAGGTCGAGCAGCTCGGCGACGACGTGCTCATCGCCGGCTACGTGCCGCCCGTGCCCGACGAGGAGCGCGAGGGCTTGGCCATTGCCTCGCAGGCGGCGCCCCAGGCCGCGAGCGGATAGGGGGAGTGGAGTGTTCACCGGCATCGTCGAGGAAACCGGGACCGTCCGCGCGCTCGACGAGCGCGACGGCAGCATCGCCCTGCAGGTAGAGGCGCGGACCGTCTGCGACGATCTGCGGCTGGGCGACAGCATCGCCGTGAACGGCGTCTGCCTGACGGTCACGGCGCACGATGCCAACAGCTTCACCGTCGGGCTGGCGCCGGAGACGCTGCGCCGCACCGATCTGGGCGATCTGCGCCCCGGCGCCCGCGTCAACCTGGAGCGCGCGCTCGCGGCGGGCGGCCGCATGGGCGGCCACTACGTGCAGGGACACGTGGACGGCACGGGCGAGATCGTGAGTGTGCGCCCCGAGGGCGACTCGCTCTGGATGACGTTCCGCGCGCCCGCCGAGCTGCTGCCCTATCTGGTCGTCAAGGGCTTCGTCGCCATCGACGGGATCAGCCTGACTATTACCGAGCGCCGCGCGGACACGTTTAGCGTGGCGCTCGTAGCCTACACGCAGAGCGTCGTCACGCTCGCGTCCAAGCGGCCGGGCGATCGCGTCAACCTGGAGGTCGACGTGATCGCGAAATATGTGGAGAGCCTGCTGCGGCGCGCGTAACGTGCCGCGCTACTGTGCCGGCCGCCGGAAAGGGGTGCCCCAATGGCAGAAGTCAATCGCCGCGACACGCAGCGATTTGCGACCGTCGAGGAGGCGATCGAGGACTACAAGCAGGGAAAGCTAGTCATCATCGTCGACGACGAGGACCGCGAAAACGAGGGCGACCTGTGCATGGCCGCCCAATTCGTCACGCCCGAGGCAATCACCTTTATGGCCCGCGAGGCGTGCGGCCTGATCTGTGTGCCGATGCTGCAATCCCGCCTGGAAGAGCTGCGGCTGCCGATGATGGTGCGCGAGAATACATCAGGCTTCGGCACGGCCTTTACCGTGACCGTCGACGCCGCGGCGAAGTATGGGGTGACCACCGGCATCTCGGCGGCTGACCGTGCGCGCACCATCCAGGTTCTAATCGACCCGAATACGAAGCCCCAAGACCTATCGCGCCCCGGCCACGTGCTCCCGCTCCGCTACGCCGAGGGCGGCGTGCTCCGGCGCACGGGTCAGACCGAGGCCTCGGTAGACCTCTGCAAGCTCGCCGGGCTCTATCCGGCAGCCGTCATTTGCGAGATCATGAACCCCGATGGGACCATGGCCCGGCTGCCCGAGCTGTGCGCCTTCGCGGAGCGCCACGGCATCAGGATGCTCACCGTCGCCCACCTGATCGAGCACCGGCGCCGCACCGAGAAGCTCATCACGCAGCGCGCCCAGGCGCCGATTCCCACGGAATACGGCGAGTTCATGCTCCACGTCTACGAGTCGTCGGTCGACAACCAGCACCACCTCGCGCTCGTGATGGGCGACGTGTCGGACGGCGAGCCGCCGCTGGTGCGCGTACACTCGGAGTGCCTGACGGGCGACGTGTTCGGCTCGCGCCGCTGCGATTGCGGCGAGCAGCTGCACGCGGCCATGGCGCGCATCGCAAGCGAGGGGCGGGGCGTCATCCTGTACATGCGGCAGGAGGGGCGCGGCATCGGTCTGGTCAACAAGATCCGCGCCTACGAGCTGCAGGACGGGGGCATGGACACCGTCGAGGCCAACGTCCACCTGGGCTTCCCGCCCGACCCCCGCGACTACGGCATCGGCGCGCAGATCCTGGTCGACCTCGGCGTGCGGCGCATGCGGCTCATGACCAACAACCCCACGAAGCGCGTGGGGCTCGAGGCGTTCGGGCTGGAGATCGTGGACATGGAGAAGATCCAGACGCCGGTGCGCCCCGAGAACCAGCGCTACCTGCTGACGAAGCAGCAAAAGATGGGGCACTTGCTCGGGCTGGGGCCCGCGGAAGGCATCTGACGCCGGGCCGCCGGTGCGGTCCGCGCGAGCGCTCCGAGGAGAGGCAGTGATGGCAACGGTGTACGAGGGGCCGCTGGTCGCATCTGGGCTGCGATTCGCGATCGTCGTCGCGCGCTTCAACGGCTTCATCACCGAGCAGTTGCTCGCGGGCGCGCGCGACGGGCTGCGCCGTCACGGCGCCGCCGACGCCGACGTGGACCTCGCCTGGGTGCCCGGCGCGCTCGAGATCGCCATCACGGCCCAGCGGTTCGCCCAGAGCGGTCGCTACGCCGCGGTCATCTGTCTGGGCGCGGTGATCCGCGGCGCCACGCCGCACTTCGATTACGTCTGCAGCGAGACCGCCAAAGGCGTCGCCAACGTGGCGCTGCAGACCGGCGTGCCGTGCATCTTCGGCGTGCTGACGACGAACAGCATCGAGGAAGCGGTCGAGCGCGCGGGCACCAAGGCCGGCAACAAGGGCTACGACGCCGCGGTGGGCGCCATCGAGATGGCCACGCTGCTGCGCCAGATCGACGCGAGCGCCGAGGTCACCCCCCAGGCGCTGCCCCGCCGCGCCCGCTCGTAGCCCGCGAGACGTTCCCCGCGTCTCGCGGTCGCTCGACGAGATCCCCTCGCGCCGCTCTCGGCCCCTGCTCAGGCCGGCTGGCTGCTCCGCTCTGACCGCGCCGCGGGCGCCTCGTCCATCTGCGCTGGCTGCCCCAGCCGGCGCTCGGTGCCCGCGAGCAGCCGCGCCACGTTGTCGCGGTGGGAGTACAGCAGAAAGCCCGCGCCGCCGGCCGCGAAGATGAGGTAGGCGCGCGGCGCGCGCCCGCGCGTCACCTGAGCGGCCAGCGCGGCGCCGCCCGCCAGCGCGCCCGCCAGCGAGCCGAGCGAGACGATACGCGTGCCCGCGATGGTGCCGACGCCGGCGACCGCCGCCACGAGCAGCGCGCCCGGGGACAGCGCCAGGAGCGCGCCCAGCCCCGTGGCGACGCCCCGGCCCCCCTTGCCGCCGAGGAACACCGAGTAGGTGTGCCCCGTCATGGCCAGGAGCGCGGCGACCGGGGGCGCCCAGTCGCTCCGCAAGCAGCGTCGCGCGAGCAGCACCGCCAGCACGCCCTTCAGCGCATCGCCCAGCAGGATGCCGGCCGCGGCCCGCTTGCCCAATACACGCAGCGCGTTGGTCGCGCCCGTCCGGCGGCTGCCGTGCTGGGTCAGATCGACGCCACGCGCGCGCGCCACCAACGCGCCAGTGGGGAACGCGCCGAGTAGGTACGCGCCGGCCAGCAATCCGACCCAGCGAAGCAGCATCG
Source organism: Pseudomonadota bacterium (assembly GCA_021325365.1). The sequence goes on from JAJPHF010000135.1 coordinate 87,411, forward strand.
CTATCCCCCTTGCGCCCGCGCGGGGCTATTATAGCCACGAGACCGCCTCGGACTGGCGCCCGCCAGACACAGCAGGAGCAATAGCGTGGCCGACGTCGCCGTCCTGAACGCGGGGGGCTGGGGCACGGCGCTGGCTCGCGTGCTCGCGGAGCGGGGCCACCGCGTCGCGCTCTGGGCGCGGCGGCCGGAGCTAGCGGCCGCGCTGGCGCGCGAGCGCGAGAACGCCGCCTACCTGCCTGGTGTCGGCCTGCCCCCCGGCGTCGAGCCGACGACGGACCTGGCCGCCGCCGTGGCGTCCGCTCCCATCGTGCTCGTCGCGGCGCCCATGCGCGCCCTGCGCGAGCTGAGCCGTCGCCTCGCGCCGTGCCTGCGCCCCGACGCCTTGCTCCTCGTCGGTACGAAGGGGCTAGAGCCGGAGACGTGGCGGCGGCCCACCGAGGTGCTGGCCGCCGAGCTGGGCGACTCGGTCGCCGCCCGCCTCGCCGCACTGGCCGGCCCCAACCACGCCGAAGAGGTCGCCCGCGCGCTGCCGACCGCGGCGGTGGTCGCCTGCGCGGACGAGGCCGCGGCTCGGGCGCTGCAAGACGCCGTCGCCACGCCGGCCTTTCGGCTGTACACCAGCGCGGACGTGGTGGGCGTCGAGCTGTGCGCCGCCGCGAAGAACGTCATCGCGATCGCGGCGGGCGTGGCCGACGGACTGGGCTGCGGCGACAACGGGAAAGCCGCGCTCATCACCCGCAGTCTCGCCGAGCTAGGCCGGCTCGTGGCCGCCTATGGCGGCCAGGCGGCGACAGTCGCGGGCCTAGCCGGCGTGGGCGACCTGATCGCCACCTGCACCAGCCACCACAGCCGCAACCGCTGGGCGGGCGAGCAGCTCGGCCACGGCCGGGCCCTGGCCGAGATTCTCGCATCAACGCCGATGGTCGTCGAGGGGGTGCCAGCCACGCGCGGCGTCGTCGCCCTCGGGCAGGCGGCCGGCGTCGACCTACCGATCTGCCAGGCCGTCTACCGCGTGCTCTACGAGGGCCAGCCGCCTCGCGCGGCTATCGCCGACCTTCTGACGCGCGCGCTCACCGCGGAAACCCACACGCCTCGGCGCTGAAGAGGCCTCCGCTACTGGCGGCAAAATCCCAGCTCGGCCAGCAGCTCCTCGGCCACCGCCACGTCGCTCCACGGCTCGGCCACGGCCTCGACGTGCAGGAATGCCTCGTGCCCCTTGCCCGCCAACAGCACGACGTCGCCCGGCGCCGCCCGACCCAGCAGGTGGCGAATGGCCGCGCGCCGGTCCAGCAAGCGGCAATATTGCTCGCCCTCGACTGCGCCCACCCCCCGCGCGCCCGCCTCGATGGCCGTGGCGATGGCTTCCGGGTCCTCCGGGTAGGCGTCGTCGTTCGTGATGACGAAGTAGTCCGCCAGCTCAGCGGCGATCGCGCCCAGCACCGGCCGATTCTCGCGCGTCCGGTTCCCGGCGTGCCCAAACGCGAGCAGCACGCGGCCTCGGGTACCCGCGCGCACGGCAGTGAGGGCCGCCCGCAGCGCCTGCGGCGTGTGTGCGAAGTCCACGTAGACACCGAACGGCTGCCCGCGCCGCACCGGCTGCAAGCGACCCGGCGGTGGCTCGATCGTGCGCCCGGCGGCCTGAATCGCCGCCGCGGACACGCCTTCCGCCAGCGCCACCGCCACCGCGGCCAGCCAGTTCGCCACGTTGTGCCGGCCCACGAAGCGGGTCGCCAGCGGCCACCGCCCCTCGGGCGTGCGGACGACCATCTCGAAGCCGTCCAGGCTCTCCCGCACGTCCTCGGCGCGCACGTCGGCATCGGCGTCCAACGCGTAGCTGACGACAGGGACCGAGCAGACGGCCCGCAACCGCGCGCTGGCCGGCTGGTCGGCGTTCAGCACGGCATACCGCCGGCCGCGCTTGGCGGTCGGCTCGCCCAGCATCGTGAACAGGCGAGCCTTCGCCTCCAGATAGGCGTCGAGCGAGCCGTGGTAGTCCAGGTGCTCGGGGCTGAGGTTCGTGAACACGCCCACGTCGAAGGTGCAGCCCCGCAGCCGCTCCTGCGCCAGCGCGTGCGAGCTAGCCTCGAGCACTGCGCTGTCGGCCCCGCCGTCGGCGATCGCCGCGAGCACCTCCTGCACGCGGTCCGCCTCGGGCGTCGTGTGGTGCTCCGCGTTCGGCCGCACCGCCTCGCCGATCTTCAGGTCGGCCGTCGTGTACCAACCGCAGCGCCGTCCCCCGGCCGCGAGCAGGCTGCCGATCAGCCGCGTGGTCGTCGTCTTGCCGTCCGTGCCCGTGACCCCGATCAAGCGCAGCCGTTCCGCCGGGTGATCCCGCCAGGCGGCCGCGAGATCGGCCAGCGCGCGGCGCCCGGCCGGGACCGTCACCCAGGCCACCCCGTCGGCGGTGGGCGTGGCGCGCTCGCTCACGACCGCCACTGCGCCGCGCCGCACCGCCTCGCCGACGAACGCCGTGCCGTCAAAACGCTGACCGGCCAGCGCAACGAACAGCGCGCCTGGCTCGACGGCCCGGGAGTCATGAGTGATGGCGCCGACGACGGTGCGGGGGTCGCCCGCGACCAGCTGCGCGCCCGGCGTCGCGGCTACTAGCTCGCCCAGCGTCTTCGGCACCGCTCCTCCGTGCTGGCGCCCACCGCGCACGTGGCGTGGGGCGCCGGGGCGTCTGGTACACTCCCGGTGTACCAGATGGCCGCGGCCCGCGTCAGCGGCGCGGCGGGGAGCGATGCATGCTCGCGTGGCCCACCCGCCTCTTTCGCCGTCCCGAGCGCTCGCCGGTGGCCACCGACCCGGAGGAGGAGCGGCAGGTGGCCGAGCGGCTGCTACCGCTAGCGCGGTCGGTGCTGCTCGCGCCGGGCAGCGACGATCCATCAGCGCTGCTCGCGCTCGCGGAGCGGCTGGCGCCCGTCGGGCACACCGAAGTGCTCACGCCGCCCGACGTGGGCGTCGAGGCACTGCGGGCCTTGCTAGCGTGCAAGTTCCTGGTCTACGATGCGGCCGCGGCGCCCCGGCGCGGCGTCCTGATCCTCGACCGCCGCCTCGGATGGCGGGTGCCCGGCTGGGAGCCGCTGCCGGACGCCTTCAAGACCGCCTACCGGCTTCTCTGGACGCGCCTCGGCTACTACACGGTGCAGACCGGCACCGTCGAGCAGGTCCACGCCGAGAACCGCGTGTTCTCGTTCGCGGGCCGGGCCACCTGGGTCAACGTGGCCTACCGCGACCTACCGCTACCCGCACCCGGCGAGCGCCTGCGCGTCCTGGGCATGTTCAGCTTTCTCGGCTCGACCGCACCCGTGCTCCACGCCCTCGCCGTCGAGCCCGCCGAGGCCTGAGCCCGGCGGAGTGGTAGAATCTCCTCTGCTCGCGGGTGTTGACGCGGGCAAGGAGCGAACACATGCAAGCTCAAGGGCTGCTCGCGGAGCGGCTGCGCGCGCTGCCGGACCGGCCCGGCGTCTACCTGTTCAAGGACGCGGCCGGCGGCATCATCTACATCGGCAAGGCCACCTCGCTCCAGCACCGCGTGCGCTCGTACTTCCAGGGCATCGAACACGACCGGAAGAAGCAGAGCATCGTCGGCGAGGCCGTCGACGTCGACTACATCCTGACCGACTCGCCGGTGCAGGCGCTGCGCTGGGAGGCCGACCTCATCAAGCGCGAGCGGCCGCGGTACAACGTGCGCCTGCGCGACGACAAGGCCTACCCGTACATTCGCATCGCGGTGCAGGAGCCGTGGCCGCACGTGGGCATCGTGCGGCGCACCGCGGCCGACGGCGCTCGCTACTTCGGCCCGTTCACCGACGCCGACGCCGTCCGCAACACGCTGGACACGCTCAACCGGCTGTTCCCCTACATCCGCTGCCGCAAGCCCATCACCGGCACCGATCGCCGCGCCTGTATCTACTACGACATCAAGCGCTGCGTGGCACCGTGCATTGGCGCCGTGAGCAACGCGGAATATCGTCAGCTCATTGAGAGCGCCGCCGGGTTCCTAGAGGGCAAGCAGGACGACGCGCTGGACACGCTGCGGCGAGAGATGGAGGAGGCGGCCGAAGCGCTGCAGTTCGAGCGCGCCGCCGGGCTGCGCGACCGCATCCGCGCCGCCGAGCGCATCATCGTGCAGCAGCGCGTGGTGGCCGATAGCCGCGTCGAGCAGGACGCGCTGGGGCTGGCCCGCGAGAACGGCAATGTGTGCGTGCAGGTGTTCTACATTCGCGACGGCAAGCTGCGCGGGCGCGACTACTTTCTGCTGGAGGGCGCCGCCGACGAGAGCGACAGCAGCGTCGTGACCTCGTTCCTGCTGCAGCACTACGGCGCGGCCACGCAGCTGCCGCGCGAGATCATCCTGCCCGCGCCCGTGGAGGACCCGGCGAGTCTGGAGGCGTGGCTGCTGGACCAGGCAGGGCACCGTGTGGCGCTGCGCGTGCCCCGCCGCGGCAGCGGCCGGCGGCTGGTCGAGCTAGCGGCCGAGAACGCGCGCGAGGCGCTGGAGCGCCAGAAGGTCGAGTGGCTGAGCGACGCCGCGCGCACCACCGGCGCGCTACTGGAGCTGCAGGAGCACCTGGAGCTGGACTCGGCCCCCGAGCGCATCGAGTGCTACGACATCTCGAACACCCAGGGCACCAACTCGGTCGCTAGCCTGGTCGTCTTCGAGCGCGGCAAGCCGAAGCGCTCGGACTACAAGCGCTTCCAGATCAAGACAGTCGAGGGCGCGAACGACTTCGCGTCGATGGCCGAGGTGCTGGCGCGGCGCTTCAAGCGCCTGCGCGAGGCTCACGCCGAGGGGGCGGCGCCAGAGGACGGCGACCAGCCGGCCGCGTCTTCCTGGGATAAGGTGCCCGACCTGGTGATCGTGGACGGCGGCAAGGGGCAGCTCGGCGCCGCGCTGAAGGTGATGGAGGACCTGGCGCTCGTCGCCATCCCGGTGGTCGGCCTCGCCAAGGAGCGCGAGGAGATCTTCCTGCCGGGCCGCGCCGAGCCGGTCCTGCTGCCGCGCGGCTCGCAGAGCCTGTTCCTGGTGCAGCGCATCCGCGACGAGGCCCACCGGTTTGCGATCACCTACCACCGCAAGCTGCGCGGCAAGAAAGGCCTGCGCTCCGCGCTCGACGACCTGCCGGGCGTGGGTCCCAAGCGCAAGCGGGCGCTGCTGCGCGCCTTCGGCTCGCTGAACGGCATCCGCTCGGCCAGCGTCGACGAGCTAGCCGCCGTGCCCGGCATGACGCGCAGCACCGCGCAAGTCCTGAAGGACCGTCTGTAATGGCGCGGCCCGCCAACCGCGCCCTGACCGGCGGCCAGCCGGTGCCACTCGCCGCCCAGCGACCCGGCCGCCGCCGGCCGGCGCGGCGCCGCTCGGGCGTAGCCGCCGCCTTTCGAACGCTCGCCGTCGTTCTAATGCTGGCCGCGCTGTTCGGCGCGCTGGCCGGCGCGCTCTACCTGCTCCGCGAGGTGCCGCCGGCCGGCCCCGCGAAGGACGACCTGATGGCGCAGGCCAGCGCCCATCACGCCGAGTGGGTGCCGCTCGATCAGGTGCCGGCCTCGCTGCAGCAGGCAATCGTGGCCACCGAGGACGCCCGCTTCTACGAGCACCGTGGCCTCGACGTGCTGGGCACCATCCGCGCGATGCTGGCTAACGTGCGCGCCGGCCATCCGGTCCAGGGCGGCAGCACGATCAGCCAGCAGCTTGCCAAGCGCTACTTGGAGCGCAGCGACCCAACGGCCGAGCGCAAGCTGCTCGTGCTGGCGATGACCGCCAAGCTCGAGCTACGCTACAGCAAGGCGGACATCCTGGAGATGTACCTGAACAGCATCTACTTTGGCCCGTACGCCTACGGCGTCGGCAGCGCCGCGCGCGTGTACTTCCACAAGCCGGCGGCGGACCTGACGCTGGCCGAGAGCACCATGCTGGCCGGGCTGCCACAGGCCCCGTCCTTATACGATCCGATCCACGCCCTGCCCCGCGTGAAAGCGCGCCAGGCGGTCGTCATCGCGGCGATGGTGCGCGCTGGCTACCTGACGCCGACGCAGGCCGAGGCGGCGCGGACCGCCCGCACGGCGCTCGACCGCTGATACCAAGCAACGTCGCGTGCTTGCTGCCCGCAACTCACCACGCCGACGAAGGGAGCGCCGCCCATGCCACGCGCCGACGGCCGCGAGCCCGATCAGCTTCGCCCAGTCCGGCTGCAGCCGGGCTTCCTGTCCCAGCATCCGGCGAACTGCCTGGTGACGATGGGCAACACCTGGGTGCTGTGCGCCGCGACCGTGCGCGAGCAAGTACCGCCGTTTCTCGAGGGCCGCAACCGCGGCTGGGTGACCGCCGAGTACAGCATGCTGCCGCCCTCGACACCTGACCGCGTGCCGCGCGAGCGCCAGGCCAGCGGCCGCAGCCAGGAGATCAGCCGCCTGGTCGGCCGCAGCCTGCGCGCCGCCGTCGACGCCGCGCTGCTCGGGCCGCGCACTATTACCGTCGACTGCGACGTGCTCCAGGCCGATGGCGGCACCCGCACCGCTGCGGTCACGGGCGGCTACGTGGCACTGGCGCTAGCGATCCGGCACCTGGCCGCCGCGGGTCTGGCCGACACGCGGGCGCTGCGGTGGGCGGTAGCGGCCGTGAGCGTTGGGGTGGTCGCTGACGTGCCCGTGCTCGACCTGCCCTACCAGGAGGACGCTCGCGCCGACATGGATATGAACGTCGTGATGACCGACGGCGGCGAGCTAGTCGAAGTACAGGCGACCGCCGAGGGCCGGCCCTGCCCGCGCGCGGCCTTCACCACACTGCTCGACCTCGCCGCGAAGGGTATCGGCGAGCTACTAGCCGCCCAGCGGCAGGCGCTCGGCCTAGCATGACCCGCATGGCGCTCGTCGGCTGCCGTGCTCGCTCCGTGGCTCCAATGCCAGGCCGGCCGCTGCCCGGCGGGCGGACGAGTTTGCCGGCTCGGCGCCGATATGGTAGGATCATGGGTGCGAGGGCTCGTGGTGTAGCGGCCTAACATGCGGCCCTGTCAAGGCCGAGATCGGGGGTTCGAATCCCCTCGAGCCCGCCCGTGCAACGCTGGGTTGACGCCTCCGCAGAAACCTGCGGGGGCGTTGTCGTGCTGGGCGCCCGCAGGCGCGCGTCAAGCGCGAACAAGGGCAGGCTATTCCGGCCGCAGGATCGTGCGGACCGCGTGGCCGTCGTCGATCACGATCTCCTCGAACAGCGTCGCGGCCCGCTGGTTCCGCTGCTTGGGCATGGCATCCGCGCATGCCGCGGGCACGTCGTCCGCGCAGATGGAGGCCGCCACCATCCGCACGGTGTTCGTCCAGCCGGCCGCCGCGGCCGCCCGGGCGAGTGGCGGCGAGGCGTGGACTGCTTCCGCGGTCGGTTCCCACGGCTCGCGGCCTTGCTCGGCGAGGGGGAAGCGGACGGGCTCGCCTGCTGCGCCGAGTAGAGTCACACTAGCCCACCAGCGAGGTGCGGCGCGCACGCCTCGCGCAGGCGGCTTAGCGCCTGTTGGAGCAGCGGCGACCAGTGGTGTCCCCGTCGATATACCAGCTCGTACTGCACCAGAAGCGGCGCGTGGTCCCAGTGCAGCTCGCGGAGGGCTCCCTGCGCGAGATCCGTCACGACGGTGCTGCGGATCACGATCCCGATGCCTACCCCGTCGCGCGTGGCCTGGCGGATGGAATCGGCATCGGTCAGCTCCATCGCCACGGCGTAGCCGGCCACCCCGCTCGACGCGAGCAGCGCATCGATGATGGTGCGGTGCACCGTGCCCGGCAAGCCGGTCACGAAGCGGTGCTGGAGTATGTCCGCGGGCGTCACGCGTGGCACACGGGCCAGTGGATGCGCGGGTGGCACGGCCAGGATGACCTCCGCCCGCAGCAGCGGCTCGTGCACCAGCCCCGGTACTGGCCCGGCGCTCAGAACGCACCCGAAATCACATTGTCCCTGCAGAACCAGCTCGCGCACGCGCTCGAGCGCATCGACTGTAATCGTGCAGTGAACGGATGGGTACTGCCGCACGAACGCGCCGAGGAGCTGGGTCATGAGCAGGGCAGCAGTTCCGATGCTCGCCCCCACTGCAATCCGCCCACGGTTGCCCTCTTGGATCTCGGCAAACGCTCGGTAGACATCCTGAGCGCCGCTGAGCGTTTGCACGGCATAAGCGTAGAGTACTTCGCCGGCTTCGGTCGGGACGACACGACGGGCGCGCCGCTGCAATAGCCGCACTCCGACCTCTTCCTCGAGCGCGCGGAGCCGCATACTCACGCCGGCCGGGCTCATCACCAGCTGCCGCGCGGCGGCGACGATGCCCCCCGTTTCCACTACCGCGCGGAACACGGCCAGGCGGTGGAGGTTCATTCACCGACTCCAGATTCACGTTTGCGTGAAATCAGGTCAATCATAGCGTTTATTGACATGAAAGCAAGTCCGCAGTACAGTGGCCGCGAGCGCGGGTTCAGGCAGTGAGTGCACTATCGTCCGCACCGGGGCGGGCAGCGTCAGGTGGTGGGACATTGCAGTCGCGTTCGGGAGACGACCATGCAGACGACCGAAGTCCCAAGCGCACAGGCCGCGCAAGCGCACGACGCTGCGCTGGAGCAGCTTCACGCCGACATGGCGAAGGGCCATGCCCTGCCCACCTGGGTATACGTGTCGAAGTTCGTCACGCGCGAGCCGGTGGCCGGCTATCGCCCCTACCTCTGGAAATGGGATCTGTTCCACGGCTTCCTGATGCGGGCCGGCGAGCTGGTCACGCCGGAGCGCGGCGGCGAGCGCCGCTCGATGGAGCACCTCAACCCCGACCTGGCCTCTGTGTACAGCACGAGCCACACGATCGGCACCGCCTTCCAGCTCGTGCGGCCCGGCGAGGTCGCGCCCGCCCACCGCCACACGGCGGCCGCGATCCGCTTCGTCGTACAGGGCGGCGGTGGGGAGGTGTACACCGCGGTGCAGGGGGAGAAGCTCCTCATGGAGGAGAGCGACCTCATCCTCACGCCCCGCTGGACCTGGCACGACCACGCCAACCAGACCGGCCGCGACATCATCTGGCTGGATGCGCTGGATTACCCCCTCGTGAATCTCCTCCGTACGAGCTTCTTCGAGCCGTATCCGACAGAGCGCCAGCTACTCACCAAGCCAGTCCACTTCACGGCGCAGCGGGTTGGCCTGGCCCGGCCCGCCGAGCAATACCCCGAGGACGTGCCTATCGTCCGCTACGCCTGGGCCGATACCGCTCCGATCCTCGAATCGCTGCGGGACTCCGAGGGCAGCCCGTACGACGGCATCCTGCTCGACTACGTCAACCCGTTCACCTCCGGCCCTACGCTGCCGACGCTCGGCTGCCACATACAGATGCTGCGGCCGGGCGAGCACACGCGCAGCCACCGCGCGACGACCAGCACGGTGTACCTGGTAACGCGCGGCCAGGGGTATAGCGTTATCGCCGGGCAGCGTTTCGACTGGGCCAAGGGGGACGTCTTCGTGGTGCCACCGTGGACCTGGCATGAGCACGCGAACCAGGCAGTGGGCGACAGCCTGCTGTTCTCGGTCACCGACCGGCCGGTCCTCGACGCCTTCGGCCACTACCGCGAGGAAGCGCTGACGGCGAACGACGGGCACCAAGAGATCACGTCGGTCTTCGAGCCCCTGACCCGGGTGTAGCGCGCCGGCCGTGCGCGCTGGCCCCGGCTGGCACGCCCGTGTCGCGTTCGGTTGGACTGCGCCGGGCGGGGCGAGGGGCTGCCCGTTCGCCAGGCACCCGAATCCCGCGCCGCGTGGAGGTAGTCAGATGGAGCGGAGGTTCCTCAACCCCTCGGGAGCGCTCAACTCGCTGCCGCGCGGGTATTCCCACGTGGTCCGCGTCGACCAGCCGGGCGCCGTCGTCTACGTCGCCGGGCAGGGCCCGCTTGACGCGAACCTCGGGCTCGTCGGCGGGAACGATTTCGAGGCGCAGGTGCGCGCCACGTTCCAGAACATCCAGCGGTGTCTGGAGCTGGCCGGCGCGTCGTTCAACGACGTGGTCAAGATGAACGTCTACGTGACCGACATCAAGAGCCAGCAGTGGCCGTTCCGCAACGTGCGGGCCGAATTCATCAACACCGAGAACCCGCCCGTCTCGACGATGGTCGAGGTCTCGCGGCTGGCCATCGACGGGATGATGGTCGAGGTCGACCTGGTGGCCGTCGTCCCGTAAGCGGCGCGGCGCGCCCAGCCGAAGGGGGAAACAGCATGCTTCACGGGCACCGTGTCTTCGACGCCGACGCCCACGTGGTCGTCAGCCAGCGCGCGTGGGCCGACCTGCCCGAGCGCCTGCGCGCGCGCCGGCCGCGCCCCGTCCACGTCGAGGACGCCGAGGAGATGAGCGGCTACAAGACGTCGTGGTTCTGCGACGGGGTGGTGATCCCCCACCCCTGGGGCGAGCGCGCCCAGCCGGGCAACACCCCGCGCGGCTCCCTCGACCTCGAGACGTTCCCGGGCGTCGCCACGATGACCGACAGCCGCGTGAGCCTGATGCAGTTCGGGGGACAAGACCTCTCCGATCCCGACGAGCGCCTCAAGATCATGGACCAGATGGGCATCGACACGTCGGTGGTCTATCCGTCGACCTTCTACGCCATCTGGACGACCGATCCGGAGCTGGAGGCGGCGCTCTACCGCTCGTACAACCGCTATGTTGGGAAAGCGTGTCAGTACAACGCGAAGCGGCTCAAGTTTAGCGGGCTGTTGCCGCTGCGGCACCCCGACGAGGCCTGCCGGGCGATTCGCGAGATGCGGGAGCTGGGCGCCGTCGCGGCCATCACCTTCAGCACCGCGGGCGAGCGACTGCTCTCCGACCCGGCGTTCAGCCCCGTGTTCGACGAGCTGACCCGCGCCCGCCTGCCGCTGTGCATCCACTTCGGCGCCAGCTATCCGCCGCTCTGGAACCTCGCGCGCACCATGTACATGGGCAACATCCTGAGCATGTCGGTGCCCGTATTCATGGCCTTCTTCGCCATCACGGCCGGCGGGCTGCTGGACCGCTACCCCGACCTGAAGGTCGCGTTCCTTGAATTCGGCTCAGAATGGGTCCTCTACGCGGTACCGCGGATGGACAACTACCTGACGCAGGCCAAGACGAACGGGCTGCCGTACGCCACCGACGTACCCGTGAGGATGATCGAGGACTACGCGCGGTCGGGTAACATCTACGTCGCCTGTGAGGCCGAGGACCGCGTCCTGCCCCAGGAGATCGAGTGCATCGGCGAGGACCAGATCCTGTTCGCCTCCGACATCCCCCATCCCGAGATGCGAGAGAACGCCGCCGCGGAGATCCTGGAGCGCAACGACCTGACAGACATACAGAAGCGGAAGATCTTGTGGGACAACGCGGCTCGCTTCTTCGGGGAGCCGTAGGATGCCCGCGCGGCCCACCCGCCGGCGCGCGCTCGCCCGGTCGCTTGTCGCGAGCCTCGCCGGCGCGCTCATCCTCATGACGCTCCTGGCATGCGCGCCAGCCGCCCAGCCGTCGGCTGCTGGACCGGCGTCGGCGGCCACCAGCGCGCCGCCGGCCGCGGTGCCCGCGGCGAGCAGCTTGGCCGCTCAGGACGCGGCGCCGGCGCCGAGCGCCGCGCTCCAGACGGTCACTATCGGCGTGATCAACACGATCGCCGACGCGCCCTTCTACCTTGCGGACAAGCGGGGCTACTTCCGCGAGGCGGGCATCCAGCCCGAGATGCAGGTCTTCCAGAGCGGCGCGCTGATGATCGCGCCACTGAGCGCCGACCAGCTCGACGTGGTCGGCGGCGGCGCGCTCTCCGCCGGCCTGTACAACGCCGTGGGGCGGAACATCAACCTCCACATCGTCTCGGGGCACTATGGCGAGGACGGCTCGATCGCCTCCGTACTGCGCAAAGACCTGGTCGACAGCGGGCGGGTGAAGAGCGTCGCCGACTTCAAGGGGCTGAAGCTCCAGCTCGCGGCCGAGTGCATAGAGCCGGAGGTGTCGGCGGCTCAGTACCTGGCGACGGGCGGGCTGACGATGAACGACGTGGAAACGGTCTACATGGCGTTTGGCGACGTGCCGGCGGCCATCGCCAACGGCAGCCTCGACGTGGCCAACCCCCCGGAGCCCCTCCCGATCCTGATGGAGGGCAACGGCACCGGTGTGATCCTGCACCGTTACGAGACCAACCGCCAGCTCGCGGTCATGCTCTACTCGCCCGCCTTCTCCAGCAGGAAGGAGCTGGCCACCGGCTTCATGGAGGCGGTCCTGCGGGGCAAGCGCGACTACTACAACGCGCTGTTCGGCGACCGGCGCGACCGCGACGAAGTGATCCAGATCATGATCGACACCACCCCCGTGAAGCAGCGCGCGCTCTACGACCAGATCGTGCTGCCGCGCGTGGACCCGAACGGCGACCTCAACCGTGCGAGCATGGCCGAGGACCAAGAGTACTACCTGGCCAAAGGCTGCCAGCCGCAGCGCATCGACCTCGCACGGGCGATCGACACCAGCTTTCTGGACGCTGCGCTGGAGCGGCTCGGGCGTTACCAGGGTGGCTCGCCCTAAGCCGTGGATGCCCGCTTGCACGATTCACCCTACGGGTGAATCGTGCAAGCGGCGACTGACGGAATGAGGGCGCATAACCGCCATCCCGAAGCAGTGAGGAGGCTAGCCGATGGAGCGCCGGGAGTATCGCGCGATCGACTGCGACGGCCACGTGCTGGAGCCGCCGGGCATGTGGGAGCGGTACATCGACACGGAGTACAAGCCGCAGGCCCCGAAGATCATTCAGGACGGCGCGGGCATCGAGTGGCTCCTGGTTGAGGGACGGCTGATGCCGAAGGCGTCGGGCCGCGCGCGGGGCAAGACCGATGGCCTCAACCTGAGCCCGACCCAGGGCTACACGGCGCGGCCGGCGGGCGCTTTCGATCCGAAGCGGCGCCTCCAGGATCTCGACGCGCTCGGCATCGAGGCGGCCGTGCTGCTCCCCACTCAGGGGCTTGGGATCGGCGGGGTGCGCGACCCGAAGCTCGCGGCGGCGCTCTGCAAAGCCTACAACACCTGGGCGGCCGAGTATTGCAGCATCGCGCCCGATCGCCTGATCGGCGTGGCCGTCGTGCCGCTGCAGGACGTGGACGCCAGCATCCGCGAACTGGAGCGCGCCGTCAAGGAGTACGGCTTCAAGGCCGTGTCGGTCCGGCCCAACCCGTACTGGGTGCGCGAGGGCACGCGCACTCTCGACAACCCCGCGCTCGACCCCTTCTACGCGGCCGTGGCGGACCTCGGCGTGCCGCTGATGATCCACGAGGGGACGGGCGTCAACATGCCGACGGCCGGCGCCGACCGCTTCGACGTCTTCTTCTTCACACACATGGTGGCCCATCCGTTCGAGCAGATGCTCGCCTCGCTGTCGCTGATCGGCGGCGGCGCGCTGGAGCGGCACCCGAACTTGCGCCCGGTGTTCCTCGAGTCGGGCTGCTCGTGGCTGCACTACTGGCTCTGGCGCATGGATGAGCACTACGAGAAGCGCGGCCGGGAGGTACCATGGCTGCGGCAGAAGCCCTCGGACTACTTCCGCCGCCAGTGCGCCATCTCCTGCGACCCCGACGAGCCGAACATCGCCACCACGGTCGAGTACGTGGGTGCCGAGTGCTTCGTGTTCGCCACCGACTACGCCCACTGGGATGGCGTGGCCGATCCGGTCGCCGAGTTTCTAGAGCACAGCACGCTGCCTGACAGCGTGAACCGCCTGATCCTGCGCGAGAATGCCGGTCGTTTGCTGCGCCTGCCCTCGGTCGTCGGCAGCGGGGTCTAAGCTGACTCACCAGGTTAGCACAGCGGTCTGACGTTGCCAGACCGCTGTGCTAACGCATCGGCCACGACCGCCTCCTCGTCAGCGCGAGACGCGTGCAGCCGGAGAGACAACAGGCGATGGTACCGCTCCCTAGAGCAGCTAGCGCTCGACCGTGCGGGGCCTGTCATCGTCTGCTGCGATCAGCGTTCGTCGGACCGTTGTTGGGCTTGATGGCCGTTGGGTGTGCGGGTGGTCACACTCCCCCGCCGCCCTCAAAGCCCCCGTCGTCCTTACGGCGTGGAGCGCCGCCCCAACCTGCAGGGGAAGTTGCCGGTATGCGCTGCTTGACCGCTGCGCTCTGTGCGCTGGTGTTCCTCGTCGGTTGCGGGGGGGGCGCATCCAGTGGTCGCTCGTCTGCGCCCTCCCCTGCTGCCGGCGGCGCCGCTCCCCAGGCTGCCGCCCCGACAACGGCAACTAACGCTACGGCCTCTCACCCTGCGGGAGCAGCGCCCGCTGAGCGTACCGCGGCATCTACCGGCGCCAGTCCTGCAGAGCCTGAGGGCGTGCGGGTAGCGGACCTCGGCCTGGCCACCGACAGCTACACGTACCTCGCGATCGAGAAGGGCTACTTCCAAGAGCAGGGCCTGGAGGTGACTCTCGAGCATTTCGACACGGCGGCGCGCATGGTGGCGCCGATGAGTGCCGGCCAGCTCGACGTGGGCCGGGGCACGCCCAGCGCTGGGCTATTCAATGCCATCGCACGTGGTGTCCCATTGAAGATCGTCGCGGACCACGCGCGCGTCATTCCCGGGAGCGCCGATTATGCCGTGGCCCTTCGTGCCGGACTCGCTGACGTGATCAACAGCTACGCCGACCTCAAGGGCCACACCCTGGCTTACACTGGTGAGGCCAGCGGTAACGAGGCGAACCTCGACCTCGCGCTGCGCCAAGGGGGCCTGACGATCGACGACGTGGTCGCGATCGACATGGCGTTCCCCGACATGCTCCCGGCGCTCAGCAACGGCGCCATCGACGGCGCGCTGCTCGTCGAGCCGTTTCTCACCCTGGGCGAGCAACGCGGGGTGCTCACCCGCTGGCGCACTGGCCCCGACTTCGCCCTGGGCCAGGAGCTGGCCGTGTTGATATACGCCCCCGGGTTCGCGGAGGAGAAGCCCGCGCTGGCGCAGCGCTTCATGGTAGCCTACTTGCACGGGCTGCGCGACTACTATGATGCCTTCTTCGGCAGCCGCCAGCACCAGGATGAGGTCATCGCGGTGCTCGTCCGCTACACCACGATCAAGGATGCGAACCTGTGGCGACAGATGGCGCCGATGGGCGTCGACCCGAACGGGCGAGTCAACGTCGCGAGTCTGAAGGCGAAGCAGGACTGGTTCATCGCGCGGGGTCAGCAGCAGACCGCGATCGATCTGGATCAGGTGGTCGACCAGCAATACATCGACGCTGCCCGGACGCAGCTTGGCACGCTTAATCCGTAGCCAGAGCCCGATCGCGGTGAGGGGGCAGGGACCCACCGGCACTCTGTCGGCTGTGCCGCCTTCAGCCCGGCTCAATAGCGCTTCGCCTGCAGTGTAGAGGAGAAGACTGGCTTATGACCGAGGCGCTCACCACTCTGCGTGACCTCGTGTACCCTCCCCTGACCGCGCTGGTCGTCGTCGACATGCAGAACGACTTCTGCGACTCCCGTCACTTCCCCATGGCCGAGCCAATGCTGCCGCGCCTGGTGCGCTTCACCGCTGCGGCCCGCGCCGCCGGCTTGCCCATCATCCGCTTCCGCATGCTGAACACTCCGCAGACCAGCTCAGCTGTCTGGACCAGCCATCTCGGCGAGGGGCCGATCCAGCACCAGATCTGTGTGCCAGGTACTCCCGGCGCCGAGTTCCACCCCGATTTTCAGCCTGCACCTGGGGATATCGTCATCACGAAGCCGCGCTACAGCGGCTTCATCGGCACCAACTTCGAGACGATCCTGCGTACGCTCGGTGTGCGGGCGCTGATCTGCACCGGCATCGCCACCAACGTGTGCGTCGAGTCACTGGCGCGCGACGCCTTCCAGCGCGACTACTACACGATAGTCGTCAGTGACTGCACCGCAACACGCAGCCAGGCCGAGCACGAGGCTAGTCTGCACATCCTCCGTCGGCGATTTGGTGTGGTGGCCACGGCGGACGAGATCATCGCTTGTTGGCAAGACGCAGCGGTAACCGCACACGGAGCACCTTAAAACACGGGCGACCTCCATACCCACGAGCCGAGCGGGGCCGGGGTTGGAGCTTTCCTCTGGCCTACCGGGGCATCTCTCCTTCAACTCACATCACGCACCTTAGGGGAGTTGGGGTGGCAACTGGAAGTTGGATCGGGCGCCCGCTCGCGCGCAAGGAGGACCCGCGGCTGCTCACGGGCCGAGGGCGCTTCGTGGCCGACCTACAGCTGCCTGGGACGCTCGAGATGGTGGTCGTGCGCAGCCCGCACGGCCACGCCCGCTTGCGGCGCGTCGACGCCGGCGACGTGGGCGACGCGGCGATGGTGCTGACGGCCGCCGCACTCGACGGCCGGGTGGGCGAGATCCCGATGCACTGGCTGCTGCCCGGCATGAAGTGCGCCTCGTTCCCCATCCTGGCCGCCGAGCGCGTGCGCTACGTGGGCCAGCCGGTCGCCGCACTCGTCGCCACCGATCGCTACGTTGGGGAAGACCTCGCCGAGCGCGTGGTGGTCGACTACGAGCCCCTGCCAGCCATCGTCGACGTGGAGGAGGCACTGCGCGCCGAGGCGCCGCTCCTCTATCCTGAGTGGGGCGACAACGTCGCCTATCAGTGGAGCAGCGCCCACGGCGACGTGGCCGCAGCCTTCCGTCACGCCGACGTGGTGGTGCGGCACCGTGCCTGCTACCCTCGCCATACCGGCCTGCCCATCGAGACACGCGGCGTGCTGGCGCGCTACGACGTAGCCACGGGCGAGCTGACGGTCTGGCTCGCCACGCAGACCGGGCATCGCGTCCGTACGGTGCTCGCGGAGGCGCTGCGCTTCCCCGAGGAGCGGCTGCGGGTCGTCGTGCCCGACGTCGGCGGCGCGTTCGGCACCAAGCTCCAGATCTACCCGGAAGAGGCGCTGGCCTGCCTGTTCGCGCTCAAGACCGGCCGGCCGATCCGCTGGATCGAGGATCGTCGCGAGCACTTCCTGGCGACGGTCCACGCGCGCGAGCAGCGGATTGACCTCGAGCTGGCCGCGCGGCACGACGGCACGCTTCTCGCGGTCCGGGCGCGCGTGCTGGCGGACGTGGGCGCGCACCCCCACTCGCGGGGCGTGGGCGCGTCGTTCATCACGACCGCCGCCATCCCCGGCCCGTATCGGATCGGCGCGTACCAGGTCGAGCTGCGCGGCGTGGTCACGAACAAGGTACCGTTTGGCGCGTACCGCGGCTTCGGCAAGCCCCAGGCGGTGTTCGCCATGGAGCGGGCGGTCGACGCGCTCGCGGCGCGGCTGGGGCTCGACCCGGCCGCGGTGCGCGAGCGCAACCTGGTGCGCCCCGACGAGATGCCGTTCCCGAACCCGGCCGGGCACGGGCAGCTCGACAGCGGCGACTACCCTGCGGCGCTGCGCCGCGCGCTCCAGGCGATCGACTGGGAGGGCCACCGCGCGGCCCACGCCGACCTGCGGCGGCAGGGGAAGCTGCGCGGGCTGGGGCTGGCCTGCTTCGTCGAGGCGACCGGCATGCCCTCGGCGCAGCCCGGGCGCCCGACCCGCCTGTACAGCGCCTACGAGACGGCGGTCGTCAGCATCGACCCCTCGGGCGGCGTCACACTCGCCTCCGGGCTCCTGCCCAGCGGCCAGGGCCACGAGACCGCCCTCGCGCAGGTCTGCGCCGCGCAGCTCGGCGTGAGCCCGGCCGACGTGCGGGTGATCGTGGGCGACACCGCGCACACGCCCTACTCGGGATTCGGCACCGCGGCGAGCCGCGGGATGAGCACGGGCGGATCGGCGGCGCTACTCGCGGCACGCCAGGTGCGCGAGAAGGTCTTGCGCCTCGGCGGCCACCTCCTCGAGGCGGCCCCGGCCGACCTGGACCTCGTGGAGGGGGAGATCGTCGTGCGGGGCAGCCCGGAGCGGCGCCTGACGCTGGCCGAAGTCGCGCGCCAGGCGTTCCTCGCCGCGAACCTGCCGCCCGGCATGGAGCCGGAGCTCCAGGCGCGGGTGACGTTCGACCTGGCGCAGAGCCCCTACGCCTACGGCGTGAACGCCTGTGAGGTCGAGATCGACCGCGAGACCGGCGCGATCGCGGTGCTGCGCTACGTGGTGGTGGACGACTGCGGGACGGTGGTGAACCCGGCAATCGTGGACGGCCAGGTGCAGGGCGGGCTCGCGCAGGGCTTCGGCGGTACCCTGCTCGAAGAGCTGCGCTACGACGCGAACGGCCAGCTCCTGACCGGATCGCTGCTCGACTACCTGGTGCCGACCGCGTGCGATCTGCCGCCGCTCCACCTGGAGCACCTCGAGACGCCGTCGCCGCTCACGCCGGGCGGGTTCAAGGGCGTGGGCGAGTCGGGCACGGTCGGGGTGCCGGCCGCGGTCGCCAACGCCGTACTCGCCGCGCTGGGCCTCGCCGACCTCACCGAGCTGGCGCTGCCGCTCACGCCCGAGCGCGTCCTGGCACTCGTCGGCCGCGCGTCCCGTCATGCCCCAGCCGTCGAGACGACCGAGACGTAGGCGACTGGAGGCGGCCGGCGCGGCAGCGGTCAGGCGCGGCGAACCGCCTCGGCGGCGAGTCGCGTATCAATCAACTTGTCGAGGTCGACGGCCTTGTCCAACTCACCCGACGCGAGAAAAAAGCTCTGCTGGTCCGCAATGAACGCCGGGTCGAAGCGAAGGGAGGAGTCCCATTCGGTCAAGACGTTCGTTTCCAGCACCGCGGGCTCGATCTTCGTGTACTTGGCGATGATCGCGAGATTCTCCGGCGTCTTGGCCCGGCCGTCGTCCAGCGCGCGCATGGCGTGGACGAGCGCCGTCAGAAGCCGGACCGCCACGGGCTTCTCGCTCTCGCTGAACCGCTCGCTGGCCATGACGTAGGTGGTCGGCTGGCCCGCGACGATATTGGCGTCCATGGGGTCAGGCAGCGCCACCGCGAGCCCGCGCGAGATCGCGCCGGTGACGAACGGCTCGGTTGGCAACGCCGCGTCGACCGACGCATTGGCCAGAGCGACGAGCATGTCGGGAAAGCCCATCTCGGCGACATCGACGTCTTGCTCCGTCATGCCGTGTCGTTGGAGCAGCTTGAACAGTATGTAGTCGATGAGCGAGCCCCGGCCCGCGATCGCCACCCGCCGGCCGCGGAGATCGCGGACGCCGGTCACCTCCCCGGCGTCCCACAGGGCCTTGCGGATCAGCAGCTGGTTGGCGGCGGGTCCCTGCCGCGGCTGGATGCCCACTGGCGCGATCACCTTGACCGCGATGCCGCGCCCCAGGGCGTTCAGTAGGCCGGCCGAGATGGCCCCGAATGAGACGTTCATCTCATCGGTGCCCAGCGAGGCGACCATCTGGCTCGAGTTCTGGACGACGATCGTCTCGGGCTCGATGGCCTGCGCAGCGAAGTATCCTCGCTCGATGGCGACGTAGAGCGGCGCGATCGCCGTCGTGGGCGCCCAGCCGATAGTGACTCTGGCCGGGCTCGGGGCTGTAGTGGGGACCATCGTGGTCGGCGCGGTGGTGACGGGCGCTGCAGCGGGGATGGCCGGCGCGACCGGCTGGGCCGGCGCCGCGCGGCAGGCGCCGAGCGCCACGCTGGCGCCGGCCGCGGCCGCCGATCGGAGGAGCGTGCGTCGACTGATGTTCTCGGCCATCGCGCCTATCTCGGCGGAATCACTTGGAGGCAGGTCACGGGCAGTGGCCGGGGCGCACAGGCGCTGGAACTATAGCGAGGGCGCCAGGCCGTGTCAAAGGCGGGGGATCGGCGCCGTGGGGGCCGGACGGTGGAGCACGAGAGCCTGGCAGAAGAGGGATCACGCGGCGCTCGAATTGGGAGCGGAACTGTTGACCGTCGGGGTTCGAATCCCCTCGAGCCCGCCTCTGCAAACGCCCCGGTCGGCGACCCTGCAAGCTTCGGGGCCGCACCGGGGCGTTCGTCTTTCTAGCGCCTGCCTGCTCCGATGATCGTCGCATTGGGCCGCCGGCCCTGGGCTAAGTGCTGTCGTGCCTCGGTCGCGGCCGGCCCCCCGCTCGGGCGCCAAGCGGCGACGCCTTCTGTCACCCTCCCGTGCTACCCGGCATCTGCCACGGAAGTGACGTGAGCCCGTTCGGCAGAATGCTCGCGTAGCCCCCGAGCGGCACGATGTTGTAGAAGTCGTGCGTGCCGCCGAACGGCAGGGGTACCTCGCTCCCTTCGGTCCAATATGCTCCGTTGTAGCCGTACATCTTATTTCGCCTCCTCCCGCGCTACCGTACGCGGTCTCTGATTAGACGATAGCGCGCGTAGAGGCGGGCGGCTGTCCAGCGCCTGACAACCCCGCTGTCAATTTTGCGATACCCATCCTCCGAAGCCCGACACCCCGGCCGCCTCGTGGCGCCGCGGGCTCCCTGCGGCGTCAGACCGCGCTGAGGGCGGCGGCTCGCCTAGGGAGCGCTCGGCCAGCTGGCGGGGCCGCCGGCCGCTAGTCTTGGACGACCTCGAGCAGGATACCGTCTGGGTCGCCGAACTGAAACCCGCCGTAGCGGCAGGTGGCGAGCAGCTCCATCCGGCACTCGCTCTCCCCGGCGCGCGGCCGTTTCGGTGCCAGCGCATAGTTGCGGTTTGCCAGACGCTCCAAGTCCGCCGCGAACTGATCGATGCTCTCGACCGCAAAGCCGAGATGATCCATGGCCGGCGCCTCGGCGTTCGAGACGCCGAAGTCCTCGATGCGCCACGGCGTGATGATCATCGTCACGACCCCGTCGGTCAGGTAGTGACTCGGGTCGCCCGCGTCTTGCGGCAACTCGGTCAGCTCGAACACATCGCGGTAGAACCGGGCGATGGCGGGAGCGTCCATGACGCGCAGCTGAAAGTGGTGGATGCGCCGCCGGTGCGACGCGCCTTGGAGCGCGGCGTCCGCGTAGACGTCCATGCGGCGATCGAGCCGCTCGTACGACAGGTGGAAGAAATTGCCCACGGGATCGTGCAACGTCACGCCCGCGAACGGACGCGACGACGGCCGCTTCAGGATGCCGATGGCAGGGTAGGCTTCGCGCAAGCGGGCGTAGATCTCCTGGGGGTCGGGCACTTCGAACTTGACACCCAGCTCAGTTCGGGAACCAGGCGACGTCCGCGATCTCGCTGAACTCGCGCCGCAGCTTCTGCCACGAGTCGCCGCCGTCGTCGCTGCGGTACAGGTAGCCGAAGCGGCTCCCGGCAAAGACCAGGCTGGGGTCGTCGGCCTGGACCCTGACGCGCCACATCGTCGAGTTCGGCTCCACGTCGAGCGGCAGCGTCTCCCACGTCTCCCCGGTGTCCCGCGACCGCATGACCGCCCCCGTCTGGCCCGGCGTGGCGTCGCCGATCGCCGCGAACAGCGTGCGCGGGTCGGTCGGGTGCACGGCGACGTTCCGTACATGCCCCCAGGGGAAGTTCTCGCGCACGCCGAGCGGCGACCACGTGGCGCCGTCGTCGGCGCTGCGGTAAATCTCGTTGTTGACGGCGTAGAACACCGTCTTGGGTGGACCGGGCGTGACGACCACGCAGTGGCCGTCCGGGTTCTTCGTCACGTGATCGAGCGTCTGCCAGGAATCGCCGCCGTCCCCGGAGTAGCGGATGCCGTCCACCTCGATCGCCATCCAGACGTTCCGACCGTCCAGCGGATCGACCGTGATGCTCAGGACGCGGGGCGTCCCCGTGTTGGGGCAGGTGGGCGCGATGGCGACGGGCCGCTCTTCCCACCGCCGCCCCCCGTCCGCGGACCGGAAGACCGTCGCGCGGGAGTGGGTGCCCGTGCCGGCATACAGTACGTTGGGGTCCGTGGGGTTCTGCGCAACCGCCCACACAGCGTGCTCGCACAGCGGCGAATCGACCAGCGACCAGTGCGCCCCGGCGTCGTCGCTGCGGTACAGCCCACGGTCCGTGGCCGCGTAGACGCGGCCGGGCGCCCCCGGGTCCCGCAGCAGCTCTCTGACCATCGCTTCGGCGTGCAGCCCGCCGCGCACCCGCGCCCACGACGCGCCCGAGTCTTCGCTCCGCATGACACCCTGGCCGATCGTCGCCACAAGGATCGTCTGCTGCGCTGCCATGGCTGGCTCCTCCACGTCCGGCCCGATCGACGGCGTACCGTGGAGCGGTCCCGCGGCGACGATCGTCGCGACCCGGCGCCGCAGAAATCCGCTCCCACCCCGAGTGGGCTCATCATGGCACCGGACGCAGGCGGTGTCAATCGTTGGGCGGTGGGCGCCAGCGCATCGCTGCCCGCCGCGTGGCCGGCGCGGCGCCCGCTCAGGCGGCGTGCTCCGCCGGCTCCCGATCGGCCAGTGGCTCGCCCACCGGCCTGGTGGTAGCCTCCTCAGCCGGCGCGCGCGTCAGCTCCCGCAGCATCCAGGCTCCCAGGCCCGCCGCCACGATCGCCGCCACACCGCCTACCCCTAGCGCCCAGCGCGGCCCGACGTGCTCGCCGACCCAGCCAATGATCGGCCCGCCGATCGGCGTCGAGCCCATTACGGCCACCGTCCATAGCGCCATCACGCGCCCGCGCATGGCCGGCGGGCTGGTCAGCTGCATGGTGACGTTGCCCAGCGAGGTGAAGTTGATCGAGAAGATACCGACCAGCACGAGCGCTGCCATCGCCAGCGGCAGGTTGGGCGCCACCGCCGCCCCTAGAATCACTAAACCGAACAGCAGCGCCGCCCCCGCCAGCATCTGCGGCCCCACGTGTCGCCGACTGGCGATGAATACCCCGCCGATAACCGAGCCGAGGCCCATCGACGCGGTCAGTGCCGCATAGCTGCTCGCGTTGCCGCCGAACGTGAACTCCGCGAGCAGCGGCAGGCTCACCGAGAACTCGTAGGCCAGCATGCCGATGATCGTCATCATCACCAGCGTCGTCAGCAGGACGCGTGACGACCGGACGTAGCGCAGCCCCTCCAGCACCTGCCCCCGCGCCCGCCGCACCAGCGGCGCCGGCCGCAGCTCGCTCGGCCGCATCATGCACAGCACCACCAGCACGGCCGCGTATGACAGCCCGTTGAGGATGAAGCAGGACGCCAGCCCCAGCGCGGCGATGATGGCGCCCCCGATCGCCGGGCCCACCACTCGCGCCAGGTTGATCTCCGCGGAGTTCAGGGCTACCGCGTTGGGGAGCGCGTCTTGCCCCACCATCTCCACGACGAACGTCTGCCGCGTTGGGTTGTCGATCGTGTTGACTAGCCCAAGGCCGAGCGCGAGCCCGTACACCATCCACAGCTGAACCCGGCCGGTCGCCACGAGCACGCCGAGCGCCAAGGCCAGGACGCCGGCCGCGGACTGGGTCACGTACAGGATTTTCTGCTTGGGGTAGCGGTCCGCGATCACGCCCCCCCAGGGGCCGAACAATAGGATCGGCAGAAATTGCATCGCCGTGACCGTCCCGAGCGCCGTGCCCGAGCCGGTCAGCTGGAGCACGAGCCAGGCCTGCCCGATGCTCTGCATCCAGGTCCCTGACAAGGAGATCGCCTGGCCCGTGAAGTACAGTCGGTAGTTGCGAATCTTCAGCGACGAAAACGTCCGGTGGCCGAGTTGTCTCGCTAAGCCCATAGTGTGCCTTTCCGCTCGCTCGCCCCGCGCCGGCGCACGCTCACCCCCCTCGCCACGAGGCGCCGCGGGCGTTCCTTCGCGTTGTGAAATAGTGCAGACGCCGGGCCACGACGCCCGCCTTGCCGCCCAGCGCGCGTGGCGGACCGCCCCCGGCGGCCGGCTGCGCGACCCGCCGCGCTGGCGCTTGTGTGAGCCGCCCGCATCGTGCAGAATCCGCGCTGGCACGTCGTGCGCGGCGCCGCGCCGTGTGCCGGGGCAGCGGGGGCGCATCGGAGGAATCGTGGGGAGCGCGAGGTCGCGGTTGCGGGCGGTAGCCGAGGAACTGTACCCGGGCTACTTCGCCTTTGTCATGGCCACCGGGATTATATCCACCGCGACCGGCGTGCTGGGCGTCGACCTCGTCGCGAATGCCCTGTTCGCTATCAACCTCGTGGCCTACCCCGCCCTCTGGGCGCTGACCCTGGCGCGCGCCTGCTGGTTCCCCGGGCGCGTGCGCCGCGAGCTGACGAGCCACACGACCGGCGGCGCCTACTTCACGAGTGTAGCGGCCACGTGCCTGGTCGGCAGCCAGATCGCCGTCCTCACGCCCGCTTACCCCCTGGCGATCGCCCTCTGGGGCCTCGCCTGGATCCTCTGGGCCGGCCTCATGTACACGTTCATGGCCGCCGTGACGCTGCGCCAGAACAAGCCGTCGCTCGCGGCGGGCATCAACGGCACCTGGCTGCTCCTGGTCGTCTCGACCGAGTCGCTGTCGGTGCTCGGCTCGGTCATCGCGACCTACTTCCCGCCCGAGCCGCGGACCGTCCTGTTCGCGGCCCTCTGCACCTTCCTGCTCGGGTGCATGCTGTACGTCCTCATCATCGCGCTGATCTTCTACCGCTGGACGTTCTTGCCGATGACGCCCACGGGCCTGGCGCCCCCGTACTGGATCAACATGGGCGCGCTGGCCATCACCGCCCTGGCCGGCTCGCGGCTGGTCGTGCTGGCGGGGCAGTGGGACTTCCTGCGACTGCTCGTGCCGTTCGTGGCCGGGCTCGCCCTGCTGTTCTGGGTCTTCGGCACCTGGTGGATCCCGCTGCTGGTCGTCGTCGGCGTCTGGCGCCACGCCTACAAGCGCCTGCCGCTCGCCTACGACCCACAGTACTGGGGCATGGTGTTCCCCATCGGCATGTACGCGGCCGGCACGCTGCTGCTCGCGGAGGCGACGGGCCTGTGGTTCCTCCACGCGCTCGCCGTCGGGTTCGCCGCGCTCGCCTGTGCCGCGTGGAGCGTGGCCGTCGTGGCGTTCGGCCGGCAGGTGGTGCGCGGCCTGCGAGCAACCTGAGCTGGTCGCGGGAAGAAGGAGGAGTCGTGCGTCGCTCTCGGACCACCGTGCGCGTGCGCTGGGGCGAGGCGGACCCTGCGGGGATCGTTTACTACCCCAATTTCTTCGATTGGTTCGCCGTCGGCACGCTGGAGCTGTTGCGGGGCTGGGGCATGCCGTTCGGCGAGCTGTTTCGCCGCGAGAGCGTGGGGCTGCCGGTGATCGAGGCCCACGGGCGCTTCCTGGCGCCCGTCCTCTACGACGACGAGCTGACGATCGAGACGGCCGTGGGGGAGGTCCGCACCCGCGCCTTCCGCCTAGAGCACACCGTCTGGCGAGGGGAGGAGCGCGTGGCCGAGGGCCACGAGGTGCGCGGCTGGCAGCGCATCGACCGCGAGCGTCCCCGCGACGTCACGCTGGTGCCGCTGCCTCCCGACCTCGCCGCCTGGCTCCGCGACGAGCCGCCCGAAGCCTACGACGCGGACGGCTCGTAGGCGAGATACGGCGCGAGCCATCGCTCGGTCTCCGCGACCGATTGGCCCTTGCGCCGCGCGTAGTCCTCGATCTGGTCGCGGCCGAGGTAGACGACGGCGAAGTAGCGCGCGTCGGGATGCGCGAAGTACAGGCCGCTCACGGACGCGGCCGGCCACATGGCGTAGCTCTCCGTGAGCGCCACGCCCGTCCGCGCCTCGGCGTCCAGCAGGTCAAACAGCACGCGCTTCTCCGTGTGGTCCGGCTGCGCCGGATAGCCGGGCGCCGGCCGGATGCCGCGATAGCGCTCGCGCAGCAGGTCGTCGTGGCTGAGCCGCTCGTCGCGGCCGTAGCCCCACGCGCACCGCGCTTCCGCGTGCAGGTACTCCGCGCCGGCCTCGGCTAGCCGGTCGGCCAGCGCCTCGGCCATGATCGCCGTGTAGTCGTCGCCGCGCGCCTTGAAGTGCCGCACTAGCTCGTCGGCGCCCAGCCCCGCCGTAACCACGAAGCCGCCCACGTAGTCCAGCCGCCCCGAGTCCAGCGGCGCCACGTAGTCGGCCAGCGCCAGGTTGGGGCCGCCGTTCTCCTTGCGGATCTGCTGCCGCAGGGTGTGCAGCACCGCGCGCACCTCGCCGCGCGAGTCGTCCGTGTAGATGCGGATGTCGTCGCCGTCGCTGTTGGCCGGGAAGAAGCCGTAGACCGCTCGCGCCTGGAAGCGCTGATAGTGCACGATGTCCGCCAGCAGGTGCTGTGCATCGGCGAACAGCCGCCGCGCCTCGGCTCCCAGCGTCGCGTCGTCCAGGATCTCCGGGTAGCGCCCGCGCAGCTCCCAGACGTGGAAGAACGGCGTCCAGTCGATATACGGCACCAGCCGGTCGAGCGGCAGCGGCGCGAGCGCGCGCGTGCCCAGGAACGCGGGCCGCTCGATCGGCGCGGCCGCCCAGTCGACGGCCAGTCGGTTGGCCCGCGCCTGGCGCAGGCTGACGAGCGGCCGCGCGTTCTTGCGCGCGAAGGCCGCGCGGCGCTGCTCCTGCTCGGCCGCCACCTCGCGGGCCAACGCCTCGCGCGTCTGCGGGTTCAGCAGCTTTGCCACCACGCCGACCACCCGCGACGCATCCTGCACGTGGACGACCGGCTGCTCGTACTGCGGCGCGATCTTCACGGCCGTGTGCGCCGCGCTCGTCGTCGCCCCGCCGATCAGCAGCGGCACGTCGAAGCCCTCGCGCTGCAGCTCGCTCGCCGCGTGGGCCATCTGGTCGAGCGACGGCGTGATGAGCCCCGACAGCCCGATCGCCGCCGCGCGCTGCTCGCGTGCCACCGCCAGCACGCGCTCGGCTGGCACCATCACGCCAAGGTCGATCACCTCGTAGCCGTTGCACGCCAGCACCACGCCGACGATGTTCTTGCCGATGTCGTGGACGTCGCCCTTCACGGTGGCCAGCACGATGCGGGCGCGCGTCGACGTGTCCTGCCGCCGCTGCTTCTCCGCCTCCATGTACGGCTCCAGGTACGCTACCGCCTGTTTCATCACCCGCGCGCTCTTCACGACCTGCGGCAGGAACATCTTCCCCGCGCCGAACAGGTCGCCGACGACGCGCATGCCGTCCATCAGCGGCCCCTCGATGACCTCCAGCGGCGACGCGTACTGCTGTCGCGCCTCCTCGACGTCCGCCTCGATGAACTCCGTCAGCCCCTGCACCAGCGCGTGGGTGATGCGCTCGCCAACGCTGCCGTCCCGCCAGGCCAGGTCGCGCGTCTTCGTCTTCTCGGCCGAGCGGTAGCCCTCCGCGAAAGCCAGCAGGCGCTCGGTCGCGTCGGGCCGCCGGTTCAGCAGCACGTCCTCGACCCGCTCGCGCAGGTCCAGCGGGATGTCCTCGTACACCGTCAGCATGCCCGCGTTCACGATCGCCATGTCCAGCCCGGCGCGGATCGCGTGGTACAGGAATGCCGAGTGCATCGCCTCGCGCACGGAGTTGTTGCCACGGAACGAGAACGAGATGTTGCTGACGCCGCCGCTCACCCGCGCCCCAGGGCACAGCCGCTTGATGTCGCGCACCGCCTCGATGAAGTCGACGGCGTAGTTGTTGTGCTCCTCGATGCCCGTGCCGACGGTCAGGATGTTCGGGTCGAAGATGATGTCGCACGGCTCATAGCCGGCCTCCTCGACCAGCAGCCGGTAGGCCCGCTGGCAGACCGCCACCTTCCGCTCGCGCGTCGCGGCCTGCCCCTCCTCGTCGAAGGCCATGACCACGACGGCGGCGCCGAGCCGCTGCAGCTCGCGCGCCTGCTCCAGAAAGACCGCCTCGCCCTCCTTGAGGCTGATCGAGTTGGCGATCCCCTTGCCCTGCAAGCACTTCAGCCCGGCCACCAGCACCGACCAGCGCGAGCTGTCGACCATGATCGGGATGCGCGCGATCTCCGGCTCGGCCGCGACGAGGTTCAGGAAGCGGGTCATCGCCGCCTCCCCGTCCAGCAGCGCCTCGTCGAAGTTCACGTCGAGCACGTTCGCGCCGGCCCGCACCTGCTGCAGCGCCACGCCGAGCGCGCCCTCGTAGTCGCCCGCCAGCACGAGCTGCTTGAACTTCGGCGAGCCGGTGACGTTCGTGCGCTCGCCGATCACCAGGAAGCCCTGGTCGGGCGTCGCGTTCAGCGGCTCCAGGCCCGCGTAGCGCGGCGCCGGCAGCGGTCGCGGCGGCACGCGCGGCGCGAGGTCACGCACGGCCGCCACCAGCTGGCGAATGTGCTCGGGCGTTGTGCCGCAGCAGCCGCCCAGCAGGTTGGTCCAGCCGGCGGCGGCGAACTCGGCCATGACCGTGGCGAACTCGTCGGGCGACTGATCGTACTCGCCCATCGCGTTCGGCAGGCCGGCGTTGGGGTAGCAGCCCAGGTAAAACTCTGCCCTGTCGGCCAACTCCTGCACGTAGGGACGCATCTCCGCAGCCCCCAGCGCGCAGTTCAGGCCGACCGCGAGCGGCCGGGCATGGCGCACCGAGTTGTAGAACGCCTCGGCCGTCTGGCCCGATAGGGTGCGCCCCGAGGCGTCGGCGATCGTGGCCGACAGCACCACCGGCAGCTCGATGCCGGCCTCCGCGAAGTAGCGGCGGATGGCGTAGATGCCCGCCTTCATGTTCAGGGTGTCGAAGCTCGTTTCGAGCAGCAGCAGGTCCACGCCGCCGTCGACCAGCGCCTCCGCCTGCTCGCGGTAGACCGCCACGAGCTGGTCGAACGTCACGGCCCGATAGGCAGGGTTCGCCACGTCGGGCGAGATCGACGCGGTGCGCGGCGTCGGCCCAATGGCCCCCGCGACCCACACGGGGCGCTCCGGGTGCCGGGCCTGAAACTCGGTCGCCACGCCGCGCGCCAGCGCCGCCGCCGCCAGGTTCAGCTCGCGCACGCGGTCCTGCAGCCCGTACTCGGCCTGCGAGATGCCGTTGGCATTGAAGGTGTTGGTGCGCAGGATGTCGCCGCCCGCTTCGAGGTACTGCCGGTGCACGCGCTCGACGACCGCGGGCTGCGTCAGGCAGAGCACCTCGAAGTTGCCCTGCAGTGGCGCGACATGATCGCGCAGCCGCGCGCCCCGGAACTCGTCCTCGCCGAGGCGCTCGCGCTGGAGCATCGTGCCCATCGCGCCGTCGAGGAACACCAGCCGCCCCTGTAGCGTCTCCGCCAGTGCTATCGCGCTCGATCGCGTGGCTGTCGCCATCGACTCGTTACCGTCCATCGTGGCCGCACCCGGCTTCGTCGGGCCGCCGATTCCTCTCGATGGTATGCGAGTCCTGCCGATAAAGCCAATAGCTTTCTAAAGTGCGTTACAGTAGCTCCAACTTATGCGCCTGGCGCGTCGAGCGCGCTATGGTTTCCGCGGTAGAGCCGGACGCACCGGCCACTCGCGCGGGCGCGGCGCGGGGGGAGGCGCCCACTCGGTCGTCTCTTCGGGAGGAACGCGGCACAGGAGGGCGAGCGAGCGCGCCCCGAGCGGGTACTCGTCACCCACGTCGTAGATCGTCGGGCCATCGTCGTCGTTGGGCGGGGCGGTGCTCCGCGTGTCGAGCAGCACCTGCCATTGCGTGCTCTCGGCGCCGGCCTCGGGCAGCACGAACGGTAGCTCGTCGTGGTAGGCGTTCACCAGCACCAGCAACGTGCCTGCCGCCGGGTCGTCCGCGGCGGCGCCGTCGGCGGCCCCGCCCACGATGCGCATCCCCAGCGAGCGCGCCGCGGGGTCGCCCCATTCGGCGTCGGTCATCTCCGTGCCGTCGAGCTTCACCCAGGTCAGGTCTTTCACGTCGGCATCCGGCAGGAAGACGCCGCGCAGGAAATCGGGACGCCGCAGGGCCGGGTACTCCTTGCGGAGCGCGATCAGCCGCCGCGTGAATTCCAGCAGCGCGCGCCGCTCGTCGTCCAGGTCCCAGTCGTACCAGCTCAGCTCGTTGTCCTGGCAGTAGGCGTTGTTGTTGCCCTGCTGCGTGCGACCGATCTCGTCGCCGCCGAGCAGCATCGGCACCCCCTGCGACAGGAAGAGCGTCGCCAGGAAGTTCCGCCGCTGCTGCGCGCGCAGCGCGTTCACCTTCACGTCGTCCGTCGGCCCCTCGGCGCCACAGTTCCACGACTCGTTGTCGTTCGCGCCGTCCTGGTTGTTCTCGCCGTTCGCCTCGTTGTGCTTCTCGTTGTACGAGACGAGGTCGCGCAGCGTGAACCCGTCGTGGGCGGTGACGAAGTTGATGCTGGCCGTTGGTCCCCGACCTCCCGCTTGATAGAGATCGCTGCTGCCGGTCAGCCCCGACGCGAGCTGGGGCATCTGCCCCTCGTCGCCCTTCCAGAACCGCCGCACGTTGTCCCGGTAGCGGCCGTTCCACTCGCTCCACAGGATGGGGAAGTTGCCGACTTGATAGCCGCCGTCGCCCACGTCCCACGGCTCGGCGATGAGCTTTACTTGTGAGAGCACGGGGTCCTGGTGGAGGATGTCAAAGAAGCCAGCCCCCTTGTCGTAGCCCTGCGGCTCGCGGGCCAGCGTGACCGCGAGGTCGAAGCGGAAGCCGTCCACGTGCATCTCCTGCACCCAGTAGCGCAGGCTGTCCGCGATCAGCTTGAGCGTCTGGGCGACGTGGACGTTCAGCGTGTTGCCCGTGCCGGTAGAGTCCATATAGTAGCGGGGGTTGCCGGGCACGAGATTGTAATACACCCAATTGTCGGCGCCGCGGAAGCAGAGCGTGGGCCCCAGGTGATTGCCCTCGGCCGTGTGGTTGTAGACCACGTCGAGAATCACCTCCAGCCCCGCCGCGTGGAGGGCCTTGACCATCGCCTTGAACTCGTTGACCTGCCCGCCGCCCTCGCCGGCGGAGGAGTAGCGCGATTCGGGCGCGAAATAGCCGATCGAGTTGTAGCCCCAGTAGTTCGTCAGGCCCCGATCGACCAGAAACTTGTCGTTGACGAAGTGATGAACGGGCAACAACTCGACTGCCGTCACCCCGAGCGCGCGCAGGTAGTCCACCACGGGCGGACTGGCCAAGCCCGCGTAAGTGCCGCGCAGCTCCACGGGCACGTCGGGATGGCGCGCGGTGAGGCCCTTCACATGCGTCTCGTAGATAATCGTGTCGTTCCACGGCACGTTCGGCCGGCGGTCCTCGCCCCAGTCGAATACCGGGTCCACGACCACGCTCTTCGGCACGCCAGCCGCGGAGTCGCGGACGTCGCGGGTCAGGTCCTCGCTGCGACGGCCGAAGCGATAGCCGAACACTGGCTTGCTCCAATCGACCCGGCCGGCGATCGCCTTGGCGTAGGGGTCGATGAGCAGCTTGGCGGGGTTGAAGCGGTGGCCGAGGCGCGGCGCGTACGGGCCGTGGATGCGATAGCCGTACAGCTGGCCGGGGCCGACGCCTGGCAGGAACCCGTGCCACACGTGGTACGTCCGTTTGGCGAGCGGCACGCGGGCCAGCTCCGGCCCCCACGGCTCGTCGAACAGGCACACCTCGACGCGGCTCGCGTGCTCCGAGAATACGGCGAAGTTCGTGCCGTTGCGCTGGGCATCCCAAGTGGCGCCGAGCGGGTGCGGACGGCCGGCGGAGACCGTTGGGGGCATCAACTGCTCCTCAGCGCGAGCTTGACGTGGCAGGGCAGGGGCAGTGCTGCGCGCCGCCAGTGCAAGGGGTGTGCCGCCTAGCCCAGCGGCAGCGCAAGCTGTGGGCTGGCTCGGCGTGCACGGGGCGGGGCGGCCGGCGCCGGCGCGGGCCGCGTCGACCGCTCCCGCATCGCGTCCACGCCGAAGCCATAGCGGGCGCGCAGTCGGTCCACGCGCTCGGTCAGCCGGGCCGCGTAGTCCGGCGGCGCGTAGGTGCCGCTGTAGGCGCGCTCGTAGCGCGGCAGCAGCGCCGGCCGTGCCGCGCCGACGAAGCGCAGGTAATGCTCGCGCACGCCCGGCGCCAGCCGCAGCGGCGCCGCCCCGAGATACGCCGCGCCGTGCTCGGCCGCACCCGCCACCACGGCCTCGAGCGACGCCTCCGAGTCCGTGATGCCCGGCAAGATCGGGGCGAGCAAGACACCAGTGGGGACGCCCGCGGCGTTCAAACGCCGGACCGCTTCTAGACGCCGCCGCGGGTTGGGAGTCCCGGGCTCGATCTCTCGCCAGACGACGGGATCGAGCGTCGTGATAGTGAAGTAAATGCGGACCTTCGCCGCCCGCGCGAGCGCCGCCCATAGGTCCAGGTCGCGCAGCACGAGCGGCGCCTTGGTCACCAGGCTGGCCGCGTTCCGGTACGCGAGCAGCACTTCCAGCAAGGCGCGGGTCAGGCGGTAGCGCCCCTCGATGGGCTGGTAGCAATCGGTCGCGGTGCCCAGTGCGACCGACTCGCCGCGCCACGCCGGCCGCGCCAGCTCCGCGGCCAGCAGGCGTGGCATGTTGCGCTTCACGTAGATGCGCGTCTCGAAGTCGCGGTCCGCGTTGCCGTGCTCGGCGCGCGCATAGTAAGCGCGCGCGTAGCAGTAGTGGCAGCTGTGCGAGCAGCCGCTATACGGGTTCACCGACCACTTGAACGGCATCCCCTGCACGCGGTTCAGCGCGCTCTTGCAGTCGACCTCCACGCATTCGACGCGACTCATGGCATCATCGTAGTACAAGCGTTCTATAATGGCAACGGGTCTGCTATCGGCGTATCTCCACGGGTCTTCAGGATGGTTGAGCCCGTGCAGGTAGGGTGCGGCGCACGCCGTCCACGCCAGCCACCCCGCGGCCCTCGCCCGCGCCGTCCTCGACTTCCTGGCCGACGCCGAGCCCCATCCGTGACCTGGCAGCGCCGCTCGCGCTCTCCGGGGTCGTCGCCTATTCGCACCGCGGGCTTCAGGCTCGGTGGACCGGGGTCGTTCCTTTCCCGTTCCCGCAGCGCGAGGGGGGCCTGGGGGTAGGGCCGTCCTCTCGCCCAGGTGGCCGGCCCCTTACCGCCCGCCGCCCTCGTCCAGAATGGCCGTGAGGTCGGCCCGCGCCCGCGCGAGCACCGCGCGCACGCGGCGCAGGCGGTCGGCGTCGAGCCGCCGCGCGCGGGCGCCGCGCCCCAGCAGCCGCGCCAGGTCCCGCAGCTCGTGCATCGTCGCCTGCACCTCGGCGCGGAAGTTGGGATCGAACCACGCGCCCACCCGCCCGCGGATGTCCGCGACCACGTGCTCGCGCTCGGCCAGGAAGCGACGGCCTTCGTCGGTGATGGCGTAGACCCGCTTGCCGTCCTGCGCCTGCGCGCGCACGTAGCCCTGGTCTTCGAGCAGTTGCAGCGTGGGGTAGACGGCGCCCGGGCTCGGCGTGTAGAGGCCGCCGAAACGCTCTTCCAGCGCGCGCATGACGTCGTAGCCGTGCCGGGGGCGCTCGGCGATGAGGCCCAGAATCACGTACTTGAGATCCCCCTTCTCGAAGCGGCGTTGCCGGGGTGGGTCGGACGCGAACCACTGCCTGCCCACCGCCCCTCCCCCATCGCGATATATCGTCAATTCAGCGTAGCGGGGCGCCGGGCCGTTGTCAACCGGCGCCCCGTCAGACGTGCAGCCGCCACCGCCCCGCAGGCGTTTTGACCGACCCCTGGCGCTGTGGGATAATTAGACGAGCAGGTATCAGGGAGTAAGCTCATGGCCGTCGCGATTCCCTTCGCCTCCGCCGAGGAGCGCACCCGCGAGGGCGACCTCCTGACGATCAACATGGGGCCGCAGCACCCCAGCACGCACGGCGTCTTCCGCCTGATCCTCACCATCGACGGCGAGACGGTGGTGGCCGCGCGGCCGGTCATGGGCTACCTGCACCGCTCGGTCGAGAAGCTGTGCGAGACGCGGACGTACCTGCAGGATGTCGTCTTCACCGATCGCCTCGACTACCTGGCGCCGATGTCCACCAACCTGCCCTATGCCCTGGCCCTCGAGAGGCTCGCCGGCATCGAGGTGCCCGAGCGCGCGCAGTACGTCCGCGTCCTCATGTGCGAGCTGCAGCGGATCGCCGCGCACCTGGTGGCAATCGGCACCTTCGCCGCCGACGTAGGCACGTTCTTCACGCCGCTCCTGTACACGTTTCGGGAGCGCGAGCGCATCATGGACATCTATGAGATGTGTTGCGGCGCGCGTCTCACCGTCAGCTACATCCGCTACGGCGGCGTGAGCCGCGACATCCCCGAGGACGGCGTGGAGGCGATCCGCGAGTTCGTCCAGATCATGCCCGAGCGCATCGACGAGTACGAGCGCCTGCTGACGAACAACGAGATCTTCCTGGCGCGCACCCGCAACGTGGGCATCCTGCCGCCTGAGCTGGCGGTGGCCTACAGCGTCACGGGGCCGGTGCTGCGCGCCAGCGGCGTGCAGTACGACGTGCGCCGCGCCGAGCCGTACGGTATCTACGACCGCTTCGAGTTCGACATTCCCGTGCGCTATAACGGCGACTGCTACGACCGCTACATGGTGCGCATCGCCGAGATGCGGCAGAGCGTCCGCATTCTGGAGCAGGCCATCCGCGACCTGCCGGCGGGCGAGATCAAGGCGAAGCTGCCACGGCTGTTCCGCCCGGCACGCGGCTCCGCCTACGCCCGCACCGAGAGCCCGAAGGGGGAGCTGGGCTTTTACGTGCAGGCCGACGGCAAAGTCGAGCCGTACCGCGTCCACATTCGGCCACCCAGCTTCATCAACCTAACGGCGCTCGCGCCGCTGCTGATCGGGCACAAGGTAGCCGACGTCGTCGTGATCCTCGGCAGCATCGACATCGTGATGGGCGAGGTCGACCGTTAGCGCGCGACAGCGGCCAAACGCCGGCACGCGGGTTGCGCTAACCGGATAGGTTGGCCGCACACTGGATAGGGAAGGTAAGCCATGTCGGGAATCGCCAATGGCATGTGGACCACGCTCAAGCACTTCTTCCGTGCCTTGAGCGACCCGGTCACGGTCCAGTACCCCGAGCAGCGGCTGCCGCTGTCGGTCGGCTTCCGCGGCTTGCCCCGCCTGGTCTACGACATCGACAGCGGCGACGCGCGCTGCGTGGCCTGCGCAATCTGCGCCTCGGCCTGCCCCGTGGGCGTGATCCACATCGATTCCCACCGGGGCGCCGACGGCCGCAAGCTGCTGGATCGCTTCGACATCGAGGCGGGCGGCTGCATCTACTGTGGCATGTGTGTCGAAGCCTGCCCGTTCGACGCGCTCACCATGACGGCCGGCTTCGAGATGGCGTCGTACAACCGCGCCGACCTGCTCTGGCCGATGGCGCGGCTGCTCGTGCCCGGCACGCCCGAGAACGATGCCAACATGCACTGGATCATGAGCGGCGTCGAGAAAATGGGCAAGACGCCGCCGAGCGCCTGGCCGGAGGCCGCCATCGAGGCCGGCCTGATGCCGGCCAGCGCGCGCAAGGCGCCCCCGCCCGAGCCTGAAGCGGAGGCGAGCGAGGAAGAAAAGGTCCCGGCGGCCGCGGGTTCCGCCAGCGCGGACTGAGGTGCTGGCGGCGAGCAATCGCCAGGGGCGGGCCAGGTGGCCCGCCCCTTCGCGTCGTGCCAGTGCTTGGCGGCCGCTAGCTGGCGGCGGCGCGGCCGACCGGCGCCACCGCCAGCCGCGGGAAGGCGGCCAGCGCTCGCCGCGCGATGCCCGGCGCGTCCAGCTCGTAGGTCGCCCGTAGCTCGCTCTGCTTGCCGTGCTCGACGAACTCATCCGGCACGGCGATCACCTCGACCGGCACCCGGCTCTTGTGCGCGGCAAGCAGCTCCAGCACGGCGCTGCCGAAGCCGCCACTCGCCGCGTGCTCCTCGACGGTCACGATCCCGCCCACCCGTCCGGCGAGGTCGAGGATCAGGGCCTCGTCCAGCGGCTTCACGAACCGCGCGTCCGCCACGGCACATGAGACGCCCTGGCGGGCCAGCAGCTCGCTCGCTTCGAGCGCCGCTGCCACGGTGTTGCCCAGCGCGACGATCGCTAGGTCGCGCCCGTCGCGCAGCAGCTCCCCCTGCCCGAGAGGAAGCACGCGCGGCTCCGGGTCGAGCGCCACGCCCGTGCCGGCACCGCGCGGGTACCGCAGCGCGATCGGCCCCCGTCCGTTGGCCACGTGGTCGACCGCCGTGTGAACGAGGTGCTGCAGATCGTTCTCGTCGCGCGGCGCCGCGACCACCATGTTCGGCAGCGCGCGCAGGTAGGCCAAGTCGAACACGCCCTGGTGGGTCTTGCCGTCGTCGCCCACGATGCCCGCGCGGTCCAGGGCAAGCACCACCGGCAGGTTCTGCACGCAGACGTCGTGAATCACTTGGTCGTAGGCGCGCTGCAAGAACGTCGAGTAGATCGCCACTACCGGCAACCGGCCCTGCGTCGCCAGGCCCGCGGCAAAGGTCACGGCGTGCTGCTCGCAGATCCCCACGTCGAACACGCGGCGCGGGAACTCCCGCATGAGCGGCGAGAGGCCGGTCCCGTCGGGCATCGCGGCCGTGATCGCCACCACGCGCTCGTCCGCGCGCATCGCCTGCCCAAGCGCCTGGCCAAAGACCTGCGTGTACGTCGGCGCCGTCGCCGGCGCGCTGGTCGGCGGCGAGACGCCGTGCAGCTTCACCGGGTCCGCCTCCGCCGGCTCGTAGCCCTTGCCCTTCACCGTGAGCAGGTGGACCAGGGTTGGCCCCTCGCAGTTGTCGCGCACGAAGCGCAGCACCGACTCGACGTCGGCCTCGTCGTGGCCGTCCACCGGACCGACGTAGGTAAAGCCTAGCTCCTCCCAAAGCACCGTCGGCAGCACGGCGCTCTTCACGCCCCGCTTCACGCGCTTGCCGACCTCCCAGGCGAGCGGGCCGAGCGGCAGGCGGGTCACGACGTGCTCGGCCTCCTCTTTAGCCCAGTGGTAGCCGGGCCGCAGGCGGTTGAACATGCGCGCGAGCGCCCCGACGTTCGGCGCGATGGACATCTGATTGTCGTTCAGTATCAAGATCAGCCGCGTGCCGGAATGCCCGACGTGGTTCAGCGCCTCGAGCGCCATCCCGGCCGTGAGCCCCCCGTCGCCGATAATGGCCACGACGTGGTGGCGCTCCCCGGCGAGGTCCCGCGCGACCGCCATGCCGAGCGCCGCCGAGATCGAGGTGCCGGCGTGGCCTGCGCCGAACTGATCGTGGGGGCTCTCGTCGCGCGAAAGGAAGCCCGCCAGCCCGTGCTGCTGACGCAGCGTATGGAACCGCCGCGCGCGGCCGGTCAGCAGCTTGTGCGGATAGGCCTGGTGGCCGACGTCCCAGACCAATTTGTCGGTAGGACTGTCGAACACGCGGTGGAGCGCTATAGTCAATTCGACGGTGCCTAGATTGGAGGCAAGATGACCGCCCGTGCGGGGAACGGTCGTCAGCAGCTCCGCGCGGATCTCGGCGGCGACCTGCTGCAGCTGCGCGGGCGTCAGCGGGCGCAAATCGGCCGGGCTCTCGATCCGATCGAGCAGACGGGTCATGTCACCTCCAGTGTGCGGGGCGCTATGGAAGTCTATCAGCTACTCTGGCGGGGTGCCCACCACCCCAGGGCGAGCAACGGGCCATGACCGACGAGCAGCGCCAGATCGCCCGCGATGTGTTTGCCGCCGCGCTCGCGGCCGTCGCGCCCGACGCGGCCATCAGCCGCCACCTGCGCCGCGAGGGCGCCCGCCTCCTCGTGGACGACGCCCCCTACGACCTCGCCAGCTACCGCCGCCTGCGCGTGATCGGCGCCGGCAAGGCCAGCGGCGCCATGGCCGCCGCCGTCGAACCGCTCCTCGGCGATCGGCTCGACCAGGGCCTGGTCGTCGTCAAGGACGGCTACGCCGTGCCGACCGCCCGCATCACCCTACGCGAGGCCGGCCACCCGGTCCCCGACGCGCGCGGGCTGGCCGCGACGGCCGAGGCGCTCGCGCTGGTCCGCGACCTAGGCGCGGACGACCTGCTGCTCGTCCTCCTCTCCGGCGGCGGCTCGGCCCTGCTGGCGCAGCCGGTCCCCGGCGTCGACCTTGCCGCGCTGCAGGCGACGACAGACCTGCTGCTGCGGGCGGGCGCGGCCATCCGCGAGGTGAACACCGTCCGCAAGCACCTGTCGCTGGTGAAAGGCGGCGGCCTGGCGCGGCTCGCGGCCCCGGCCACCGTGCTCGTCCTCGTCCTGTCCGACGTGCTGGGCGACCCGCTCGACGTGATCGCCTCCGGGCCGTTCGCGCCCGACCCGACGACCTTCGCCGACGCTGCGGCGGTACTCACGCGCCACGACCTGTGGGACCGCGTCCCGGCTTCCGTCGCCGCCCACCTGCGGGCCGGCCTGGCAGGCGAAGCCGCGGAGACGCCCAAGCCTGGCGATCCGGCCTTCGCACGCGTGCGCCACGCGGTGATCGGCAGCAACGGGCTGGCCGCCGAGGCCGCTGCCGCGCGCGCGTGCGCCCTCGGACTGCACACGCTGCTCCTCTCTACTTACGTCGAGGGCGAGGCGCGCGAGGTCGGCCGCGTGCTGGGCGCGCTCGCCCGCGAGCTAGCCCACCACGGCCGACCGCTGCCACGCCCCGCCTGCCTCGTGCTGGGCGGGGAAACCACGGTGACCGTGCGCGGCGCCGGGCTCGGCGGACGTAACCAGGAGGTCGCGCTCGGGGCGCTGCCCGACCTGGCCGGCCTCGCCGACGTGCTGGTGCTGAGCGCGGCCACCGACGGCGGCGACGGCCCAACCGACGCCGCCGGGGCGTGGGCCGACGGCACGTCGCTCGCGCGCGCCACCGCGCTCGGGCTGGACCCCCTCGACTACCTCGCCCGCAACGACGCCTACCATTTCTTCGCCGCGCTGGACGACTTGCTCCGCACCGGCCCCACGCTGACGAACGTCAACGACCTCATGTTCGTTTACGCCTTCTAGCGGGGGCAATGCCGGGCGCGCATCGGGGCGAATACGGGCAACGGTCAAACGCGAGATGGTCAGCTCCCCCACCATCTCGCGTTTGACCGTTGACGACGTTCTAGACCGCCGCACCCACGGGCAGATCGATCGTGAGGGGGGCAAGCGCGGAGTCCATGACAGCGGCGCTCCGCTCGTCCACCTCGACGAGCGGCAAGCGCAGGCCGCCCACGGGGAACCCGACGCGGCCGAGGGCGTACTTGAGCGGGCTGGGACTGGTCGTCACGAAGCAGGCGCGCGTGAGCGGGAGTAGCCGGCGGTGGATCGCGGCCGCGGTCGCCACGTCGCCGGCCAGGAAGCGGTCGATCATCTGCCGGATTTGCCGGCCCACTAGGTGGCTGGTCACGCTGATCACGCCGTACCCGCCGATAGCGAGCAGCGGCAGCGTGTCGGCGTCGTTGCCGCTCCAGACGCGGAAGTCGGGGCGCGTCCCGTCGATGATCTGACCAATGGCCTCCAGGTCACCGCTCGCTTCCTTCACGCCGACGATGTTGTCGATCACGCTCAGGCGAATCGTCGTCGCCGGCACCATGTTCGTGGCCGACCGGCTGGGAATGTTGTACAGGATGAGCGGCAACGGCACCGCCTCCGCGATCGCCTTGAAGTGGGCGTACAGCCCTTCCTGCGGCGGCTTGTTGTAGTAGGGCACGGGGCCCAGGATGCCGGTGACGCCGATCTCGGCGGCCTCGCGGCTCAGCTCGATGCTCTCGGCCGTGCAGTAGTTGCAGGTGCCCGCGATCACGGCCGCCCGATCCCCGACCGCCTCGCGGACCTCCCCGAACAACCGCAGCTTCTCGTCGCGCGTGAGCGTCGGCGATTCGCCCGTGGTGCCGGCCACCACCAGGCCTTCCGACCCCGACGCCACCAGGGCCTCCGCAAGCTGCCGCGCCCGCGCGTAGTCCACGCGCCCGGCCGCGTCGAAAGGCGTCGCCATCGCCGTCAGCAGCCGCCCGATCTCCGGCATCTCCGTCCCCTTCCCACGGTCTGCTTCCCCGGGCGCGGTCAGCCCGCCGCGCCTCGGCCCGCCACCACCGGACTGCTGGCGCCGGCGAGATGCCGGCGCGCGAGCAACTCCGCGATCTGCACGGCGTTGAGCGCCGCCCCCTTGCGCAGGTTGTCCGCCACGACCCACATCGCCAGGCCGTTCGGGTGCGAGGCGTCGGCCCGAAGGCGGCCGACGAAGACTTGATCCCGGCCCGCGGCGTAGCTGGCGAGTGGGTAGTGCGCCGCGACCGGGTCGTCGATCACGTACACGCCCGGCGCATGCTCCAGGACCTGACGCGCCTCCGCCGGCGTCATCGGCCGCGTGAATTCCGCGTGGACCGCCTCGGAGTGCCCCACGGGCACCGGCACGCGCACTGTCGTCGCCGAGACGGGCAGGTCCGGGACGTGCATGATCTTGCGCGTCTCCTGGACCATCTTCCACTCTTCCTTCGTGTAGCCGTTGTCGAGGAAGATGTCGATGTGCGGCAGGACGTTGAAGGCGATCTGATGCGGATAGACGCGCGGCTCGATCGCCTCGCCGGCCAGCAGCTGGCGCGTCTGCAGCTCCAGCTCCTCCACCGCCTCGCGCCCCGTACCTGACACACTCTGATACGTGTCCACCACCACGCGCCGCAGCGAGTTCACCTGGTGCAGCGGGTTGAGCGCGACGACCATCTGGATCGTCGAGCAGTTCGGGTTGGCGATGATTCCGGTGTGCGAGTAAGCGTCAGCGGGGTTCACCTCGGGCACGACCAGCGGCACGGCCGGGTCCATGCGCCAGGCAGCACTGTTGTCGATCACGATCGCTCCCGCGGCGGCGGCGGCCGGGGCGAGCGCCTTGCTCACGTCGCCGCCGGCCGAGAACAGCGCGAAGTCAATACCGCGGAAGGAGGACGACCTGGCCGACTCGACGGGCAGCTCCTCGCCTGCGAAGGGCAGGCGCGTGCCCGCCGAGCGGTCGGACGCCAGCAAGCGCAGCTCCGCGATCGGGAAGCGGCGCTCCTCCAGAATTCGCAGGAACTCGTGGCCCACCAGCCC
This sequence comes from Pseudomonadota bacterium, assembly GCA_021325365.1. The sequence goes on from JAJPHF010000135.1 coordinate 128,093, forward strand.
GGTCGCGCCCAGAATCGCGACCCGAAAAGCGCTCATGATCTCTCAGCTCCCACACCCAGGCACGCCCCACCTGCCTTCTGCAAACAGCCGCTCGGGGCAGCCAACAGTTTAGCCGAGGCCCAGTAACGGGTCCAGCCCATACACCAGGCCGCGATGCGCGCCGATGGCCCGCACCGCCAATAGGACGCCGGGCACGTAGGCCTCGCGCGAGGTCGCGTCGTGCCGCAGCGTCAGCACCTGCCCCGGCCCGCCGAACAGCACCTCCTGGTGCCCGACGAGCCCGGGCAGCCGCACGCTGTGGACCCGCACGCCCTCCACCTCACCACCCCGCGCCCCGGCGAGCGTGCGCTTGGTCGTGCGGTCGGCCGCGAACGGCTCGCCGCGCGCTCGCGCCATCGCCTCCGCCGTGGCCAGCGCCGTGCCCGAGGGCGCGTCCGCCTTCCCGTCGTGGTGCAGCTCCACGATCTCCGCCGCGCCGAAGTAGCGGCTGGCCAGCCGCGCGAAGTGAATCAACAGGACGGCGCCCACCGCAAAGTTCGGCACGACCGCCACGCCCACCCCGGCGGCCTCGGCAAGCGCCCCCAGCTCGGCGCACTCCGACGCGCCCAGCCCCGACGTTCCGATCACCGTGGCGACGCCGGCCCGCAGGGCCGCGCGCGCGATCGGCAGTGCGGCGTCGGGAAGCGTGAAGTCCACCAGCACGTCGGGCCGCGCGTCGTGCAGCAGCGCGTCGACCGCGGTGTGAAGGGCCAAGCTGGCGCCGCCGGGCCGCTCCACGGTCGCGCCGGCCACCTGGCTCAGCCCTCCGACCAGCCGCAGGTCGGGCGCGTCGTCGATGGCGCGCACGACCTCACGGCCCACACGCCCCCGCGCTCCGGCCACCGCGACCCGAATTTCCGCCTCGCTCACCGCCGCTCCGCCCGCGCGCAACAGCAAGCAGCCACCAGCCGCTGGACGCCAACGAGCTGGTGGCTGCTTGCCGATAGGCGATCGCTAGTCCTCAGCTGGTGGACCGAGTGGGTGTGAAGGGTTGATCGAGTCAAACATCCACACCCACTCAGGTCAGATGCTTAGATTTAGATGCGGCTGCCCGGCTCGGGGCCGCGACGCTCGCCGTCGCGCCCGCCGCCGTAGCCGCCCCGCGACCCACCGGGACCGCCGCCCCGCGGCCCGCGGTCGGGACCGCCGAAGCCGCCGCCGCGCGGGCCGCCGGGCCCACGGCCAGGGCCGCTGGGCCGCGGGCCGCGCTCGCCGCCGCCGTAGCCGCCGCGCCCGCCGCCGTTGAAGCCGCGGCTCGGCCCGCCGAAGCCGCCGCGCGGGCCGCTGGGCCCGCGGCTGGGGCCACCTCGCGGACCGCCCTCCTCGCCTTCCCCACCGGCGCTGACGCCGACCGGCGCTTCCTCGCCCTCAGCCGGCTCCATCAGCGCCCGCCGCGACAGGTTGATGCGTCCCTGGCGGTCGATCTCAGTGACCAGCACGGTTAGCTCGTCGCCGATGTTGACCGCGTCCTCGACGCGGTTCACCCGGTGGTTGGACAGCTCGGAGATATGGACGAGCCCCTCCTTGCCGGGCAGGATCTCCACGAAGGCGCCGAATGCCATCGTGCGCGTGACTTTGCCCGTGTAGATGCCGCCCGGCTCCACCTCGCGGGTCAGCCCGCGGATGATGTCGATCGCCTTCTGCGCCCGCTCGGCACTCGTCGAGCCGATCAGCACGGTGCCGTTGTCCTCGACGTCGATCGTACACTTCGTGTCTTCGACGATCTTGCGGATCATCTTGCCGCCGGGGCCGATGATGTCGCGGATGCGATCGGGCGGGATCTGGATCTTCGTGATGCGCGGCGCGTAGGGCGATAGCTCCGCCCGGCTCGCGCCGATCGCCTCCAGCATCTTGCCGAGAATGAACTGCCGCCCCTCGTGGGCCTGGGCCAGCGCCTGGCGCAGGATCTCGGCGGTGATGCCGCGCACTTTGATGTCCATCTGCAGCGCGGTAATGCCGTTCGCCGTGCCCGCCACCTTGAAGTCCATGTCGCCCAGCGCGTCCTCGACGCCCTGGATGTCGGTCAGGATGGCGAAGCGGCCGCTCTCATCCGTGACGAGCCCCATCGCCACACCCGCCACCGGCGCCTTGATCGGCACGCCCGCGTCCATCAGGGCCAGCGTGCTGCCGCAGGTGCTGCCCATCGAGGTCGAGCCGTTCGACGACAGCACTTCCGACACCACCCGCAGCGTGTACGGGAACTCCTGCTCGTCGGGAATCACCGGCAGGAGCGCCCGCTCGGCCAGCGCGCCGTGGCCGATGTCGCGGCGCGAGGGCGCGCGCAGCGGCCGCGCCTCGCCGACGCTGAAGGGCGGGAAATTGTAGTGGTGGATGTACCGCTTGTACTGGTCGGGCGCGATGCTGTCGATGACCTGGCGCTCGGACAGCGTGCCCAGCGTGCAGATCGACAGGACTTGCGTCTGGCCGCGCGTGAACAGGCCCGAGCCGTGCGTCCGCGGCAGGACGCCGACCTCGCAGCTCACCGGGCGAATCTCGGCCAGGCTGCGCCGGTCGGGGCGGAGCTGCTTGTCGAGGATGTTGCGCCGCACCAGCGCCTTCTCGATACTCTGGAACAGGTTGCCCACTTCGCGTGGGTCCGCGCCGCGTGCGGCGAACTCTTCCTGCGTCTGCTTGCGCAGCTCGTACGTCGCATCCTCCCGGCCCGCCTTGTCCGGGTTGTAGATCGCGTCCTCGAGCTTGTCGGCCAGGTACTCCTCGATCTGCTTCTTCAGCTCCTCGTTCACCTGCGGCTTCGGGTAGTCGCGCTTCGGCTTGCCCACCGCATCGCGCAGCTCCTGCTGCAGGCGGATGCTCTCCTGGAGCGCCTGGTGGCCGAACTCGATGGCCGCCACGACGGTATCCTCGGGCAGCTCGCTGATTCCCGCCTCGACCATCAGCACGGCGTCGGCCGTGCCGGCCACGGTCAGGTCGAGCTTGCTGTAGGCCATCTCCGGCAGCGTCGGGTTCGCGACGAACTCGCCCTCGATGTATCCCACCTTGACAGCGCCCACCGGGCCAAAGAACGGGATATCGGAGATGTGCAGCGCCGCGGAGGCGGCGTTGATGCCCAAAATCGCCGGATCGTTCACCTGGTCGGTGGAGAGCACCGTCACCACGACCTGGATGTCGTTGCGGTACTCCTTGGGGAACAGCGGGCGCAGCGGCCGATCGGTGAGCCGGGAGGCCAGCGTCGCGGCCTCGCTCGGGCGCCCCTCGCGCTTGATGAAGCCGCCTGGGATCTTGCCGGCGGCGTACATCTTCTCTTCGTAGTCTACGGTTAGCGGCAGAAAGTCGACGCCCTCCCGCGGCGAGCGATTGCTCACGGCGGTGGCGAGCACCATCGTGTCCCCGTAGCGAGTCAGGACTGCCCCGTCGGCGAGTCCGGCCACCCGCCCGGTCTCGAACGAAACCTCCCGCCCGCCGATCTGGGCTGTGCGTTCCACGACCATATGTACTCCTCGCTCGGCCGGAGACGTGATCCAGGGGGTCCATCCGCAACGCCGACGAGGCGCCAGTGGGCGCTGTGGCCGAAGAAAAACTCAGGACGAACGTCCTGAGTTGAGGGCCGCTTGCGCTACTTACGCATCCCGCACTGCGCGGGGAGGTGCTGTTGGCGGCTTGCTCGCTGGCTGTCGGACGACCGAGGCAACTCGCCAACCTCCCGAGGGTTCGCCACGTCTCGCGGCGCGAATCCTTCTCTACCCCGTTCTTACTGGAGACGATTATAGCACACGGCCGACGGCCGTCCTCCGCCAGCCCCTCCGGCGCACCGATGCCCAAGGTCGGGACGGTGTCGCCCTCGCCGGCCACAGTCGAGCCCCTCCGCGCCGAAGGCGAAACGCGCCGGGCTGCGCCCGCGCCACACCGGCCCATGGCGTTGCACAATGCGCGCGACGCCGCGCGGCCCTCCAGGGTTCCTCGTCGGTCGCGAGCCGGCAACGCGCCTCCAGCGCTGCTCAGGACGCTCGCCCGCTAGAGGCAACGCCGGTGGAAGCTCGTCCCCACCCGCCCGGCGCTCGATACTCCCGCCGTTGCGCTTGCGCTGCCAGTTAGCCGCCCGCCGCGAGCGCGTCCAGCAGCGCCTCCACCCCGGCCACGCCGTTCACCGCGCCGTCCGCTTCGGCGAGCAGCTCCGCGGGCGCCTCGGTGCTGTTCACGGCCACTGTTAGCACGCGCGCCTGCCCCTCGGCACCCGCTGTGTGCAGCGTGCGCATGGCGTCCAGGTCCGTCCGATCGTCGCCCAGGTACAGCGCGGCGCGCAGCCCGTAGCGACGCAGCAGACAGCCCACCGCCGTGCCCTTCGACACCGCGACCGGCGGGCGCAGCTCGACGACTTGCCGCCCTTCGGTAATGCGGAGCGGGGCCGCCGCCGGGATCGACGCCAGCGCGGCCAGGATCGCCTCGCGTGCCGCCTCCGGGTCGGCGGCGCCGCGATAGTGGATCGACGCCGTGAGTCCCTTCGGCTCGTAGCGCACGTCCGCACGCTGCACACACCGCGCCGCCTCGCGGAGCGTAATGGCGATGGGCTCCCGGCAGGCCGCCGCCTCGGGGTGCGTCCAGTGGCGCCGACCCACCAGCGCCTCCATCCCGTGGTTGCCGACGTAGACGACGCCTGGCACGTCCAGCAGACGGCGCGCGTCAGCGGCGCCGCGGCCGCTGATCGCCGCCACCAGCGTGAGCCGCCCGAGCAGCGTGCGGACCGCCTCGCGCGCCGCGGGACGGATCGTCGCCAGCTCCGGCCGCGGGGCGATGCGGCTGAGCGTGCCGTCGAGGTCCACTAGCAGCGCGGCTCCCGGCTGGTGCAGCACCTCGCCGGCGGCCGCCAGCAGCGCCTCGCCCCGCAACATCGGCCGTGCTCGGGTCATGCCGGCTAACGCCGGGCGCGCAGGACGAGCTTCACGGCGTCCGCGGCAACGGTGCCCCGCGCGTCGTTGCTGAGGCTGATCTCGGCCGCGCGCCCGCCCGGGAAGCCGAACAGCCGCTCGCCTCCCAGCCGGACCCAGTCGCCGCCGCCCGTGCGCTGGTTCTGCCGCTCCTGGTACGTGCCCTCGGCGTGGACGACGGTATACGGCGCGTCACCGGCAAGCCCGCTCACGTCCGGCCAGCGCACCCACACCTCGTACACGCCCGTCTCGCTGACGAACGGCCGCCAGCGGAAGACGCGCTCGCCTTGCCCGGCTGTGGCCGCCTCCCAGGACTCGCCGTTGATCCCCTTGCCGTCCGTGCGTCGCAGCCAGTCGCCCACGCGATCAGTCTGGCCCAGGTCCTCGTTGTCCGCCATCAGCTCGTCCGTGACGTGGAACGTGACGTTGGTCTCGTATACGGCCTGCTGGCCCAGTGGGTCGCGGCCGCGGACGTGCAGGGTGTAGTGGCCCGGCTCCAGCCCGACGAGCGCGCGGGCCGAGATCGGCCGATACGCGCCCCAGCCGGGGCCGTTGTCGGGGGGCACGATGTCGTAAGCGCCATCGCGGCGCCAGTACTCCAGGTACGTCGAGTACATCCAGCCGGGCGCCGGCAGCCCCAGCCCGCCGGCGGTGGCGCCCAGGCGTCGCAGGCTGGTGTCCCCAGGCAGCGCGCCCGTCACGAAGACGCGCGCCGTCTGGCTCGCGCGCTCGCCGCCCAGCCGCTCGGCGATGGCCGCGCGCATATCCGGGAGCAGCCGGTACACCTCGTCGCCCGGGCACTCGGTGACCGTGAGGTCGCGGTGGCCCGCTACGTTCGCCACGTCGCGGTGCCAGATGCCATCGCTCCGCAGGAAGTCGCCCAGCGTGCTCGGGTCCACGCCGTCGCGGCGCGCGGTATACGCCAACAGATCGACCAGCCGCTCGCGCATCACGCGCGGCAGGGGCGACGCGCTGAAGTCGCCGATGAGCGCGTAACCGACCGTCCCGTAGTTGTGGAAGAACGCGTGCCCCGCGACCACGCCCGGCGACAGGAGCTGGCGGCCATCCGACTCGCGCGCAGGCCCCCGCCCCCGCCGCCCCTCGTACACGACGCCGTCCCGCCCGATCAGGGCGTTGTAGCCGATGTCACCCCACTCCAGCTCGACCGCATGGTAATGGTAGATGGCGCGGACTTCGGCCGCGGCGTCCCGGTAATCGTTCCCCGACGCCGTATGGTGGACGACCAGCTTCTTCACCGGGACGTACATGCGCGGCCAGGTTTCCGCCCCGCCCGCATCGAACCGCAGCGACTCGTCAGCGCCCCATTCCTCGCGCGAGCGAAACGGGAACGGGAAGCCGGCGGGACGGTCGAGCGCGGCGACCGCAAGCGCCCGCTCGGGCCCGTCGTACGGGTTGAGGTAGCTCAGCGTCAGCTGCACGAGCCGCGCGCCCGGCTCCTCGGGAAACTGCACGCGGTACTGTGCATAGCCGCCGCGCGGCACGCGCGCCAGCGCGCTGTGGCCTTCGGCGCCCGCCGCGCCCGGCCGCACGCCCGCCGCTGGGACGGCCAGCCAGGCAGACCACTCCCGCCCGTCCTCGCTCGTGCGCACCGCGAAGGCCAGCTCGCTGCTGCCCGGCCCGTCGGCTACCCAGCGCAGCCCCAGGTGCGTGGCCGCGAAGCGCAGCCGCAGCGGCGCCGACTCGTACACCGCGGCCGGCGCCGCGCCCAGCAAGGCGCCTCCTCCCGCACGCGCCAGCAGCCTGACCCCGCCCAGGCGACCGCTGCCAAGCTCGTGCGTCGCCGCGTGAACGACCCGGTCGACCAGCACCGTCCGCACCGCCGCGGCGGCACCCGCCGCGGCCGCTCGCGGGCCAAGCGCGGCCAGCGCCAGGCTCGCGGCCCCTAGGCGGCCGGCGCCGCGCAGGAACGCGCGGCGGGTTGGCCGGCAGGCGTCCGCCGGGGTGCCGTCCGTCATGTGCTCCTCCGTCCTCGGCAGTCGTCGCGCGCTCGCCGCTGGCTCCCACGTCCCAGGCAGCCTCCGCGCGAGCCGCCCAGTCCCAATGTACCCGCACGGCCGGCCGCACGCCAGCGAGCGCCGGCGGCTTCCGTGCTCCCGGCGCTGGTGGGAGCTGCCCGTCCGAACGCGGTATCGCGCGGGCACCCGACGGGCGGGATGGGCGCGAAATTTTGTCCGACGGTTGCCCGCGGCTCTGCTATACTCCGCCAAAGAGCGAGGAGCGAACGCAGCGTGGAGCAGCAAGAGCCTCTGCCGCCTAGCCCAGCCACAGACCGCTGGAAGCGCGCGCTTGGGCGTATGCTCGACTCGCGCGGCTTCACGGTGGACGAGTGGCGTCACGCCAACCTCGCGGCTCACCGCCCGGCGCTGATCGCGACGGTCGAGCACATCCTGGAGCGCTTGCGGCTCGAAGCCACCCAGGCCGACCTCCTCGAGCGGGATACGCTCTCGGAGGACTGGGACCCATGGCTAACCGAGCAGTACGGCGAGGAGAACGCGCGCATCCTGCGCGAGGCCAGCCCTGCCGAGATCGCCTACGGCATCCGCTGGTGCGAGATCCTGCTGGACCGGCAGCTTGACGTCGAGGAACTCGCCACCAACCCGCCTGAGCCGGTCATCCAGTGGAGCCGAGACGTCGACTGAGCCGCCAATCGCGCGCCGCGCCGCCTGGCGCCTCTCGCCCTCCCCGCCGCGCGCCCCGCGTTTAGACCGTGCAGCGCGCACGGAAGGCCCGCAGCGCCGCGAGCGTCGTCTCAAACGCCGCGTCGAATGCCGCCAGCAGGTGCCGGTCGTCCCCCAGCGTGCCCCCGCGCGCCAGCGCCTCCAGGCGCCCGCAGGCGGCCTCCAGCTCCCGCGCGCCGATGCTTCCCGCCTCGCCCTTGAGCAGATGCGCCGCCTGGCGCAGCGCCGCCGCGTCCCGCGCCATGAGCGCCGTGCGCACCGCCTGCCCCCGCGCCGCGGCTTCCCCCGCGAACTGGTCGATCAGCTCGGCCACGACGTCCGGCTCGCCCGACGCCAGCTCGGTCAGAACCGTCTCGTCCAGCGTCACGGGAGCGCCGCCGCTCGGCGTGAGCGCAGCGCTTCCTGCAGCGAGCGGCGGATCGGGGCTCCGCAGCCAACGCTCCAGGGCCTGTTGTAGCTCCTCCACCCGGACCGGCTTCGAGATGTACCCATCCATGCCCGCGGCCAGGCAACGCTCGCGGTCGCCCTCCATCGCGTTGCCGGTCATCGCGATGATCGGTATATGGCGCGCCCCGCCTTCGCGCCGCCGGATCTCGACGCTTGCCTCGAAGCCGTCCATGTCCGGCATTTGGCAGTCCATGAGCACGGCCGCGTAGGGAATCCGCGCCAGCGAGTCGATCGCCTCCAGGCCGTTCGCCACTGCGTCCGCTCGATATCCAAGCCGCCGCAGCATGCCGAGCGCCACCTGCTGATTGATCGCCGAGTCCTCGACGACCAGAATCCGGGTGGCCGCAGCCGCCGCCGGGGCTGGCGGCAGGTCGGCCGCCGGCAGCGGGACCGGCTGGCTCGGGAGCCTGTCCGTGCCCCTCGGCGCACCCGAGCTGGCTGCCACGTCCCCACGCAGCACCTCGCTCAGTACGGCGAAGAGCTGCGCCTGCCGCACGGGCTTGGTCAGCGCCGCCGCGATGCCCGCCGCCGTCTCCTCCTGACGGTTGCCCCGGCCCAGCGACGTGAGCAGCACCAGCCGCGTCGCGGCCGTGGCCGGATCGGCCTTGATCCGACGTGCTAGCTCCAGCCCGTCCATCCCCGGCATCTGCATGTCTAGGATCGCCAGGGCGTACGGCGCGCCGTCCTGCGCGGCCGCCCCGATCAGGGCCAGCCCGCGCGGGCCGTCCTCGGCGCCCTCGCTCACCACCCCGCAGCTCGCGAGCTGCTCCGCCAGGATGCGGCGATTCGTTGCGTTGTCGTCCACCACTAGCGCGCGTACGCCGCTGAGGTCTGGGTGCCCGCCGGGCGAGCCCCCGCTCGCGGCCGCCAGCTCGAAACGCGCCGTGAACCAGAAGGTGCTGCCCTGGCCCGGCGCGCTGTCCATGCCGATCTCGCCGTGCATCAGCTCGACGAGCCGCTTGCAGATGACGAGACCCAGCCCCGTCCCGCCATACTTGCGGGTAGTCGAGCTGTCCGCCTGGGTAAAGGCCTGGAATAGCCGCGCCTGCACCTCCGACGAGATGCCGATGCCGGTATCGCGCACCGTGAACCGCGCTACAGCGCCGTGCGGCGTCGTCTCCACTACCCGCGCGTCCACGACGACCTCGCCCTCGTGGGTAAACTTCACGGCATTACCCACGAGGTTGAACAGTATCTGCCGCAGGCGGCCCGGATCGCCGCGCAGCGCCCGCGGCACGTCCGCGTGGACCTGCGCCGCCAGCTCCAGCCCCTTCGCATGTGCCTGCGGCGCGAGCAGGCCCACCACGTCCTCGACGACCTCGCGCACGTCGAGGTCGATGATCTCCAGGTCCAGGCGACCCGCCTCGATCTTCGAGAAGTCGAGGATGTCGTTGATGATGGCCAGCAGTGCCTCGCCGGAGCGGCGTACCGTCTCGGCATACTCGCGCTGCTCCGGCCCCAGCCGGGTATCCAGCAGCAGGCCGGCCATGCCGATCACGCCGTTCATCGGAGTGCGCAACTCGTGGCTGACCATTGAGACGAACTCGTCCTTCATCTTCTCCAGCGCGCGGCGTTCCGTGATGTCCCTAAACGCCACGACCGCGCCGCCGATAGCTCCGTCGTTCCGCAGCGGCGTGCTCACGTACTCGACCGGGAAAGCGCTGCCGTCCTTGCGGTGGTAGAGGTCGTCCGTCACGTAGTGGACGCCGCCGTCCCGTAGCGTGGCGGTGATCGGCGACTCCTCCCAGGCGTAGGCGGCGCCCCGCACCGTGGCGGGCCGCACCACGTCGTGCAGCCGCCGGCCCATCAGCTCGTCCACGCCGTAGCCGAGCAGCGTGGCCGCCGCCGGGTTGATGAACGTCGTGCGGCCCTCCCGGTCCACTCCGAAGATACCCTCGCCCGCCGAGTTCAGAATGGACTCGTTCAGCTGCACTGTCGCCTGGAGCTGCTCGGCCATCGCGTCAAACGCGATGCCCAGCTCACCCAGCTCGTCCGAGCCGCGGATGCCCGCCCGGTGCGCCCAGTCGCCGCGCGCCCAGCGCCCCGCAGCGGCCATCAGCGCCTGACGGCGCGCCGCGAGCGCGCGCCACAACAGGTACACCAGGATGAAGCTGGCGGCGGCGATCGCCGCGCTCAGGACGATACGCCAGTTGCGCTCCGCCTGGATTGGCCCGAGCACGGGCGCGCTCGGCAGGTCCACCAAGACGACCCAGGGCGTGCGATTGACGTCGTCCCAGCCGCGCAGGAACTCTTGGCCGGCCCCGCGGGTGAAGCCGCCGCGCACCGGTTTCGCGCCGCCGGGCGCCGCGGCGCTTTCGTCGTAGAGCGTCGGGCGTCGCTGCCCGATCCGGGCAAGCTGGTCGGCGCTCAGCACGCTGTCGTTGACCCCGCCGACGTCACGTCCCTGGAGCACTCGGCCATCGCGGCTGTCCAGGAGCACGACGGTGCTCCCAACCGGGAGTGGCCCGTCGGTCCAGACCACGGGCAGCGGGCCTAGCTTCAACTCCGCCAGCAGGTAGCCCTGTGTCTCGGCGGCGCCCTCGGCCTTCACGGGGAGCAGGATCGGCAAGACGGGATTGTTGTCGGGGCTCGCTTGGGGCTGGTTCGACACCGTCAGGGGGGCTCCCGCCATCACCTCCCGCACGAACGGCGCGTCGGGCAGCACGGGCCGCGCGCTCCCAGGCTGGTAGTTCGATCCTCCGTGGCTCTGAGAGTCCGGCGTGAAGTACGTCAGCGCGTTCAGCGGCGGGTAGGTGAGAGCGCGCAGGATCGCGTCGCGGTCGGCGTCCGTGCCGTCCCAGAACAGGGGGTAGCGGGCTAGCGTGCGCGAGAGCTGCTGCGCGCTGTCCAGCGCGGTGGCGACTTCGTTCGCGGCGATCCGCGCCGCCGAGGCCGCGCTCTCGATGGCGCGCCCCTCGGCCGCGGTCTCCTGATCGCGCGCGTATTGCACCGACGCGACCAACGGGGCAACAGTGGCGACGAAGAACAGAAGCAGGATCTTCCCGGCCACCGACGCTATGGCCCGCCGCACCGGCCCGAGCGGGCGGTCCGGGTGGCCGTCAGGCCGACGCGCCGAACTGGGGGCCTGACCGCTCATCGACTAGCCAATCACGGGGCTGGCCGCGACTACCGCGACGGCAGCTTGCTTCATACCTCCGATTGTAAGGATTCCCGGATTTTCGAGCACCCTGCCAGAACGTCCCGGCCAGGGGCGGAGACTGCCCGGCAGGACCCTCCGCGCGGCGCAACCGCTGAATCCGCTGGCGCCGACGCACCTCGCCGCCAGCAACCTGTTTACCGGATGACCCCGGGCAGGTGTCTAGGGCTTTTCACTGCTCTAGTGAGATGGTAGAACAAGCGTCACCGAAGGGAGGTGGCGCGCGATGGAGTGGGGCGAGCCGGTCCATCCGCAGAGTGTGTTAGCGC
>JAJPHF010000025.1 GCA_021325365.1 Pseudomonadota bacterium
CCACCGGCACCCCAACCGCCCCCACGCATCGTCCCGCCGGCTCCGCTGCCCGAGCCGGGGACGGTGCAGACCGCTGCGGATACGCGGAGCCCCTCGCCTGGCGCTCCTACCCTGCCGGCTGGTGTGCCCACGCCGCCGCGACCAACCGCGCCCACCCGGCGCCCGCAGTAGCTCTCTTGGACTCACGCCGTGGGTGCGGGCCTGACCAGAACGGGCGCCCGAATTGTGGCGGTGCCTTGCAGCGCAGGAGGGGAGGCAGCCCTGTGACCATCGCGGTTCGCGTACGGGCGCTAGTACACGGACTCGTCATCCTGAGCCTCCTATGTGTCGCTCCCGGCAGTGCTGCTCCGCGCGCGGCCGAGGCCCAGGGCTCGGGCAACATAAGCTACGTCTACGACCCACTCGGGCGCCTGATCGGCGTCCTCGATGGGGTTGGGGGCGTGGCCAAGTACCAGTACGATGCCGTGGGAAACCTTCTCGCGATCAAGCGCGAAGGCAGCACGCCCGTCCTCGTAACCAGCGTTGCACCCCTGAGTGGGGCCGTCGGAGCCACCGTCACGATCACTGGGACCGGCTTTAGTACAACGCCGAGTCTGAACACTGTTCAGTTCGTGGGTAGCTCCGGTCCGGTGAGCGCGGCGGTCACGTCGGCCACGGCTACCCAGCTCGTGGTGACGGTCCCCACCGGGGCGCTGACAGGTTCGATCACGGTCAGCACTCCCAGCGACACGGCCGGAACGACTACGGCGGCCGCGTTTACCGTGCTGGACGCGAGCGGGCGTGATACACGAGCGCCGACCATCACGAGCGTTACCTCCAGCCCCAACGTGGTCGTGAATGGCTATCCTATCGCGGCCGCTGGCTCCACGATTACTATCGCCGGCACGAATCTCGAAACCACCTTCAGCGCGAATACCGCGATCAACACAGCCGCCAATAATGTTGTGGCAATCAATGGACAGCGCGCGACAGTCAGCCAAGGGGCCGATGCCTCGCACATTAACGCGACCCTCCCCACGACCGCGAGCAGCGGGCCCCTGACGCTCACCACCCCGGGCGGCACGGCCGCCAATAGCACGGATCTCTTCGTGCCCCCCAGTGGGTACACTCCAGCCAACGTGGCGTTCGCCGACACGATGAGCGTGGGGGGTACCAAGACCATCACCACGAGCGCGAACGCGACGCAGACCATTGCACTTGTAGCCTTTGATGCGTCCGCAGGGCAGGCGCTCAGCCTGCAGCTGAGTAATATTCAGTACTCCGGGTCGTGCAACCCCTCGATCTCCATCCTCGCTCCCAATGGCACGAGCTATCCTGGCCCCTCGTGTCGGGATACCTTTGCCCAGACCCCGGTGCTGCCCGCCACCGGCACCTACACCGTCCTCGTCGTCACGGGCGGCAATGCCGGACAGATGACCATAGCTTTGCAAGCGATCGCGCCAGATACGACCAATACGATCACTATCAACGGACCGGCCGTGCGTGTCACCATCAGCACCCCCGGCCAAAATGCCCTGCTGAGCTTCCAGGGCAGTGCTGGGGAGTCCGTGACCCTGCATGGACAGAACAGCACCGATCCCCAGTATCCTGGCTTTCCGTCCGGGCTCTTTGATTGCTTGCCTACTGTGGCGGTTCAAGATCGGACCAGAACAACCACTCTGGCCACCGGGTCGTGCAAGGATATCTCAGCGATTACGGCCACTCTGCCTACGACAGGCGCGTACGCTATCCTGGTGGATCCTAGTGGAGCGGCCACAGGGACCCTGTTCCTAACGCTCACTCTCGCGGGGACCTCAACGCCGACGCCGACGAGCACGCCTACCAACACACCTACTGCCGGCGCCTCGCCAACGCCGACGAGCACACCTACCCCCAATGGGTCCCCGACCCTAACCTTCACCCCAACCAAAGCTCCAACCGCCACGCCGCTTACGGGACCCGCCCTCGTGGTGCGCCCGAGCAGTATCGCGCCCGGCGGGGTGGCGAGCGTGGACTGGGGCGGCCTCTTCCCGCCGGTTACGCCGACCACCAACGACTGGATCGGCTTGTACACGCCCTCCCAGCCGGATAGCCCCGCCGCCACGGTCACCGTGACTACTACCGGCGGCGTGAGCGGGCAGGTCGCCTTCGCCATTCCTACGAGCCTGGCCACCGGCACCTATCAGATGCGGCTGTTCAACGGGACTGGCACGGGCAGTCGGCTGGCCGTGAGCAATAACTTTAGCGTCACGCTGACTACGTCTACGCCGACGAGTAGCCCGACGAGCGGCGCCTCCCCCACCCCGACGAGCACGGCCACGGCCGGGCCATCGCCGACGCCTGGGGCGAGCTTACTCGCGCGGCCGAACATCATCCCGCAGGGTAGTACGGTCAACGCCACATGGGCTGGCATCCAGGGGCCGACCGCGAGAGATTGGATCGGACTATTTGCGGCCGGCGCACCGCCCCCGACCGTCAAGCCAACGACTTACCAGTACACGACCGGCCAGGCTAGTGGGCAGGTACCGCTCTCTATTCCGAGCGCCCAGGCGCCTGGCTCGTACGAGCTGCGCCTGTTCGCGAACGACACGTTTACACTCCTCGCGACTAGCAATAGCTTTGCTGTCACCGCGCCGTCGGGCGGACTCATGCCGCCGGATGCCTTAGCGACCACTCTACGGCTCCCGGACGCTGTTGGGGTTAGTCCTAGCGGGGCGCGCATCATACAGTTGCTCAGCGCCCAACTCCGGCAAACCGTCGACCCAACGGCCTCGGGGAACATGCCGCCTGCCCAGGATGCGGGAGAGGGAGCGGCTCTGACGAATCCGTCGTGGAGCCCAGAGCTCGGCTTCGTGCCGAATCTCTTGCGGCTCGGCCACACCGCGACCCCCTGGCGGCTCCTACCTCCGTTGGCGGGCACGCCCGGCAGCACGGCCCTAGCCGGTCAGGTGCTCCAACTGAACGGCCAACCGCTCGCCGACGTTACTCTTCAGCTGGGAACGGTCGAGGCGCGCACTGACACGACTGGGCGCTTCTTGCTCGATGACCTCGCGCCGGGCCATCAGGAGCTGGTGATCGACGGGCGCTCCGCGAGCGACGCCGAGCGGGCCTACGGCCAGTTCTTTGCCGGGGTGGACCTGGTGGAGGGCGAGCGCACCGTGCTGCCCTACACGATCTGGCTGCCGCGGCTCGATACGCTCCATACGATAGCCATCCCTGCCCCGACCACCGAGGAAACAGTGCTCACCACGCCGAAGATACCGGGACTCGAGGTGCACCTACCACCGGGCACGGAGATCCGCGACCGGGAGGGCAACGTGGTCACTGAGCTAGGCATCACGGCGATTCCGGTGGACCGACCGCCGTTTCCGTTGCCGCCCGGGGCACCCGTACCGATCTACTTCACCATCCAGCCCGGCGGCGCCACGATTGCGCCGTATGGCGCTCGGATCGTCTATCCCAACTACACCCACGCGGCCCCCGGCACGCGCGGCACCTTCTGGCACTACGATCCCGTGCAGGACGGCTGGTACATCTACGGCCGAGGCACCGTGACGGCCGACGGGACGCAGGCGATCCCCGACCCCGGCGTGGCCGTCTTCGAGCTGACCGGCGCCATGTTCCATGCCGAAGACGGCCCCCAGCCGCCGGGTACCGCGCCCCCGCCAGGCAACGACACCGAAGACGGAGAGCCTGTCGATCTGAGTACCGGCCTCTTCGTCCTGAACAAGACTGATTTGGCACTCCCGGACGTACTCCCGCTTCGCCTTACGCGGACGTATCGACCACTCGACGCTATCTCGCGGCCCTTCGGGATCGGCGCGACCCATCCCTATGAAATGTACCTGTATGCACCGTATGGGCAGGAAGCGGAGGGCGTGAGCCTGGTCCTACCGGATGGCGGTCAGGTCGTCTATCTGCCGACCGTCTTCTGTCCCGGCGGCGGAGTAGACTGCGCCTCGGTAGTGTACACGCATACGGCGACCCCTACCCCTTTTTATAATTCGCAGCTCACCTACAGTGCGTCGGATCACCGCTGGCACATCACCCTCCGGGATGGGACTGTCTATCTGTTTGGCGACGGGGCGCCGCTCCAGGCTATCCGCGATCGCTACGGCAATCAGATCACGCTCGCTCGAAACGGAGGCACGAACGCCTATGGCGATAATGTAGGAAACGTCACACAGATCACCTCGCCGAATGGCCGTTGGATTCGGTTGACGTACGATACCAATAGCCCCCCTCGCATCACGGGGGCCGAGGATAACATCGGGCGTGCGATCGGCTATACATACTACACAACATACTCAGGCGGTGATCCACGCAACGGTCATCTGGCGACCGTCACACTGGTGGACGGCAGCACAACCTATATGACCCAATATACCTACGACCCCAGCACGGGCGCGCTGACCCAGATTACGGACGCGAAGGGGATCACCTACCTAACCAACAGCTATTATGCCAATGGTCGAGTGTCCCAGCAGACGCTCAACGATGGGACCGCGAATCCACCGACGTATCAGTTTAGCTACGTCGATTATTCGCCACCCACGAGTCGCGTCCAAGAGACCGCCGTCACCGACCCCCGGGGCATCGTGCGTCGGGTCCAGTTCGATACGCGGGGCTACACGATCAGCGATACGCGAGCCTACACGACGCCGCAGTATCCGACGAATCCCCCCGGCCCCCCGGAGCAGCAGACGAGTACCTACACTCGGCGAGCCGATGGTCTGGTGGAATCCATGACAGATCCCCTGGGGCACCGGACCACCTACGACTACGACCCCTGGGGAATGGTGACGCGCGTGACTCGCCTGGCGGAGCAGGCAACTCCGTACCAATTGACCACGCTTTTCAGCTACGAGGATCGCTTCCACCAGGTCGCCAGCGTAACCGACCCTCTCCAGCACACCACAACCTACACCTATGATGCACTGGGAAATATCACCGTCATCACCGACCCGCTGGGGCACTACACGGTCCTTACGTACAACGCGGCGGGCCAGCCGCTCAGCCTGACCGACCCACTCGACAACACGACACGCTTCGCCTACGCGCTGGGCGATCTTGTCCAGGTGACCGACCCGCTGAACCGGACGAGCGCGCGCTTCGTGGACAACGCCGGACGGCTGGTCACGACGACGAATGCGCTCGGGCAGACCACGCGGCGGGAATACGATGGTATCAACCTGGTGCGCGAGGTGACCGATGCGCTGGGCCAGCACACGACGTTCGGCTACGACCTGAACGGCAACCTCATCAGCGTGACGGACGCTCGGAACAACACGACCAGCTACAACTACGACAACATGGACCGGCTGAGCACACGCACCGATGCCCTGGGCCAAGTGAACTCGACAGGACACCAGGAGACTTACCAGTACGACAAGGCGGGCAACGTGATCCAGGTGACGGATGACCGCCGCGGCAAGATCACGACCTACTGCTACGACGGCCTCAACCGTCGGACGTTCGCCGGGTTCGGCACGGTCACGCCGCCCGGCGCCTGCGCCGCCGGGGCGAACTACGAGAGCACGATCATCTCGGCGTACGACGGCTGGAACCGGCTCACGCAAGCGGTAGACTCGGCGTCGGGCACCACGACACGCACCTACGACGACGTGCAGCGTACAATGACAGAGACGACGCCGCAGGGTACGGTTAGTTACCAGTTCGACCCTGCCGGGCGCCGGACCATGCTGACGGCCTCAGGCCAGGCGCCCGTCGGGTACACCTTTGACGACGCGAACCGGCTGGTGCAGCTCGTCCAGGGAGCGACCACCGTGGGCCTGGCCTATGACCCGGCCAACCGCCAGACGCAGCTCACCTTGCCGAATGGGGTGAGTGTAACCCACGGCTACGACGCGGCTGGCCAACTGACCAGCCTGAGCTACAGCCAGAACAACAGCACACTCGGCAACCTGGGCTACAGCTATGACCTGGCGGGCCAGAGAACCAGCCTGACGGGCAGCTTCGCTCGCACGGGGCTGCCGACCGCCCTCACGTCGGCGACGTACGACGCGGCGAACCGCCTGACGCAGTGGGGCACGACGAGCATCACCTACGAGAACACGAACGGCGGCAACATGCTGACGGATGGGGCTCATACGTATAGCTGGAACGCGCGCAGCCAGCTCAGCCAGGTAGTGACGAGCGGCACGACGACCACCTTCGCCTATGACGCGCTCGGCCGCCGGCAGACCAGCACGGTCGTGCCGCCCGCGCCGACGCCGACGGTGACGACCAGCTACCTGTACGCCCGGGTGAACCCGATCCAGGAGCAGGCGAGCACAGGCACGGCCAACCTGCTCACTGGGCTGGGCCTCGACCAGTACTTCGCCCGCACGGAGAGCAGTACCACCCGCAGCTATCTGACTGACGCGCTCGGCTCGACCCTGGCCCTCGTGGGCGCCAGCGGCGTCGAGACGCAGTACACCTGCGACCCCTTTGGCAACACCATGCCGAGCGGCCCGGCCAGCACCAATCCCTACCAGTACACCGGGCGGGAGAACGACACGAGCACCGGGCTATACTACTACCGCGCACGGTACTACAACCCAGCCATCGAGCGCTTCATTAGCGAGGATCCCCTGCTCTGCGCACTCACCAACAGAGTACCGCTAGCATCTATTGTGAGTTATCCCCAATCACTGAATGCGTTTGTCTACGCATTGGATGACCCTGTAGATCGGCGTGACCCCCTTGGGTTGACATCTGATTGTGAATATTACCAGCAACGTTGCCATGATGTCCGAGATGCGATCTCACAGGGATATTACTGTCAGGCTGCTCCTACCGTTTGTCAACGCGGTGGAGATAACCCATATTCCAATTGTGTACGCGGATGCCTGCAAGCAGCTGATAGTGCCGCATGTGTGCCAATCGTGGGGCGCAAGCACACAAATGGCGTGGGCACAGTCGCTTGTGCTGTAGAGATCCATGCGGCATGCTTCGCGACATGCCTGAATGTACTTAATGGCCGCCCGGACTATGTACCATTGCCGCCACATATCATTAAGTGACAACATATGATGTATGTTCCTAGATTGTGCCGGTTCATCGGCTTGATATTCACGTTCATATCCGTCGTGAGCGCGCCGATGTTCCTGTACTACGCCATCGTCGTCATTTCTGATATACCCTCGGCCGTGCATGAGCCATGGCTGCTGTTGATCTCCGCCATGTTGGTCATCAATACCGTATTTGGAGCTGTAGTTGCCTATGCATTCTACAATCTTAGGCGTTGGGGTCGCTATGTGGCGATTGGATTCTCGCTGTTCTATATATCAGTCATTCTTGGCAACGAAATCGTATCATATATGGTCTTCCGTGGTAGAGGGATTGGTAGCATGACCAGCATAGCATTGGAGGCGTTATCAATCATCGGCTTGATGTCGTTGATTATCATATGTCTATCACCTTCAATCAGGGCAACGATGACCAGGTGATCACTCGACATCCTCTCGTTGCCTTGATTGGTTAGTGTTGCGCTCTGACATGTCTTGCGGCTGCGATCACGCATTGTGGTCACAAGAATTGTATCTATCGCACCTATCAGCGGATGATAGCTAACACCTATAGAAGGACCGGGTCAAAGCGGGCATACGGATAAACGCCATAATAGCTAACCCGCAGATCCTCAACGGATTCGCGTATGCAAACGATGCACCCATGACCATCCGCGATCCTCTTGGCTTATCACCAGAGTGCGACTATTATCGTGACAGATGCGCCGCTGTTACGAGTGATACTGCCAAAGCATATCGGTGCTATGCTGGTCTGGCAGTCTGCGAAGGCGCTCCGCGAGACGAAACTAGCAATTGTATCCGTAGCTGTTTGCAGAGCTTCGATCGCAACATTTGCAGCAGGATTCCACTATTCGGCAGAAAGGATGTGGAGGATGCGGTTACTGAAGGCTGCTCCTTCTTTCAGGCGCATGCGATCTGCTTTGCCCGCTGTGGTATTGGCAGAGGGATCGATGAAGTGAGACATCGATTTCCAGACCCACCAATTATCAGATGACCAGATAAGGTGTTGACGCACACTCGATGATACCCATATGATTGCTACTATGCGAATTGTAAGCGGGATATATGGCGCCATTGGCGTACTTGGCGGGGTGATTTTCCTGTGGTATCTGGTATTCGGGCGATCATTACTAACCGAAGGGATAGTTGCGTCGACAGCGTATATATTTACTGTCGCACTGGCTCTGGTCCATACTGCTTTTGCCGCAGCGGCAGCATACTTAATATGGATACGCAGGGCGATTGGAGCGCTAGTAGCCGTAACCTACAATGCTATCTGGATAATTGTGCCACTTTATGCTATAGTTGCACTAATAATAGGTGCACCTGAAAGACTAATCGAGCCGGTTGGGTTAGTGGAATTGTCCATCCTAATCGTGCCAGGTGTGTTGAGTATAGTCATATTGTATGCGTGGCGAAGCAGATATTTCATTGGTTAGACTATGAGAGCCTGGCTACGGCAACGTACCGCGTGGCGCACTTCCCTCACGCTATGGGGGCCGACGACGACTATCTATGATTAACCCTTCACCTATCGAGTAAGAAACATGGGAAGGCTTTGGGCGCTCCACACGACCAGCGCAGCTATGGTGATCGCCTCCCGCAAACATGGACCGCGGTGTGCACGTTCGCCGCGGTCCATGCCGCCTGCTGGTCTGGCTGTGCAGCGCGACTTGAGAACGGCGAGCTGGAAAGATACGATCCGCCGATATTTCGATAACGACCTACGGTGATACCAAATGGAACGAGGCCTCGATCTGGCAGGAATAATGTACGCCGTGTTAGGTGTATTTCAGAGTGCAGCCACGGTCTTTTTTTCGATCGCACTCTTGTCTCCGGATCATTCACTACGCCTCCTAGTCCTTGCCTTCGGGATTAGCGCTATACTAAACATACTGATGGCGTATGCATGTCTTACTCGCCGCCGATGGGGACGTTATGTGGCATGCTTATACAGTTTGATATATATACTTCTGATTGTTGTCGTGTACGCGCTGTCTCTTGCGCTTGGCATTACACGTGATCCACTAATAGGAGTTTCATATCTACCGCTTGTACTTGTATTCGTCTTGCAAGCAGCCATATTCTTGTCTCCGGGGGCTGGAAGGGCGATGATACGTTGAATCAGATAGCGAGTTCATAATCGGCCACGTCTATATGGCAAGACAAATAGCGGGAACAATTTGCCTGTCGGGTAAGAGAGATGGGGAGGCTAGCTATAATCCACACGACAAGCTCGGCTATGGCGATCGCCTCGATCGCAAGCGCGGTGGTATTGGCGGCAGCCGTTGTGGTACACGCAGATGGCCGGAGCGGTGAACCCGTTCCCTATATAGAGACCTTTGATGGCCGTCCGGCTCGGCCCGAGCCCTGGCGCCCGCTCGACTGGGATGTGACGACGCACTCGCGCGACCCAAATACGTGGCGCACTCCGCGCCCTATGGAGGCTATGCACGGCGACATATGCACCCCTCCACCTGCTGCTCACACCGCCCGCTCCTACGAGGACGCGGTTTTCCTCTGCAACGACCATCTCATGACGGCAATCAACGCCAGCAGTTACGGCGTCATCTACCTTACGCCGAGTCACCAGGTGGACTTCTCTGACGGCGAGGCAACAATACGCTTCGATCTCTCCACCCTCCGCACCTCGCCCCGCGACTGGATCGACCTCTGGGTCAGCCCCTATGACGAGCACCTTCAGCTCCCGTTAGAAGACTGGCTGCCTGACCTCAACGGCCCGCCACGGAGCGCGGTCCACATCAAGATGGAGAGCCTGAACGGCGCCACGCCGTTCAAGGCGTTCGTCTACCGCAACTTCCGGGAGGAGGACGTAGGGGGCGACGCGCAGACCGGCTACGAGAGCTTCCTGGACCCGAGCGCCCTCCGCCGCGACACTTTCGAACTGCGTCTCTCGCGCACGCACCTGAAGTTCGGCATGCCGGCCTATGATTTCTGGTGGGTGGACATGGACATCGCTGATCTCGGCTGGGACCAGGGCGTGGCGCAGTTCGGCCATCACTCGTACGACCCCACGCGCAACTGCCCGACGTGCGGCCCGAATACCTGGCACTGGGACAACGTCTCCATCTCGTCGGCCATCCCCTTCACCATGCTGCGCGCCGACCGCCGCTACGTGGACCCCGATACCGAGCCCGGCGTCAACTTTCCTGCCCCCTCCCCCGACAACAGCCGGCTGCGCTTCGCCGGCGTCGGGCGCAATATAGAGGTGAGCTTCGATGGCGGTACGACCTGGGAGCCGGCGCAGCTGCAGACCCAGATGAAGTATGACTACACGCGGTTCCAGTCGTACTGGACGCCGATCCCCGCTGGCGTATGGAGCGTGCGGTTCCGCGGGAAGAGCGCAACACCCGGGCTGCCGTGGATGGTGCAGGACATCTCCGTCTGGTCCCGCGAGCCTCCTGCTCAGAATAGCGCCCAACCACCGAGCGAGCAGGCCGCCTTGTTCGAGTGTCCCTTGTAGCTTCTACGCGATCCTCGCCTAGCGTCCCGGTAGTGCGATTCCCTGGCTTGCCTGGTGACGGCGATCCGTGAACGGACACGCGGCTCCCGGGCACCGTCGTCTCGGCCCCTGAATCCGCGGGTGACGGCTGATCCGCCCGAGCGGGAACGATTGCGCTATAGCCGTTTCTGCTGTTCGATGCGGCGAGCACGCGCCTGGCTCCTGTTCGGCGGCCTGAGCGCCGACCCAGCCCCGTGTGAGTGTCCACCTCGCGTTGTTCGCTTTGCCTGGTCATACCCGCCGTGCGCAATCTCGGGATCAACCCCGCTGCCGATCGGTGCCCTGCCGCTCACGGTTGCTGGCGATCGGCTCCTCTCAACCGTCAGCACGAAAGCTCAGGCCGCCACTCAGAATTCGGCGTTGCTGACGATGCTGACGGTTGTGCCAGCGACTTGCCGTCCACGCGACGCCAGGAATTCTCCGTTGAATTGTTGTTGCCAATGTCGGCATTAATGGCGTACAATCAACGCATGAGCGATACCGAGCGGGACTTTCTAACGGCAGCCGAGGCGGCAGCCGCCCTGGGCCTGCCAGGGCGCACGGTCCGTAACCGCCTCCAGCGCGGCATCATGCGCGGCGTGGCGGTGAATCCGCGATTATGGCTGGTGTCCCGCGCCGAGGTCGAGCGCTGGCGGGAAGTCGGCAAACTGCCGCCGGGCCGGAAGCCGCGTCCCGAGTCGTAACCAAACAAGTGCCCCGGCACCGTTGCAGCGGCCCGGGGCTGGCGAGCACCTGAGTAGGAGGTACCCGCAATGGCAATTCTAGCACCGGCGCCCTCAACAGCTCTCCGCGCCGCGATCTACCGCCGCGTCAGTACGCTAGAGCAGGGACAGCGCGGCCATAGCCTCGACGCGCAAGCGCAGGACTGCGCAGCGCTCGCCGCCGAGCTGGGCGCCACTTTGATTGGTGAGCCGTTCACCGACCGCGACAGCGGCGCCGAATGGAATCTGCCGGGCCTGAACGCGATGCTCGACGCGGCGAAGCGGCGCGCCTTTGACGTGCTGCTCGTCTACGACCCCGACCGGCTGGCGCGCAACATGGCGAAGCAGCTCGTGGTCGAGGAAGATCTCAAGCGCGCCGGCGTCGTCATTCGCTACGTCACTCTTCGGCTAGGCGATACCGCCGAGGATTACCTGCTCAAGAACATGCGCTCGGCCATCGCGGAATACGAGCGCTCGAAGATCGCTCTACGGACCAGTCGAGGTCGCCGCGCGAAAGCCGAGCGCGGCTTGATCGTCGGGAACGGATGGGCGCCCTACGGCTACCGCTTCACCTACGACACTGATGGCCGAGTAGTCGGTCTGGAAGAGGACCCGGCTACGGCGCCCGTCGTGCGTCGTATCTTCACCGACCTCACGCAACATTCCCTCAACGAGGTCTGCCGACGGCTAAACGCCGAGGGTGTGCCGACGTACTTCCAGGGGCGCACGCGGAGGGGAAAGCCGCTGTCAGGTCGCTGGCGCGACAGTACGATTCTCGGCATTGTGCAGAACCCCGTGTACCTCGGCACCGCTGCATACGGACGCCGAGACACCCACAAGCAGCTACGTCCGCCCGATACGTGGCTTACTATTGCCGTGCCCGCTCTCATCGATCGCGATACCTGGGACGCAGCCCACGCAGCGATGGCTCAGCGCCGGGACCGGCGGCCCGCGAAGCGGCCTGACCTGGAGCACGTCTACGAGCTTCGCGGACGGCTGACTTGCGGGCATTGCGGCGGAGCAGTCGCTACGCAGATCAACAACGGGCACCGCTACTACGCCTGTCTCCGCCGGGAAGCAGCGCGGGCCGCTTTCCAGGGTAAGCCGCGATGCACACTACCGCCCGTGCCCAGTGCGCTCCTAGATGCTGAGGCGTGGCAGCTCACGAGCGCCGCCCTACTCGATAAGGAGCGTCTTGCCATGGGGCTCCGGGCGGCCCGTGAGCAGCACAGCGATGCGGACACCCGCCAGCGCGAGCGGCTGGATGCCGTCGACCGCGAAATTGCGCGGCTGCGCGCACGCTTCGACCGCATCACGGACGAACGGCTCGACGCTACCCCAGGGAGCGAGACAGACCGCGCATTGCGCTCCAAGGCCCACGAGGTCGAAGCGGCGATCAACCGGCTGCTGGCGGACCGAGCCAAGCTCGCCGCCGCTCCCATGCCGGGGATTAGCGAGACGGAGAGCCTGCAGCTCTGTGAGTTCGCGGCGGAGGTACGCGCGGGGATCGAGCATGCGACGCCGGCGGAGCGCCGCCGTGTCTACGAACTGCTGCGCCTGGAGGGCACCGTCCGTCTGGACCCAGAGCAGGGGGTGCAACTCGGGCGGCGTCACCGCTTTTCGATCGCCTGGACCAGCGTCCTAGACCTATCCCACGACACACGAGAGGTCAAGAAGACGCGCGTCGAGTATTTCACCGACGACTACGCTGATTGGGAGCGCAAGTTCCTGGGCGAGGTCAAGATCAGCCTCGGGGGCGTCCCCGCCCCGGAGCCGGCCGCGGCCCCGGCGTAGGGCTGCCGCCCGAGCCATGCCAGCTGACGTCCTCGCCGGCTGCTGGGCTGCGGCACGGTTCCCGCCGGTCGCGGCCACGCGCCGCGCGGCGCGGCGCCCCGTGTGCGGTCTGTGCCATCTCTGTAACGCGGGGCCGCTAGCACGATGACGAGCGCGGGACTACGATAACCGCGCCATGGTTCTCCTCTTGCGGCGCGGCGCCGGGGCGATCAGGAGTATCGCCCCGGCGCCGTGGTCGTGCGGGAGCGTCAGCCCCCGCCTGCCGCGCCCGCGAGCGCCCGCCGCCACCCAGTCAACGCCCCGTCCCCGCGGCGAACGCGCCGGCCAGACAGGGAAGCGCCGCCAGCGCGCCGCGGAACGCTGCCCGCCGCGCCGCGCGGCGGCACCCGATCCGTGCCCGCGTGCGCGCCGCCGTTACTGCCCGCGCGTGAGCAGGTCCTGGATGCGCGCGCGGCGGGCCAGGAAGTCTTGCTCGTCCAGCCGCTGGAGAAACTCCAGCGTGATCAGCGTCGGCTTGACGTTCGCCCGCTCGACGTCCGCCAGATCGTTCTTGGTCTTCGACCCGGGCAACAAGTGCAGGTCCTGGAAGTTGGTCGCGTAGAGCACGTCCTGCGCCTCGCGTGTGAGCAGGTAGTTCACCCAGAGTTTCGCGGCGTTGGGGTGCGGCGCGGTCTTCGGCACCCCGACGTAGAGGTACAGCAACAGCGGCGCGTCGGTCGGCACCACGTAGTCGAGCGGCGCGCCCTGGGCCTTCGCCTTGTAGGTGTCCGACTGGCTGCAGTCGAGCGCCAGGGCGTCGAACTCGCCGCTGATCAGGCGCTCCGTCTCGTTGCAGCGGATCAGCCCCGCCACCTGGTCCGACAGCCGAGTCACGTAATCGAAGGTCCGCTGCGCGCCCCACAGCTCGTCGGTCGAGAGCAGGTCGAAGTACGCGGCGTACGAAGTGCTCGCCAAGCGGCCCTTGTATTCGGGCTTGAGCAGGTCTTGCAGCGTGTGCGGCACCAGGTCGCCGCGGAGGCGACTCGTGTTGTAGGTGATCCCCGCCAGGCTGGACTGGAAGGCGACGGCGATGCCGCCGCCGGTCACGAGCTGCGGGTCCTGCA
Source organism: Pseudomonadota bacterium (assembly GCA_021325365.1). The sequence continues at coordinate 14,132 of JAJPHF010000025.1, forward strand.
CGTTGGGCGCCCAGCTGGCCCAGGCCACGGGCTCCAGCGCGTTCGCCTGCGCCGCGACCAGCATGCTGCTCGCGTACGCAACCACCAGATCGGTGGCGGTGGGCCGCCCCGCCTGCACTTCCTGCCCGACCCGCGCCACCATCTGCGGCATCGACGCGCCCGGCGTGAACTGCACGTTGACGTTCAGGCCGTAGTACTTGTTGTAGCCCTCGGCCAGGCGGCGCACGCCCTCGTTGCCGCCCATCGTGCCCTCGCCCCAGACGAGCGAGAGCTGGCCCTCCTTGCGCGCCGCCTCGACCATCGCCTGAAGCGCGTCGCTCTGCGCCGGAGCGGTCGCTGCGCTCGCCACGGCCGGCGCGCTGGCGGCCGGCGGCGCGGGGCTGGCCGCGGGGCCGCTCGCACACGCCGCCACCACGAGTACGGCCAGGACGCCCGCCGTCCCCCGGAGCGGGTATCGGCATCTCATCGTTGCGTCTCCTCTCGCCGAGCCGCTCCTCGGCGGCGTGCCGCGGCTTCGACGGGCGCTCACGGCGCCCGCCCTGCCAGCCCAGGGTACCATCTAGCCGGCGGCCGATGGCGGCTTACTGGACTACGGCACGCACAGTCTATATCCTGGCTGCAGACGGCGCGCAACGACGCGCTCGAACCGCCGCGCGGCAGCCGCGGAGTAAGCAGGGGGGCCTATGCCGATCCGGCGCGGCGCCGACTTCCTCGCGAGCCTGCGCGACGGCCGCGAGGTGTGGCTGCACGGCGAGCGAGTGGACGTCACCACGGACGCGCGCCTGGCGGGCTGCGCGCGGGCGTTCGCCGCCATCTACGACCTCCAGGCCGATCCGGCGTGCCACGACCTGCTCACGATGCCCTCCCCGGACACCGGCGAGCCGGTCAGCATCGCCTACCTGCTGCCGTATACCACCGACGACCTCGTGCGGAAGCGCCAGATGATCGAGTATCTCGCGCGCCACACGGGGGGCGTTGTCGGCCGCCTGCCCGAATACATCGCCAACATCGTGCTCGGCCTCTACGACGCGCGCGACGTGCTCGGCGCCGAGGACCCGGGGTTCGCCGCGAACGCGGCGGCCTACTTCGCCCACTGTCGCGAGACCGATCCGTGCGTGAGCCTGGGCTTCGTCGACCCGCAGCGCGACCGGCAGCGGCCCGCCACGGATTTCGAGTTCCTGAAGGTCGTCGCGGAGCGTCCGGACGGGCTGATCGTGCGCGGCGCCAAGGGCGTGGCCACCCTGGCGCCCTACGCCAACGAGTTCGTCTGCCTGACCCTGCCCCGCGAGGGCATCCCGCCCGAGGAGGTCATCCATTTCGCCGTCCCGATGGGCACCCCGGGCATCAAGATCATCTGCCGCGAGCCGCTGGCGCCGCGGGTCGCCGCGGAGCACCCGCTGGCTGCCGCCTACGACGAGATGGACGCCTGGGTGGTCCTCGACGACGTGTTCGTGCCGCGCGAGCGCGTCTTCTACCGCCGCCGCCCCGACCGGCTCGGGGCGCTCCACCGCCGCATCCTCGCCTGGGCCTACTACCACGGCGTCGTGCGCATGGCGGTGAAGGCGGAGGTGCTGCTGGGCATCTGCCTCGCCATGACCGACTACCTGGGCACGGCGAAGGTGCCCCACGTTCAGAACGGCCTCGCCGACGCGATCTGCTACGTCGAGCTGCTGCGCGCCCTCGTCCACGAGGCCGAGCGGCAGCCGGTCCGCTCACCCTCGGGCCTGGCCATCCCGAACCCCACTCAGGTGAACGTCGGCCGCATCTACGCCGTCGAGCGAGAGCCGCACATCCTCCAGGTCGTGCGCGAGGTGTGCAGCTCCAACATCCTCATGGCGCCGGGGCAGGCCGAGCTAGAAAGCCCTGAGATCGGCCAGTACGTCTACCGCTACTTGGTGGGCAAGGACGAGCGCGCGCCCGAGCGGTTCCGCCTGCTGAAGCTGGCCTGGGACTACGCGGTGGACTCGTTCGGCGCGCGGCAGCTGCTCTTCGACATGTTCAACGCCAGCGACCTGCGCGCCAACAAGGCGTCGCTGGCCGCCACCTACGCGCCGGACGCCGCCACGACCCTGGCCCGCCGCCTGGCGGGGATCCCACCGCCCGGCGCCCGCCCACCGGGTGCCGGCTCTCCGAACGACACTGCCGCACCGGCCGCCCGAAGCGCCCCCGGGCAACCACAGGACGTTCTCTAGAGCAACTTGCGCCCAAGCTAAGCAGCCAGCGTCTCGGAGGGGTGGGTCTCGTGCCCGCCCGCGGCCTGTGGCGCGGAATACTGCAAGCGCCACTGGCCGCAGCTCCGGCGTGGGCCGCCTACTCAGCCGGGCTGCAAACCGCGGTAGTCTGAAGCTCCGAGCGCCTTGGGCCTCAGCTACTGCGGGGAGTCCGTCCGCCCGCTACGCTAAATTGGCGCCCGCGGTGGGGGCGCCGCCGGCGGCCGCGACTCGGCCCACTCCCGCTCGGCCGGGTGGCCGGACGGCTGCTGTCGGCCGTCGTGGCCGGCGCGCTGGCCGCCCGCGACGCAGGGCGAGCCGCCGGCCGCTGGCCCGCCGGCCGCGGGGCCGGATGATGGCCGGCGCTCGCGCGGCGCTGCATCTTCGGAGCCGGCGTGGTGCCGGGGCGACTGGGCGCGGGCCGCGCGGCAGCGCCGCCAGGCTGGTCCTTAGCGGACCTGGCGACCGCAGTAGAGGTCCGGGGCGGAGCGGGAGGCGCCGCCCCGCCGCCCGGCCAGGCCGCCCGCGGCAGGCGGCGCCCGAGCGCCCGCTCGAACGCGGCCCAGCGGGACAGGTCTGTCGGCTCCAGCAGCGTCACCGCCACGCCCGAGCGCCCCATGCGGCCCGTGCGCCCCACGCGGTGCGTGAACAGCTCCGGCGACTCGGGCAGCTCGTAGTTGATGACCTGCTCGATGTGCTCCACGTCGATGCCGCGCGCCGCCACGTTCGTGGCGATCAGGATCGGCACCTTGCCGCTCCGCACGTCCTCCATCACGCGGTCGCGCGCGTTCTGGCTGAGGTTGCCCTGCAGCGCGGCCACCGGGTAGCCGAGCGCGTCCAGGCGCCGCGCCATCTGCTTCACGCCGTGCTTCGTCCGTCCGAACACCAGCGTCATCCCCGCGCCGCGCGCGTCGAGCAGCGTCTGCAGCGCCGCCCACCGCTGGCCCACCGGCACCTCGTACACTTGGTGCTCGATGGCCGGCGTCGAGGCCGGCGTCCGCTCCACCCGCGCCGTCGCCGGCGCGCGCAGGTGCCGCTCGGCCGTCGTCCGCACCCAGGCCGGCATCGTTGCCGAGAACAGCGCCGTCTGCCGCTTCGCTGGCGCCCGCCCAAGGATGCGCTCAACGTCGGGCGCGAAGCCACGGTCCAGCATCTCGTCGGCCTCGTCCAGCACCAGGAAGCGCAGGTCCTGGAGCACGAGCGCGCCCTGCTGGATCAGGTCGAGCACGCGGCCGGGCGTGCCGACCACCACCTGCGCGCCGGCCTGGAGCGCGCGGATCTGGCTGCCCGGCGCGCGCCCGCCGCAGATGACGAGCGTGCGGAACCCATACTGCTCGCCGAGCGCGGCGAACACCTGCTCGACCTGCACCGCCAGCTCGCGGGTCGGCACCAGCACCAGCCCCTGCACCTGCCGGCGGCGCGCGTCGAGCCGCTCGCTGAGCGGCAGCGCGAAGGCCAGCGTCTTGCCCGAGCCGGTCGGCGCCTCGCCGACCAGGTCGCGTCCGGCGAGCAGCGGCGGGATGGCGGCGCTCTGAATCTCGGTGGGGGTAGTGATGCCCATCTGGGCGAGGGCGGCGAGGGCTGGCGCGCCAAGCGCCATCTGGGAAAACGTCGACAAGTTGCGTCCTTCCGGGGGGTGCGCCCGCGCGGCGGGCCGCACCACAAAAATGGGGCACGCCGCGCTGGGCATGCCCCTACGTCGGTCCTACGATCTTCGGTTGCGGTTACTATACCAGAAGTGAAGCCTTGTCGGACGGGGACCGCCGTGAACGACCGTCGCACACCGCCAGGCACTACGCCCGCCGCCGACCCCTCCCCCGCACGACCGCTCCTGCGCGGTTGGTCCCACGCGATCGCCGCGCTGGGGGCCGTCCCCGCTCTAGCTGCCCTGCTCGGGCCGTCGCTCGCCGACCCGCCGCGCGCCGTCTCGCTGCTCGTGTACGGGCTCAGCATGATCGAGCTACTGGCGGTCAGCGCCAGCTACCACCTGCGCGCCTGGCGCCCCTCCGTGCGCGCGACGCTCCGCGCGCTCGACCACGCGAGCATCTTCGTGCTCATCGCCGGCACCTACACCCCGATCGCCTTCAACGTGCTGGCCGGCGGGGAGCGTGTAGGGGTGCTCGTCACGGTCTGGGCCCTGGCGGCAGTCGGCGTGACGTGCAGCGTGCGAACGCACCGGCTGCCGCGCTGGGCACGGACGGGGCTCTACCTCGCAATGGGCTGGGTGGCGCTCATTCCGGCGCCCAGCCTCGTGCGCGCGCTGCCGGGGCTGGCAGTCGGGGGGCTCGTCGCGGGCGGGCTGTTCTACACAGCCGGCGCGCTCGTCTACGTGCGCCGCTGGCCCGACCCGCTGCCACGCGTGTTCGGCTTCCACGAGGTGTTCCACCTGCTGGTGATCGCCGGGGCCGCGACGTTCGCCGCCACGATCTGGATCTGGATCGTGCCGTTCCCCCGCGCCTGACCAGGCGGGCGGCGCTCAGGCGCCGGCGACCTCGACCGCCACCGGCTGGGCCGTGGCCGGGCCCGGCCACGGCGCTTGGAGGAAGTCCACCACGGCGGGCGCCGAGGCGAACATCACGCTGATGTGGTTCTCGTCGGGGACGAGCACGAGCCGAGTGGGAACGCCGGCCTCTTCTAGCGCGGCCGCGAACACCTCGGTGCTGGCCGGCGGGGCCTCGGTATCGCCCAGCCCGTGGACCAGCAGAAAGGCCGGCGCCGACCGCTCGACGTAATGCATGGGGGCGGCCAGCTTCCAGCGGCTAGAGTCCGCTCCGAACACCGGCTCGAAGAACGGCGCGACGCACAGCGCCGCGTAGCGCTCGTCCAGGTCGTAGCCGACGCCGCTCACGCCGATCACGCGCCCGATAGCGCTCGGGGGCACCCCCTCGGCGGCCAGGTAGCTGGGCGCGAGCGCCACCAAGGCGGCCAGGTGCGCGCCCGAGGAGTGCCCCAGCAGGCACAGCCGCTCCGGGTCTGCCCCATACTCTGCCGCATGGCGATAGCACCAACCGATCGCCAGCGCCACGTCCTGCACGTGTGTGGGATGCTGCACCGCCGGCGACAGCCGGTAATTCACGTTCATCGCCACGAGCCCCTCGTGGGCGAGGCGGTTCCCGACAGACGCGTACTGCGCCTTGTCGCCAACACTCCAGCCGCCGCCGTGGACGACCACGACCAGGGGCGCGGGCGCGGCGGTAGCTGGCCGGAAGACGTCCAAACGCTGCTCAGGATGCGGCCCATACGCCACGTCGAGCATCCGCCGCGTTCCGTCCGCGGCCTGCACCCAAGCTGGCCGCGCGTCGTCGTGACTGGTCGCTCGCCCCGCACCCGCGAAGCTGGGTCGTTCCGGGGATCGCTCCATGAAGCTCCTCCGCGCGGCGTAGGGGGCGCTCGTGGGCATCGCGCACGTGGGATGCGGGCCGATCGCCCGCGACCACGGCGCGGGCCGGCGCTTGCTGCGGTGTTCACGGGTGTTGGGCCAGAAGCATAGGGCGGGGACTCGTCCCACGCCGCCCGGCCACCGTCGCCGGGATCACTCGTCCCGGCAACCGCTCTGGATGGTCTGCCCTCGAAGATACGTCCCGACGATGGCACGCGACAACCTTTGACTCTGCCAAGGGGTCACAAAGCTGTCACGAGACGCGGGGGCTCTTGCCGCCCGCCGCTGGTACGCAGCCGCCGACCTAGGGTCGTGCCAAAGAATAATATTATATAGAGTCAGCCCCCCGCCGCGCGCTTCTAGCCCCATACCTTGCGCGCCGTCTCGACCACCAGCTCCAGCTTGCGGCGCTGGTCATCCCAGGTGAGCAGGTTGCCGACCTCGATGGAGGCGAAGCCGCACTGCGGGCTGAGCGCCAGCGCCTCCAGCGGCACGTACTTCGCCGCCTCGTCGATGCGCCGCAGCAGCGTGTCCGGCGACTCCAGCGCGGCCTCCTTCGTGGTGACGAGGCCGAGCACGACCATCTTGCCCTTCGGCACGAAGCGCAGCGGCTCGAACCCGCCCGCGCGATCGGTGTCGTACTCCAGCAAGAAGCGATCGACCTGTAGCTCGTTGAACACCTGCTCGGCGATCGCCTCGTAGCCACCCCGCGAGTGCCAGGCGCTGCGCGCGTTGCCGCGGCAGATGTGCGTCGCCACCGTCACCCGCTGGCGGTCGAGCCCGGCCAGGGTGGCGTTGTCGCCCGCGATGTCCTCGCGCAGCGCCGCGGCCGGGTCGATGCCGATCGCCCGCCACTGCGCGTGCCGCTCCTCCCCGATGTAGTCCGGGTAGTGTGGGTTGTCGAGCTGGATGTACGGCACCCCCTCCGAGGCCAGCGCGTCCACCTCCGCCCGCATGATGGCCACCACATCGCGCATCAGGTCGGCGCGCGTCGGATACGCCCGCGTCGTCAGGCCCGGCTTGAAGCCGCGCGCCACGGTGTACGAGGCGGCGGGCAGCGTGATCTTGTACGGCCCGCCCGCGTGCTCCTTCAGGAACGCCGACTCGTAGGCCGTCAGGCGCCGGTGCTGGCGCAGCCGCTCGCCCACCACGCGCCCGCGCTGCCCCGCCGAGCCCGGCGCCGGCGCCGTCGTCGTCCCCGCCGCCGGCTGCCGCGCCGACCCATCCGGCATCCGCCACTCGAACGCGATCGGCGGATCGGCCGTCACAAACCCCTCCACCGCGTCGGCAAACTCGCCGGCCCAGCTCGCGCGGCGGTACTCGCCGTCGCTCAGCACGTCCAGCCCCACCTGGCGCTGGAGGTCGAGCGCCGCCAGCACGGCACGGTCCTCGATGGCGCGCAGCTCGTCGGCCGAGATGCGCCCGGCCGCGCGCGCGGCGTGCGCCTCCAGCACCTCTGGTGGGCGCAGCAGGCTACCCACGTGGTCAGCGCGGTACGGCGGCGTCATCAGCATCTCCTCTCCCTCGGGGGTGCAGCCACTCCCCTGCCGGGGGGCCGTCCCACTCCCCCTTCCCGCATCGGGAGGGGGGCCGGGGGGGTAGGTCCGTCCCCCAATCCCCTATGAAATCTTGCAGTCCCCAATTGGCGGCAGCTGGTCGGCGGGGAACGTCGCCAGGATGTCTTCCTTCTGGCCGTTGATCTGCAGCAGGTACGTCGTCCAGCGCCCCTGGTGGTCCGTCTTGTTCATGATCAGCCCGCTCGGCAGGTCGGGGCCGGGCGGCACGTTCAGCGTCTCGAAGGCCGCGATCAGCTTCTCCGTGTCGGCCTTGCCGGTGAAGCTCGCCGCCCGCATCGCCAGCACGAGCGCCTTCATCGAGCCGTAGGCATTGTAGCCGTTGTTGTTGCCGGGCGTGGCCTTGTCGGGACCGCCCAGCGGGCCGGCGATGTCCGCGTCCTTCTGCGCCATCGCCTTCCAGGCCGCCGCGAACGCCGCGTCGTCCGCGTTGCCCGGCAGGCCGTCCGACGGCCGCACGCCGCGGATGATCGCGCCGTCCATCGCGTCCGGATACACGCCCGCGAACGACTCCTTGCCCAGCGCCGTAACGATCTTCACCTTCTTGTTGATCCCGAACTGCTGAATGACGCTCATCACGCGCGCCAGATCGCTGCCCGTCTGGCTGACCTGCAGCACCTGGATGGAGCCATCCGCCGGGATCTTCGACACGTACGGCGTCACGTTCGCCTCGCCCAGCGGCACGGCGACCTTCACCGCGAAGTCGGTGCCGTTGCGCTGCAGCGCGGCCTCCGCGGTCGCCAGCGCCGACTGGCCGAGCACGTAGTCGGGGTAGATAATCGCCCAATTCTTCCCGAAGTTCTTCACCTCGTAGGCGACCAGCGGATCGTCGAGCTGACGGCCGGCCGGGAAGACGCGGAAGGAGTAGTGGTTGCAGAACTGCGTCGAGAACTGCTCGTTGGCGCAGCCATTCAGCGGCACGTAGACCAGGCCCACCTTGGCGGCGAGCCCTTGCAGGCCCAGACACTCCGGGCTGAAGATGCCGCCCGTCAGCACGTCCACGTCGTCCTGCTGGACGAGCTGCGTGCCGAGCTGCAATGCCTGCGTGGCGTCGCCCTTCGGGTCAGCGTAGACCACCTGGAGCGGGTGGCCGTTGATGCCACCCGAGGCGTTCGTCTGGTCGACCACCAGGTCCGTCGAGATGCGCAGCAGCGCCCCCTCGATCGCGCCCACGCCGGTGACGTCGTCCAGCACCCCGACCTTGATCGGGCTAAGGTTCGGCGCCTGCGCCGTCTGCCCCGCCGACCCCGCCGGCTGCCCCGCGCCGGTGGGCGCGTTCGCCGGCGCCGCCGGCGCGCAGGCGCCCAGCACCAGGCCCCACGCCACGAGGAACACCGCTGCTATGTACAGATGCGGACGCCGCGACGCTGCTGCCGACCTCATGCTGCTCCTCCTTCGACGCATCCAACCCGCGATGGACGCCCCACGCGACCAGGTCGTCGTGGCTCCTGCCGAGAGCGGTCATGAATAGCACGAGTCTAGGCCCGGGGGCGGAGCCCTGTCAACGAGGCCATGCCGCCCGCGTTGGGGGCATCGCGGGGCACGGCCATGAGGCGTGTTGCGCCAGTTTCTGTCAGGAGACCCCTTTCGTGTTCCATCCTTGGCTCATGTATACGAGTGATTCGCTGGTCCATCTTCAGGCTCCGCCGATATATCGATATAGATAGGGACGGCTGTCTGTGGTGCTGGCTGGGCCGAAGGAATGCCAGGCCAGGTCAGAATCACGTAAGTAACTGTAATGCTCCTGCCTACCTGGTATGCTTCATCAAACACGATCCCACTGCGTGGATCTCCAAATGGCGGGATATATTTGCGAACCCAGACACTCTCTTGCCCATCTTCTGCAAGGATGCGGATCTGTGGCCAATCGTCTGCGGGCGGCGCGCCACGGAATACGGCCGTGATGATCCCTTTGATCGTGTACGTCTGGCCTCGGCCACTTTGAATCTTATGTATCCATGACTCGGAACCTACCATCTCACCGGTAGCAATCCCAAGAACAGCGGCGGTTTCCCAGGTCGACCTCAAGTATCTAAGCTGATCCGAGTCCTGGAATATGTCATACACGCGTACCATTGTAGACTCCGCTATTGGATACGCCGCTTGAGCAATTGACATCGGTTGTCGCGAGTCAGCCCATGTGCCGCTTAGTGGCATGCATCACTCCGCACACCAATGGAAGCACGTCTACGCCGGCCGGAGGGTTGTCACACGGCTTCCAGCTTCTCCGCGCCCGTCCCGGCCGGCGTCGCCTCCGCAGCCGCGGCGATCTCGGCGGCGCCCTCGCGGCGGCCCGGCCCGTAGCGGTCCCACAGGCCCAGCAGCCCGTCGGGCACGAAGTACACCACCAGCAGCAGCACGACGCCCAGGTAGAGCGGCGTCTGCGTGCTGCCGCGGCTCAGCGTGTCGTTCACGAAGCGCAGCAGCGCCGCCCCCAGGAACGGCCCGAGGATCGTGTTCACGCCGCCGATCAGCGCGTACACCAGCCCGTTCGTCGAGTTGCCCAGCCCCAGCAGGTCCTGGTGGACGAACGAGTTCTGCAGGACGTACAGCCAGCCGCCGAGCGCGGCGATCAGGCTGGCGTAGAGCGTCAGCGCCACGCGGTAGCCGCCAACGCTGTAGCCCATCGCCGCCGCGCGCACGGGGTTCCGGCCGATCGCCTGCACCGCCTTGCCCGCCTGCGAGCGGACGAGGAACCAGGAGAGCAGCGCGCAGCTGACGACGACCGCCAGCACGAACCAGTAGAAGCCGTTGCCCCGCAGCGGGTTCAGCCCGAACGACACGCCCAGGTCGCCCTTCAGCGCCAGGCCGTTGTCGCCGCCCAGCAGGTTGGGGAGCGCCAGCGGCAGCACGGCAAAGGCGAGCGTCGTGAGGAAGGTCAGCATCAGGTACTCGATGCCCGAGGCGACGAGCGCGTAGAAGGCAAACAGCAGCGCTACCAGGAGACTCGCCGCGAGCGCCCCGGCGAGCAGCAGGAACGGGTTGGTCACGCCGAGCTGGCTGAGCACCGCCACGGCGTAGGCCGCGACGCCGAAGGTGGCGCCCACGCCGAGGTTGAACAGTCGCCCGTAGCCGCTGATCAGCCCGACCGACAGCGCCAGCAGCCCGAAGATGAAGTAGCTGGTGAGCGCCCGCGGCAGGTAGCCGCCGACGAGCGGCGGCACGACCGCCAGCACGACGACGAGCGCCGCCACGCCCAGCGGCAGCCCGTGCCGCCGCGCCCGCCCGAGCGGCCCCGTCGCGCTCACAGCCGCACCACCGCGCTCTCGCGCCGCGAGCGCACCATCAGCAGCACGATCACCAGCCCGAACAGGCCCACCGTCACCACCGAGGGCTTGGCGACGAGCGAGCCGAGCGACTGCACCTCGCCGACCAGGATGGCGATCAGCGCCGCGCCGCGCAGGTTGCCCATGCCGCCCGCCACGACGACGATGAAGGCGTACAGGATCACGTCGGCGCCAACGGTCGGGTAGACCGCCGTGAGCGGCACGAGCAGCCCCCCGGCCAGCGCCGCCAGCCCCGCGCAGACGACGAAGGCGAGTATGAACACGCGCGGCACCGGCACGCCGAGCGCCGCCGCCATCGGCCGGTTCTGCGCCACGGCGCGCAGCCAGATGCCGTACTTGGTGGTCTTCAGCGCGAACGCCCCGGCGAGCAGCACGCTCATGCCCACGACGGCCACCAGCAGGAAGTACAATGGGTAGCTCACCGGCCCGAGGCTCACCGACGCCGCCAGCGGCGGGTCCACCAGCTTCGCGTCGCCGCCGAGCACGTTCGTCGCCACCTGCTCGATGATCAGGCTCAGGCCGAGCGTCGCCAGCAGCGTCCACACCTGCGACCGCTGGAGCAGCGGCCAGACGACCAGCGACAGCAGCAGCCCTCCCAGGATGCCGACCAGCAGCGTGCCCACCACCACGCTGACCGCGTAGTTGTGCGTCACGCGCAGCAGCAGCCACACCGCGTACGCCCCGAGCATGAAAAAGTCGCCCTGGGCAAAATTGATGATGTGCAGCACGCCGAACAGCAGCGCCAGGCCCGCGGCGACCAGCGCCAGCGACGACCCGACCACCAGGCCGTTCAGCAGCTGCAGGACGATCTGGCTCTCCATCAAGCGCTCACCGCCCCCAGGTAGCGCGCCGCCAGCTCGTCCGGCCCCGCGAACTCGCCGGGCCGGAACATCCCCGTCAGCACGCCGCGGTCCATCGCGTACAGCCGGCTGCACGTGTCCATGATGAGGTCGAACGAGGCGTCCACCACCAGCACCGCGACGCCCAGCTCGGCCGCCTTCGCGAGCGCGGCGCCGATCAGCGCGACGTTCGCCGGCATCAGCCCCTCGGTCGGCTCGTCCACCAGCAGCAGCTTGGGGCGCAGCGCCAGGCCGCGCGCCAGCGACAGCATCTTCTGCTGGCCGCCGCTCAGCGTGCCCGCGAGCTGCAGCCGCCGCTCGGCCAGGATGGGGAACAGCTCGTAGGCGGCGGCCAGGCAGCCCCGCACGTCCCGCGGCCGGTGGATCAGCGCGCCGATCCGCAGGTTCTCCTCGACGGTCATCTGCGGGAAGACGGCGCGCTCCTCGGGCACGTACCCCAGCCCGCGCGCCGCCCGCGCGTGCGACGGCAAGCCCGTTAGCTCCGCGCCGTCGAAGACGATCTCCCCCCGCGTGCGCGCCTCCAGCCCCATGATGGCCTTCAGCGTCGTCGTCTTGCCGACGCCGTTGCGGCCCATCAGCCCGACCGCCTCGCCCTGGCCCACCGACAGGCTGATCCCCTGCACGACGTGGCTGGCGCCGTAGTAGGCGTGCAGGTCGCGCAGCTCAAGCATCGCGCCGGCCCCGCAGGAACACCCGCCGTACCTCGGCCGCGTCGAACACCTCGTCGGCGGTGCCCTCGGCGATCTTCTGGCCCTCGGAGAACGCCGTCACGCGCGTCGCCACGCTGCGGACCAGGTGGACGTCGTGCTCGGCCATGACGATCGTGGCCGACCCGACGATCTTCCGCAGCAGGGCGCCCAGCCCCGCCCGCTCGTGGGCGCTCATGCCCGACGACGGCTCGTCGAGCAGCAGCACGCGGGGCTGCCCGGCCAGCGCCGTGGCGATCTCGAGCTGGCGCTGCTGCCCGTGCGCCAGCAGCTCGGCGGGCACGCGCGCCGCGCCGTCCAGCCCCACCAGCGCCAGCAGCTCCTCGGCCGCGGCCACGTCCTCGGCGCGGCTGCGCAGCCGCAGCAGCCCGAACAGCCCCCGCCGCGCCTGCACGGCGAGCAGCACGTTCTCCAGGCAGGTGAAGCCGGGAATGATGCTGGTGAGCTGGAACGAGCGGCCGATGCCCGCCCGCGCCCGCCAGCTCGGCGTGGTGCGGCCGAGCGGCCGCCCCGCGAAGTAGACCTCGCCCGCGGTGGGCAGGATCTGGCCCCCGAGCAGGCTGAGGACGGTGGACTTGCCGGCGCCGTTCGGGCCGATGAAGACGTGGACGTCGCCCTCGCGCACGTCGAGGTCGACGCCGGCGACGGCGCGGAACGCCCCGTAATGCTTCGCGAGGCCGCGCGCCGCGAGCACCACCCCCGCGGCCGGGCCGCCCGCGGCCCCCGCGCGCGCGTCGGTGGGCACCGCGCCGCTGGTCGGCGCGGTGGGAAGCAGCTCTGCCATACCGGGCCAGCCCTCCGCGGTCCACCATCACGATCCGCTGGGCGCCGGGCGCATCGGCCGCGTAGCTCGCGCGGCTTCAGTCGCGAGCCGACGCTGCAGGGTGGGCTATTGTAGCATCACGGGCCGGCGTGTCAAACGCGTTGCCTCGTCCGCTCGTGGGCTAAGCGGCCGGCCCAGGTTGGTGTGTAGGTTTGGCGAAGCCAAACCCACACACTATCCCTGGCCGAGTGCTTAGGCGCCGCTGGCGGTCGTCGCCCGCGCCAGCGCCCGCGGCTTCTCGCGCACCCCCACCCCGAGCAGCAGCGCCGCTCCCAGGCTGGTGCAGGCAAGGAAGGCGAACGCCGTCGGGAAGCCGGGGCCGTCGGCCAGCGCCGCGAAGGTGAGCGGGCTCAGCACCTGGCCGCCCTCCGCGATCAGGCGCCAGGCCCCCAGGAAGCGGCCCCGTGACTGCGCCGGCGCGGCGTCCGAGGCGAGCACCTGCATCGAGCCCGACGTGATGCTGAGCGAGGCCCGCACCCAGAACAGGCTGATGACGTAACTGGTGAGCGACAGCCCCAGGTAGGCGACCGCCGCCATGCTCACCAGGCCGCAGCCGAGCAGCGCGAGGCCCGGCACCAGCGTCGCCTTGCGGCCGAAGCGGTCCATCAGGTGCCCCATGCCGAAGGTGATCGGGATGCCCAGGGCGCTCGTCGCCGTCACCAGCAGCCCGAGCGTTTCCGGCCCGATGCCGTAGGCGTAGACGACGAACAGGTCGAGCGTCCCGCCCCAGATGGCGCCGCGCGTCAGCGACGCGAGGAGCTGGATCGCGAACAGCACCAGGATCGGCCAGACCAGGAAGCTGGCCAGGCTGGCGCCCGTCGCCTCGCCGCGCGCGTCCCGCGCCGCCAGGTGCCGCGTCTCGCGCACCAGCTTGAAGCTCGGCACGATGGCGAGCAGCGCCAGCAGGCCGTAGATGACGAACGGCGCGCGGATGTCCCAGGCGGCGGCAAACCCGCCCACCGCCGGCCCGAGCAGGCGGCCGGTGCTGTCCATGCCGTACAGCCCGGTGATCTGGCGGCCGCGCCGTCCGCCGCCGCTGTCGGTGATCGTCGCCAGCCGCCCCAGGATCCACATCTGCTGCGCCCAGCCGCCGATGAAGCGGTAGACCAGCAGCTCGGGGAAGGAGTGCGCGCTGGCGACCAGGAACGACGCCAGCGCCGTCAGCAGCGGCCCGGCAAGGATGATGCGGCGGCGGCCAACGCGGTCGAGCAGGTAGCCGGTGGGCAGCGTGGCGGCAGCCGAGCCGGCGCCGTAGGCCACCAGCACCAGCGCGGCCACCCCGAAGGTCACGCCGAACGAGCGCGCGTACACCGGCACGGCCGGCTCCGCGATGCTCGTGCCCAGGCCCAGAATGAGCGCCGGCAGGTACAGCGAGAGCACCGCCCCGTGCGCCCCCTCGCTGTCCCCCTCGGCCGCTCGCGCCGCGCTCACGCGGCAGCCCGCCGGCCGCGCCGCGCGTCGCCGCCGTATCCAGCCATGCTCCTCCCGCGCCGCCCAGCCGCCGGCTTGCGCGCCGAGCGCAGACCCCACCGAGCGGCCGGGCCCTACTGGTCCTTCCCTGCGGCGGCTCAGTTATAGCACTCGCCTCTCGCGCGGTCACGCCGGCGCCTGCCGGTCGCGCCGCGTCGCCACCTTGAGCGCGTCGCGCAGCACGCTCTTCAGAAACCACGGCCCGAACGGGCGGCGGGGATCGAACTGCTCGATGCGCTCGTACGCTTTCACGAACGCCGCCTGGGTCACGTCGTGCGCGGCGGCCAGATCGTGGGTCACCAGGGAGGCCGTCCGCAGCGCGCGCGGGTAGTAGAGCCGTGCCAGCGGCTCGAGCCCGCTGACGTCGCCTTGTCGCAGCCGCGCGACCGCCTCGCGCTCCTCCAAGGGCATCGGATCCTCCAGAGCCTTGCAAGGGCGCGCTCTCGGTTCCCGGCCTTAGGCGCACCGACGGGTGGCAGGGGGCTGGGTTACCATGCGGATCACACCCTGCACGTCGCTGAGGCGATAGGGCTTAGCTAGCACCGCGGCCACCCCCGCGGCGCGGGCCTCCTCGGCCTCGATCGCCGCGCCCCAGCCGGTCGCCAGGACCACCGGCAGGTTAGGCCATTCCTCCCGCACCGCCGCGGCCAGCTCCCAGCCGTTCATCCCCGCCCCCATGCCCACGTCGGAGATCACCAGGTCGTGCGGTTCCGCGCGGAGGTGCTCCAGCGCCTCCTCGCCGGAGGTCGCCGTACACACGCGGTGGCCTAGGGGCGCTAGTAGTGCGGCGACCATCTGCGTGAGCGCTGGCTGATCGTCCACCGCGAGGATGCGGAGCGCCACTGCCCCGGCCGGCGGCTCGGCGGGTGCGGCGGCGGTGGGTATCGGTGGCGCCGCGGGCAGACGCAGCTGGAACGTCGTGCCGGCGCCTGGTGCCGACTCTACCCCAATCTGGCCGCCATGCCGCTCGACAATGCCGAAGGCCATCGCGAGCCCCAGCCCGGTGCCGTGCTCGCCCTTCGTCGTGAAGAACGGCTCAAATATCTGGGCTTGCAGGTCAGTCGGGATACCCGTACCGTTGTCCGACACGTCGACGAGGATGGCGTCGGCCTCGCGGCGGGCGACGATGCGAATGACTCCCCCGTGCGGTAGCGCGTCGACCGCGTTGAAGACCAGGTTGGTGAACACCTCGCGCAAGCTCTCAGGCCACCCTTGGACGACGAGCCCGTCGTCGGCCTCGACGTGCAGATCGATCGGGCGCCCCTCGGCCTGGGCCGCGTCGCGCCAGCGCGGAGCCGTGAGCTGAGCCGTGTCGTGCAGCAGCCGGCCCAGCTCCACCCGCTCGGCGGGCCCGACCGGGCGAGGACGACTGAAGGTGAGCAGGCGCTTCACCGTCTCGGCGCCATCCAGCGCGGCCTTCCCAATGACGTCGAGCGCGCTGCTCAGCGCCTCGGGGTCCGAGCGCCCCGCATCCAGCGTACGCCGGGCGATGTCGCTGTGGCCCACGATGAGCGCTAGATTCTGGTTCAGATCGTGGGCCACGCCGCTCGCCAGCTGCCCGAGCGCGCGCAGCTTCTCCGACTGCGCTAGCAAGTGCCGCTGCCGCTCCGCCTCCAGGCGCGGGGTGATGTCATTGAAGGTGATCAACAGGCCGCGCAGCGCGGCGTCTTCCAGGATCGGCGTACAGGTGTATTCGACCGGGCACGGCGTCCCATCGCGCCGCGTGAAGGTGGCCTCGGACTCCTGCGCGCGGCACCCTTGGTGCAGCGCGGCCGCCAGGGCACAGCGCCCCGTTGCGCCCGCGTCGGCGGGCTCGGCCGGGTGCACGACGGCGTGGAACGGCCAGCCGACTAGCTCCGCCACGGTGTAGCCCAGCAGGCGGGCGGCCGCCGGATTCACGAAGGTCAGCGCCCCGGCCGGGTCCAGCCCACAAATACCCGCGTCCACCGCGTCGAGCAGCAGCGCGTGCTGCCGCCCGAGTCGCGCCAGCGCGGCCTCCGCGCGCCTGCGCTCGGCCAGCTCGTGCTGTAGCTCGGCGTTCGCGGCCTGCCACTCGCGCGTGCGCGCCGCGACCCGCGCCTCGAGGTCCTGGTGGATCTGCGCCAGCTCGGCGGTGCGGATCGCCAGGTGGCGGCGCAGCTCGTCGAAGGCCCGGGCCAGGCGAGCCACCTCACGGATGCTACTGTTCGGCAAGGGCGCCGTCATGTCGCCGACAGCCAAGCGACTGGCCGCACGCGCGAGCGTGGCCAGCGGCGATGCGAGCCAGCGAGCGGCCGCGGCGCCCGCCGCGACGGCCAGCCCGATCGCCAGGAGCAGCACCCCTAGCGTGATCCACGCCCGCCGCCACACGCCGGCCAGGACGCTGGCCTCCGGCCGCTCCACGAAGACGCCCCAGCTCAGGTCGTCGATCCGGGCGTAGCCGACTAGCTGGGTGTCGCCGGCTGTCCGGTAGCGAGCGCTCCCTACGCCGCCCGGATCGGTGCGGAGCGCCGTGACCGCGGGCGTGTCCGCCAGGTCGGCGAGCGCCTCGCTGGGCGTCAGGCGGCTGTGCGCCACCATCCGGTCGCGGTCGTCGACGACGTACACCTCGGCGCCTGACGTAGCGCGGGCGTGCGCGAGGAGCGTGCCCAGCCGCTCGGGGAAGATAATGCCGATCACCACGCCGGCGAAGGCGCCGTCGGCCTCGCGGATCGGCGTTCCCAGAACCAGCACCGGCGCCCGGCGCACCGGCGAGATGTTCACCAGCTGCGCCGTTCGGTTCGTGCGGCGGATCTCTTGAAACACCGGCAGGTCCGCGACGTTGGGCAGACCGCCATAGCCGCTCATGGCGAGCTGCGCGCCGGTCGCACTGTTGACTGAGAGCGCCGCGAGGTCGGGGAGTGTTGCGCGAATGTCGTCTAGCAGCTTCGCCCGCGCCTCGGGACTCATGGTCAGCAGGTCGGGCTGCATGGCCACCGAGACGACGCCCGCCTCGTACACGTCGTCGTAGTCGTCGATATAAGCGGCGACCGTGCCCGCGAGAGTGCTCTGCTCCGCCAGCGCCGCCTCCACGGCCTCGCCGGCCGCGCTCATCGTCAAGAGCACCGCGGCGATCACGAGCGGGACCGCCGCCGCTACCACCAGAGCAAGCGCAAGCTGCGCTCGCAGCGAGTTGGGTCGCAGCCGTCCGAGCGCCCGCCGCCCCCACGTCGTCGGCCACCAGCCGGCGAGCCGCGCTAGCCCCAACGCTCCCCCATTGGTCATGAACCAATCGTGTTAGTCGTCAAAGATTGTCGTTTCACCGGCCACCCTTGCCCAGGGTCCAGAGTACTGCCGAGCCCGAACCGCGGTACTTTCGGCGGCCAGGCAGCGCGCGCGCCGGCTGCACGGGCTCCGCGCGCGACCGCTTCTTCCCACACACTCGCCGCAACGTCCGTCTCCCCTCGCCCCCCGGACAACTGCCCCCGCCAATGCATTTCTATTAGTCAGGGCCGTGGGGGCGCTACCTGGGAGAGCCAGCGGACGAGCGGAGGGCTCCCGCCAATGCATTTCCATTAGTTACAACCGTTTTCGTGGGCGTTGAGCCAAGCGGTAGGGCAGGGGCTCGTCCCCTGCCGCCCGGCCGGGTCTGCTCATGCCAGCCGATCTACCAAACCCGAGGTAGGGCAGGGGCTCGTCCCCTGCCGCCCGGCCAACGCTGCCCGGCTCGATCATCCTGAAAACCGCAGTAGTAAGGGCCGGGGGCGTCGCACCCGTCCCGGTGTCGGACCGACCCGGCACGCAGCTCACGTACTCCCTCACCCCCTAGGAGGGGAGCGACGCTCGCAGTATGCCGCGCCGCAGGGTGAGGGCGTCTTCCCTCGTCCCCTCCCCTCTCCCCCTGGGGAAAGGGCCGGAGTGAAGACCGGTCCCTCCCCCTCTCCCCCTGGGAGAGGGCCGGAGTGAGGACCGGTCCCTCCCCCTCTCCCCCTGGGAGAGGGCCGGGGTGAGGGCGTTCCCCGCGTCCTGCGCCCTCTCCCCCGGCGAGCGGGCCGGGGTGAGGGCCCGCCCCGGCAGGCGACCCGCTGGGCTGCCTTGCGTATCACCCGTCTGCGCCGGACGAGCGCCCCCTGCCAATGCATTCCTAGTAGAGAGGCCGCGAGGCGCGCCGGAGAGCGCCTGCTAGCTCGCGCGACGTGGTCGCCGGCATTCCCCGTACACGCCTCCCTCCCGCCCGCCGCCCGCGCCCGGCCCGGGGCACCCCGCCCCGCCGGCCCGGCCCGCGGCGGAGCGCCCGGGGGAGTATCGTACGGGGCAAACGATGCGACCTTCCGCGCCCGAGGAGCACGCGCAGACCCGCGCCCGGCCTAGCAGTTAACCACCCGGTCAAGGAGCATCGTTTGACCGTTCCTCGGCTAAACCGCGCCGCAACGTGGTGGAGCGCGCCCAAGATCGGCATTCGACTGGCAACCGTATGGACGCCTTGCTACCATAGCCCTCGGAGTCCCGCCGTGCAGACCGGAACGGCCAGCTCGGCGCACAGCCAGCGCTAGCGCGCGGAGGAGTGGGACGATGCCTCTCACCCGGGAAGAAAACGAGCTACTGACCCGCGTCGGCCCCGGCACCCCGGGCGGCGCGCTGCTGCGCCGCTACTGGTACCCCGTCGCCATGAAGCACGAGCTGAGCGATGAGCAGCCCACGCGCTTCGTGCGCCTGCTCGGGGAGGACCTGGTGCTGTTCCGCGACAAGCAGGGCCGCGTGGGTCTGCTCGCCGATCACTGCGCTCACCGGGGCGCCTCCCTCTGCTACGGCCGCGTCGAGGAGCGGGGCATCGCCTGCGCCTACCACGGCTGGCTCTACGACACCGGCGGCCACGTCCTCGAGACCCCACCGGAGCGCAACGACGCCATCATCAAGCACGTGAAGCAGCCCGCCTACCCGGTACAGGAGTTCGTCGGCATGTACTGGGCCTACCTCGGCCCGCTGCCGGCGCCCGTGATCCCCCACTACGACACCTTCGTCTCGCGCCGCGGCCGCCGCAAGATCACCGTGTACCCGCAGCTCGCCTGCAATTGGCTCCAGGCGATGGAGAACTCCGTCGATCCGGCGCACCTCCAGATCTTGCACCAGGAGTACATCGGCGGCGGCCGCCAGCCGGCGAGCACCACCCGCGGCTTCACCGACGACGTGCAGGACTTCGACTTCTACGTCTCGCCCATCGGCATCATCAAGCGCCGCACCTACGTCGACGGCACCACCGACGAGCACCCGCTGATCTTCCCGAACATCCTGCGCCAGAGCAACTCGACGCAGATCCGCATCCCCGTCGACGACACGCACACCGCCCATGTCCACGTCGTATTCCTCGCCACGCCCGACGGCAGCGAGGTGGACGAGCCCGGCGACCCGCCCGTCGAGTACATTGCCCCCTACAAGGAGCCGGCCGACGGGCTGCACCCCCACGCCCGCTTCAACCTCTGCTCCGTGCTGGCGCAGGACCACATGGCCTGGGAGACGCAGGGCCCCATCGCCGATCGCACCGTCGAGCACCTGGCGTCGTCCGACCGCGGCGTCGTCCTCCTGCGGCGCCTGCTGCGCGAGCAGATCGAGCGCGTCCAGCAGGGCCACGACCCGCTCGGCGTGCAGCGCGACCCGGACCACCCGATGATCGACACCAACCTCTTCGGTCACGCGCAGGACGCCGTCCACGTTTAGCGCGGCGCCGGCGGCCGGGCACGCGCCCCCAAACGCCCGCGCGCCTGGCGCGGCGAGCGGCCGGTGGGAGTCGGCCGGAGCCGGTCCACGCGGGTGCCCTGGGCGCCGGATCAGGAGCGCGGGAGGGCCGTTGCGCGCGGCGTGAGCGGCGCGGCGCCCGGCCCGAGGGGCGTGGCGCCCGGGGTAACGGCGGTGCCCGCCGGCCGCACTGCTCGTTGAACGGTGGCCGCCGGCGACGCCGTTCTGCCCGGGGTGACGCGCGGCGCGACGCTGGGGAGCCCCGTCAGTAGACGGGTGGGCGTGGTAGGCGTGACGGGAGCGGCAGTGGCCAGGGGTGCCGCCGTCGGCACTCGATTGGCGACGCTGCCCGCGGTAGGCGATCCGGCCGGGCGCGGCGTGGCCAGCGGCGGCAACGT
Source organism: Pseudomonadota bacterium (assembly GCA_021325365.1). Next base: position 34,531 of record JAJPHF010000025.1, read on the forward strand.
GGGCAATGGGGTGGTCGTCGCCACGGGCAGCGGCGTGCCGAGCGGCACCGGCGAGGCGAGCGCCGCCGGAGGGGCGACGCCCACGACGGGCGCCGCAGTAGGAAGACGCTGCCGCACCACGACAGGCGTCGTCCCCGCGGCGCTGGTCGGGATGGCCACGCGGGCGACCGGCGACCCGGCCGTGGTGGGCGCGGCGGTCGGCGCCTGCCCACCCGGGCCAGCACCCCCGGCCCCCGGCCCGCCGGACGGTCCCGCTCCGCCCGGCGGAGCGCTCGAGGCGCCTCGCGTGGGCGTCGCCGCCGGCCCGCCCCCACCGCCCGTTGCCGCCCCGGTCACGCCGGTACCCGCGGTGCCGGCGCTGCTCCCCGGGGCAGGGAGGAACACGACGGGCGGGCGGCGCAGCGGCGCGGAAAACACGCCGATCGCGATCCCGAGCGCGATCCCGCCCAGCGCGATGAGCCCAAGCAGGCGCCACCCGCCCGGGAGGCGCCGCCTGCGCGTCGTTTCGGCCATCGGCGTCTCGCGGCCCCTCTCCGGTGGGCGCCTCGCCTGCGGCGGCGCCCGTATCGTCGCGCGTCGAGGTCAGCGCGGCGGCCGGCCGCCGCGGGCAGTCGCTAGTACGTTGGGTACCCGGGCATGGACGGATCGTACACCGGCCCCGGCGACGGCGTCGGACCGGGCCCCGGCGTGAGCGTCGGCAACAGGGTCGCGGGCGGCAGGAGCGGCGGCAGCGCGGTGGCCGTTGCCCCGGGCGTCGGCGTCGGCAGCGGCGCGGGCTGCCCCGCGGGGATCAGCGTGAGCGTCGGCGGCACGGCGGGCGCCGGAACAGCGGGCAAGGGCGTCAGGCTCGGCACCGGGATGGGGGTCGGGGACAGCGGTGTCGTCGCCGAGGGCAACGGCGGGACGGGCGGCACCGTTGGCACCGGCGGCAGCGGCGGCAGCGCCAGCGGCGGGAGCGTCGGGAGGGGCGTGGGCAGCGTCAAGACGAGCGGCGTGAGCGTCGGCACGGGCACGAGAGTAGCCGTGGGCGGCAGCGTCAACTGTTGGAGCACCAGCGCCGCGGGAGTCGTCTGCACTACGACCGTCGGGGTCTCGACCGCCGTCGGGGTCGTTTGGAGGAGCAGCGCGGGCGTGCCCGTCGGGCGCCGCGCCTGGGGCGTCCGCGCGGGCCCCGCCGCCGGGGGGCCGGGAGCCGCAGCCTCGCTGCACGGCCCCAGGGCGAGAACGGCCGCGATGACGATGCCCCAGGCATAGACGTACACAGTCCTGCCAACCTCCCTTTCGCCCGCCAGCGGCTTCCCGCGCGAGGCGCCGTGGCTACCGGCCTAGGCCGGGGACGCCGCCGAAGCCGCCGCCGAAGCCGCGCGGCGGACCGCCGGGCGCCCCGGGCGCTCCTTGCCCGGTCGGCGTGTTGATGACGACCCGGTCCCCGGGGGCGATCTGGTCGCTTACGATCGCTGTCTGCTGATCGTTGCTGATCCCCGTCTGGACCACGCGCGTCTCGATCTGCCCGTCCGGGGTGACCACGTCCACGACCTGGTTGGCGCCCTGGCGACGGATCGCCCGCGAGGGCACGATGAGCGCGTTGGCTTCCTGCGCGTAGATGACGTTCGCGGTGACCGTCATCCCGGCCGCGAGGCCCTGGGTCTCGTCCAGCGTGATCACCACCAGGTAGCTCGTCACGCCCTGCTGGGTGGTAGCCTGGGCCGAGACCGCCTTGACGCGGCCGTGTACCGTCCGACCGGGGAAGGCGTCAAGCTGTAGGTCGACCGGCTCGTCCACCTTCACGCGCGTCAGATCGGACTCGTCGATCTGGGCCTCGACGTGCAGGGCATTGGGGTTGACGATGCCGATCACCCCGCCCCCCACCGTCGCGGCGCCCGTGGCGAGATCGCCCGGGAACAGCCCGACGGAGGTCACGATGCCGTCGTACGGCGCGAGCAGGGTGCCCTGATCGAGGTTGTATTGCGCCAGGGCCACCTGCCCTTGCGCCTGGAGCAGCGTGCCCACCGCGGCGGCGAGGTCCTGCTCGGTATAGGGCGCCTCCGCTTTGTCGCGGTTGGCCGCCGCCTGCGCCACCGCCTGCCGCTGGGCCTCGATCGCGGGGGCGGTGGAGGGCTGCAACGCCTTGGCGAGGTTGGCCGCCGCCTGGGCGACCGCCTGCCGCTGCTGCTCGATGTCGTTGGCGCTGCCCGGCCGCTCCTTCTCCACGAGCTGCGCCTGGTCCTGCAGCACCGTCTGGCGCTGCTGCTCGATCGTCTCGGCGGTGTTCGGTTGCGCGGCCAACGCGAGCTGGGCCGCGGCCTGCCGCACGGCGGCCATCGCCTGGCTCACGTCCTCCGGCAGCGGGCCCGCCTGTAGCTGCGCGAGCTGTGCCTGCGCCGCGGCGAGGTTCGCCGTCGCCTGATCGACCGCCGACTGGGCGGCGGCGAGGTCCGCGGCCTTGGGCTGAGCCTGGAGATCGGCGAGCTGAGCTTGTGCGCTCTGGACGCTGGCGTCGGCGCTCTCGACGGCCGCGTGGGCGTCGGCCACGTCCTCGGGCCGTGGGTTCTGCAGCTGCGCCAGCTGCGCCTGAGCGGTCTGGTAGCTGTCTTGCGCCTGCTGCACGGCCGTCTGGGCGGCCGCGAGATCGGCCGCGCTCGGGTGCAGGAGCTGGTCCAGCTGAGCCTGCGCCGCGTTGAGTTGAACTTCGGACGACTGCAGCGCGGCTTCTGCCCCTTGCAGGTCGTTGCTCCCGCCACCCACCTCGAGCGCCTGGAGGTTGGCGAGCGACTGCTGTAGTGTCGCGGTCGCGCTGTTCACCGCCTGCTGCGCGCTAAGCAGCGTCGTGGTCGGCACGCCGATCGCGTTCGCGCCCGCGTTGGCCGGATTCGCCGTCCCCGTGCTGCCACTCGTGCTCGTGGTGCCGTTGGCCGTCGCGCAGAACCCGCTCCCGCCGCAAGTCTGCTGGCCAGTGTTGCCCCCGGTCGTGGTCGAGGCGCCCGGCTGGACGAGCTGGTTCAGCGTCGTCTGCGCGATCAGCAGGTTCTGGCTCGCCGCGACGGCCGCGGCGCCCGCCGCGCTGATCTGCAGGCTAGCCGGGCCGGGCTGCACGGTCCGCAGCTGGTTCTGCGCCGAGTGGAGCCCCGCGCTCGCCTGGGCCACCGCCGCTCGCGCCGAGGCGATGGCGCTGGTCGTCGGATGTAGCACCTGGTTGAGCTGCGCCTGGGCATTCTGGTAGGTGGCGAGCGCGTTCTGGACGGCCGCCTGAGCGGCCAGCACGTCGGCATCCGTCGGGTGCAGCAAGGTCGCCAGCCGGTCCCGCGCGGCCTGCTGCTGCGACTGGGCGTTCGCGAGCGCGGCCTGGGCGGCCTGCAGCTGCGCCGCCGTCGGGCCGGTCGCGACCTGCTGGTACTGGGCCTGGGCGTTGGCCAGACTGGCCCGGGCCTGATCCACCGCGCTCTGGGCGGAGGCGAGCTGGTTCGGCAAAGCCCCCATCGCCGTCTCCTGCAGCTTGGCCTGCGCGCTGTCGAGGGCCGCTTGCGCGGCGGCGACCGATTCGGGGCGCCCCTGCGCTTCCAGGTTCTGCAGCGCGGCGCTCGCGTTGGCCAAGGCGGCCTGCGCCTGCTGCACATCCTCGGGGCGACCCTGTACCAGTCCCGCCAGGGTGGCCTGGGCACCCGCCAGCGCGGCCTGGGCCGCCGCTACGTCAGGTGGGTTGGCGGTGGTGAGGTTTTGCAGCTGGGCCTGCTGTTGCGCCAGCGTGGCCTCGGCCGCGGCCACGTCCTCTGGGCGCGCGCCCGCCTGAATCTTCTGCAGCTGGGCTGCCGCGTTCGCCTCGGTGCCCTGCGCCTGCTGCAGCGACGCCCGCAGGTCCTGGGTATCTAGCTGGGCGAGCGGCTGGCCGGCCTGCACGTGGTCCCCGACCTGCACGTACACCGCCGCCACGCGGCCGCTGCTGCGGAAGCTAACGTTGCTCGCGCTGTCGGCGACCACCGTCCCCGCGCCCGACACCGACGCGGCGATCGGGCCCTGCGTCACGGGCGCGACGTTTACGGCCACCGGCGCGGGGGTCGTGAAGCGAGTGTAGGCCACGTACCCGAGGAGCGTGCCCAACACGAACGTCGCAAAGATGGCGGCCCACTGGGGGGGGCCCCACGGGGGCAGGCCCCACCGTTCCCGCGCCCGATCGATGATGTCGACACGCATGACGTTCCCTCCGCCCCGCTACTCGTAGCGCAGGGCCTCGATGGGCCGCAGGGCCGCGGCCCGCGAGGCGGGATAGATGCCGAAGAACAGCCCGACGGCCGCCGATACGGTCACCGCCAGGAGGACCGCATCGGGCGTGACCAGCGTCGTTAGCGGCTGGCCGTTTAGCTGCACCCCGTTCAGCACGCGCGCGAGGCCGATACCGATGCCCATGCCGATCAGCCCGCCCAGGATGCTGACGACTGACGCCTCGACGAGGAACTGCATGAGGATGTCGCGGCGCTTGGCGCCGACAGCCTTGCGGATACCGATCTCGCGGGTGCGCTCGGTCACCGACACGAGCATGATGTTCATAATGCCGATCCCGCCCACTACCAGCGAGATCCCCGCGATCGCGCCCAGCAGGATCGTCATGACGCCCGTCACCTGCGCGGCGGTGTTGAGGAAGTCGTTCTGGCTCTGGATCGTAAAGTCGGGCTGCGCGACCCGGTGCCGCTGCATCAGCAGTGCCGTAATCTCCGCCTGCGCCTGGTCCATGAGCTTGGCGTCGGTCACCTCCACGGTAATGGTGTTCACTTGATAGCTGCCGCGCACCGTGCGGGTAGGCGACAGCCGCGTCTCAAAGGCCGTCAGCGGCACGAGCACCTGGTCGTCCTGATTGCCCAGGCCGGTGCCGCCCTTCGTCTCCATCACGCCGATAATGCGGAAGGTCACGCCCGGCCGCCCGAAGACGCTGATGCGCAGGCTTTGGCCCACCGGATCGGAGTCGCCGAACAGGTTCTGCGCGGTGACGCTGCCCAGCACGGCGACCGCCGAGCGGCTCTGGTCCTGCTGGCGCGTGAAGAACTCGCCCTCGGCCGGGTGGAAGTTGCGCACGTCGGGATAGTTCTCGGTCGTGCCCACCACGCGGCTGCTCCAGTTCTGGCCGTTGGCGACGAGCTGGCCGCCGCCGCTCACCTCGGACTCGACCGCCGCGACCTCCGGGATCTGCTCGGCGATGGCCTGGGCATCCTCGAGGCTCAGCGTCTGCGCGCTGCCCGAGCCCGCCCGCACCCCGCCCTGCTGAGAACTGCCCGGACGGATGAACAGCAGGTTCGTGCCCAGGTTCTGGATCCGCTCCTCGACCGAGGCCTGGGCGCCTCGGCCCACCGACATGAGCGAGATGACCGCGGACACGCCGATGATCATGCCCAGCATGGTCAGCAGCGCTCGCAGGCGATTGGCGGCGAGCGCCCGCACGGCGATCCGAATGCTTTCCCAGATGCTCATCCCGCCTCCGGCTCAGCTCCCACCATAGCCCGCCCGGACGCGCCCCGCATCTTCCCCGTACGCCGGGTGGCCGACCACCCGGCGAGTCAGTCATCGCCCATGCAGCCCGCCGGCGACGAGGTCGCTAGCCGACGCTGCCCGCCAGAAGTTACCAGGCAAAGCCGACCAAATTCTAGGAATATCAGAGTATCTCGCTACCGCGCGTCGAGGCACAAGAAGGCTTAACCCCGCACTTTTGGCGATCTCGTGGACCATGTGTTAAATTCGTGCGACGTTCTCTCCATTTGCTACCCGGCACGGCAGTTGCGTCAGCGGCACACGTACCGTTTGTGCCAAGCATACCTTTAGCCCGTAACCAAACTGCGTACGCTGTGACAACGGTATTCGATCTCCCGCCGCTCGGCTGGATTGAGCACAGAGCGATCGGAACGACTGACCTGACCTTCATGATGTCGGTAGGCAGCGCCGGGGTGCTGGGGCTCTCATCCGACCAGATCAGCCCCCGGGCATGGACCACCCCGGAACCGGCGTGCGCCGGTCGCCAAGCAGCAGCCTGGACCTGTGGGGACCCGCCAACGGCAGCGCGGGGCGCGCGACGCGTCGAACTACGCCCGGCCGCTCATGGCAAGGCGTCGGGGTTGTCGGGCGTAGTGGCGACGTAGACCGTGTCGCCTTCGACGCGCATGGCGTAGCAGGGCAAGTCGCGGGTGTCGAAGCGGCCGCCGCGCAGGCGCTCAGGGATGTTCTGGCCGGTGGCCAGGTCGAAGTTGGCGCCGTGGTAGAAGCAGATGAGCCGCCCCTCGGCGACCACACCGTCTTGCAGGCGCATGCCGGTGTGCGGGCAGTGGCCGCCGAGGGCGTAGACCTGTTCGCCGCGCCGCACGAGCACGGCGAGCCGCCCCGCCAGTTCGATGCCATACGGCTCGCCGTCAGGCAGCTCGCTCAGCTTCGCAACCGGCTGGAAGTCCGTCGCGCCCATGCTCCCTCACCCTAGCCCTCTCCCAGGGGGAGAGGGGACAGTCCGCCACCCGCGGTGGCTCTCGCCTGCGGCCCTACGTGCCCTGGGTGCCTTCCAGAAAAGCGAGAACGGCTTTCACGCGCTGGTGGACCGCTTCGCCGCGGTCGAGGCCGAGCGCCTGAAAGATGCCGCCCACGTAGTTCTCGACGGTCTTCTCGGTGAGCACCAGTTCCTGGGCGATGCCGGCGTTCGAGTAGCCTTTCGCCATCAGCGCGAGCACCTGGCGCTGGCGATCGCTAAGCGCGTCGACGGGCGAGCGCGGGCGCGGCCGGAGCGCGTCCACCAGCGCCGGGTCGAGCACCACCAGGCCGGCCGCGGCGCCCTCGATGGCACGTACCAGCGTCGCCGTGTCCGTCACAGACGACTTGAGCAGGTAGGACCAGCCGCGGGCCTCGCCGGCGGGCAGGCTGGCGATGTACTGCTTGTCGCGGTGCGCTGAGAGCAATACGACGCCGGCCTCGGCGTGGCGAGCACGGATGCGCGAGGCGGCCTCGACGCCGTTCAGGCCCGGACCTAGCTCGATGTCGGCCAGCACGACGTCGGGCGCCACGCGCTCGGCCTCGCGGATCGCGTCCTCGCCCGTGGCGACGGCCGCCACGACCTGGATAGTCGGCTGCGCGGCGAGCGCCGTCTGCAGCATGTCGCGGAACAGGCCCTCGTCCTCGACGACGAGCACGCGGACCGGATGGGGGGCAGCCACGCCAACTCCTCTTGCCTCAGGTCGCAGCGTTTCCCTCAAGTATAGCCGCGGCGTGCCGGCCCGCCCGTTCAGACGGTCACTCGGGGACGGAGCGGGTGTTCGCCGCTGGCCTGGCGGGCGAGGATCGCGTCGGTGTCCCAGAGCCGCGAGTAGTTCAGGGCGCGGGGACAATGGGTGTAGGCTTCCTCAACCTCGACCAGGATGCCCTGGATCACGTCGCGGGTCACGTCGGGATCGTGGCGGGCCCCGTCGACGCCGCGCCGGTCCAGCTCGCCCTTGCTCACGATGCGCACGCGCCCGTTCACGCGCACGACTTCAGAGAGCCCCGGAATCAGGAACAGCAGTCCGACGTGCGGGTTCTCGTCCATGTTCAGATAGGACTGGAACAGCTTGTTGCCCTCGACGTCCGGCACCAGCAGGTGGCCGTCGTCCAGGACGCGCACGAAGCCGGGCAGCCCTCCCTTAGGCGAGGCGTCGCAGCGGCCCTCGCGGTCGCTGGTCGCCATTACCACCAACGGCGACGCGGCGATGAACGCCTTGATCGGCTCGGTCAGCTGGGGCCGGACCTTCGTCTGAATGCGCTCGATCGGCCAGCCAAAGGCGCGGGTGAAGCGATTGTCGAACGGGGTTGCGGCTGCGTCCATACTCTCCACCTTCTTCCCGCGGGGGTGGCGGCGTACCCTGGCCGTTGGCCGGCGGCGCGTCGCATCGACTCGGAAGCCATTCTAGCGCGCCCTGGCTGCCTGCGGCGAGCTTGGCGGGCGATTGCACTCGGCCGCGGGCACAGTGTAACGTTGCGGCGCGCACGCCGTTTGATTCGTATGGAGGACTTGGAGCCGCGGCCCGGCTCGGTGAGGAGGAGGACATGCGTCGGGTACTGGTGCTAGCAGCGCTCGCCGTCGCGAGCCTTGGCACGCCCGCGTTCGCGCAAAACGACCAGGCGAGCTGTGTGGCGCAGATGAGCGCGACGGTGCGGCCGCTGCTCGAGCAGGCGGCGCAGTTCAGCCCGCAGGGCGTGCAAGGGCAGGGCTTTGC
>JAJPHF010000187.1 GCA_021325365.1 Pseudomonadota bacterium
GACGTCGTCCTGCCAGTCCATCCGCAACGGCCGTCCGCCCGCCATGGTTCGCCCTCCCGGTTCGTCTCCTAGAGTTTACGGCGCACTCACAGCGATTCGGTATTAGCCGCGGCTGGTGCCGGCTTCGAGCGACGGTGCCGCCGGCGGCGCGGTGGCGGCGGAGGGCGTCGTCAGGTCGTAGCTGGCCAGGCAGCGGTCGACCAGCGCCTCGGCGGCGGCCCAGTCGAAGGCGCGGTACTCGCGCCCCTTCACCGCCGCGGGCTCACCGGCGTAGAACATCTCGTACTGTAGATGGCGCGCCGCGAACTCCGAGCCCACCAGGTCCCAGAGCAGCTTGAGCAGCTTCACCCGCTCGCCGGCCGGCGCCTCGGCCCAGCGGACGTAGCGCTCGACATCCGGCGCGGTGGTGGGGCTGAGCAGGTCGGCCGCCGACGACGGGAGCTGGATCACGCTGCCGCCCATCAGGCCGCGGACCATCGTCATCACCTCGGGGTAGAGCTGGGCTTGCAGCGTCTGGCTGGCGTAGACCATCGTCCGGTCCGGGCACATCACCCCGAACTCGTCCAGCCGCGCGTTCACCTCGGCCGCCAGCACCAGCCCCTCGACCAGCGCCACGCGGCTGGCCAGGTCGCCCAGCAGGGCGATCGTCTCCGGCTTGGCGAGCTGGCCGTTGCGCTCGCAGATCCGCTTCACCAGGCCGACCAGGAACTCCAGCTTGGCCCAGGAGCGGATGTGCGCCTGCAGGTTGCCGAGGGAGTGCGCGGCGGTCTCGCTGAACTGGCCGAAGGTCAGGGCCACGTCGCGGTAGACGAAGACGTCTTCCCAGGGCACGAACACGTCGTCGAGCACGACCAGCGAGTCGGTCTCGTCGAAGCGGGTCGTGAGCGGGTAGTCGAAGACGGTGGTGGCGCCCAGGGTGTAGGGCCGGCGCGTGTACAGCTTGAGGCCCGGCGCGTCGTTGGGCACGACGAGGGAGATGGCGTAGTCCTCGTCGCCGGGTCGCAGCGGCAGGATCACCGAGATGAACACGTAGTCCGACATCACGCCGCCGGTGGCGAGCATCTGCGCGCCACGCAGGACGATGCCGCCGTCTTTCTCCTTCACCACGCCGGCGTAGAGGTACGGCTCCGGCTGCTGGTGGGCGGGCCGGGTGCGGTCGACGGTCGGCTGGACGATAGCGTAGCTCAGGTAGAGGTCCTCGTCGGCAGCCTTGGCGTAGAAGCGCTGGATGTTCTCGGCGAACTGCTGGCCGCCGCGGGCGAAGAAGGCCGGCGAGCCGGCCCAGGCGCATAGGAACGACGCCATGTGGTCGGGCGAGCGCCCGAGCAGCCCATAGGACTGATCGGCGACGGCCTTCAGCGCGCGGCGCCGCGCGACCAGGTCGTCGTAGCTGCGGGGGATGAGCCACCACTTGTCGATCGGGCGCCCGTCGCGCGGCGAGGGGTAGGTCATCAGCTCCCGGTTCGCCGGGTCGTTGGCCAGGTCGAACAGGGACGCGATGGCCTGGACGCCCTCGGCGAAGGCCGGATGGGTCGTGACGTCCGCCACGCGCTCGCCATTCAGGTACACCGTTCGCCCGTCGCGGAGCCCGCGCACGTACTCCGCACCACTGCGCGTCATCAGCAGCCCTCTCTCCTGCGATCACCCCGGGTATTTCACATTCTATCAGGGCAGCTCTCAGGGCAGGGCGAGGGCTCCCGAGCCCGGTCGTACCGCGCTAGCGCGCCGCGACGACCTCGCCTAGCGGCGGGCGCCCGGCTCGCCGGCGATCGGGCACGATGAACCGGAAGGTCTCCCCGCGGGCCAGGTAGCGCACCCTTCCCTCCAGGCCCTCGGCGGCCACAGCCTGCTGGAAGTCGCGCAGCGGCGACCGGAAGACCGGGTAGTCGTCGTAGTGGATCGGAACGGCCGTGCGGGGCTGCACGATGCGCATCATCTGGAGCCCCTGCTTGTCGTCCATCGTCAGCATCACGCCGAGCAGCCGCGTGCCGCCCAGGTGCAGCAGCGCCAGGTCGACGTCCGGATAGCGGCGCGGGATCTCCCGCAGGTCGCCGTGGATGAGCGTGTCGCCACTGACGTACACGCGCAGCCGCACGTCGCCCGGCGTCGTCTCGAACTCGAGCATGCTGCCCATCACCGGCGGCAGTGCCAGGCTCAGCGGCCCCGGCCCATGCTTGCCCGGCATCGCCGTCACGCGCAGGCGCACGTTCCCCTTGCGGAAGGTGCGCGTCCGCCACGTCTGGAGGGGGCGCGCGGCGTGGAACCCCATGCCCTGCAGCGCGTCCGCGGCCTGGTCCGTCGTCACGATCGGCAGGCCCTTGTCGAGCCGGCGCGCGACCAGCCGGTCGAAGTGGTCCTCGTGCAGGTGCGACAGCACGACCAGGTCGACCCGCGGCAACTGCTCGATGTCGATCGCCGGATTGGTCAAGCGGTGGGACTGCAGCCCGTAGCCCAGGTGTACGCGGTCGCCGCGGTGCAGGAAGTTCGGGTCGGCGAGGATCGTGAACCCCGCGTAGCGCAGCAGCACGGTCGCCGTTCCGATGAAGAAGAGCGATCCCGTGCCAAGTGCGTCCGCGGTCTGAGTGCTGGGGAACTCGAGCGTCGAAGTTGTCCCGTTCACGTCCTACTCCCCTCGCGCTGCAGGATATCTCTGCCTCTTCAGCGCTCAGGGCACGTCACATGCCTGCCGGGCGGCGACCGGGACCGCGCCGAGTAGCCGATCTAGGAGAGGCGGTTTCAGGCGGGCGCTCGTGGACCACGGCCCCGCCGAGGATCGTCAGCTCGACGGGGATATCCTTGAGCCGCTCCTCGGGACAAGTGAGCGGGTCGTCGGCGAGGACGACCAGGTCCGCGATCTTGCCGACCTCGATCGAGCCGTAGCGGTCCTCGTTCCAGGTCAGCAGGTGGCCGGCCTGGATCGCCATCCGCAGCGCCTCCTCGCGGCTGAGGCGGCTCTCGCCGAGCGAGCGGCCAGACTCCTCATCCCAGCGCGCCAGCGCCTCCCAGGCCGTCCAGAGCATCGAGTAGGGCACGCCGTCGGTGCCGAGCGCCACCGGCACGCCGGCGTCGAGCAGCTCGCGCAGGGGGATCGCCCGCGGCCCGAGGGCGTCTAGCCCGTAGCGGTCGCTGGACAGGTAGAGGAAGCCCGGCGTGGCCGTCACGACCAGGCCCAGCGCCTTGATCCGCGCGATCTGCTCGGGCGTGGCCTGGTTGACGTGGATCGCCACCCAGCGGCGGTCGCGGATCGGCACCTCGGCGTCGATCGCCTCGAAGGCGCGCAGGGCGTACTCTAGGTCGCGGCTGACGATCGTGTTCACGCGCAGGCCGTGCCCCGCGGCCTCGATCCCCAGCGGCACGAACCGCTCGTAGGGCACGGCCTGGTAGAAATGCCCGGCCCACTGTTCGTAGGGGTAGTCGGGCGCCAGCAGCGCCGCTACCTGCGGGTCGGCCACGCCGCCGAGGTTGATGCCCTCGACGCGGAAGCAGTCGTCGCCCAGTCCGCGGTCGCTGGCCACGCCGGCGTGCTGGTAGAGCAGGTCGGCGAGCTGCCGGTCGTCGAGCACGGTGCCGGGGATGCTGATCGGCGCGTGCATCCGCAGCGGCAGCTCGCCGCGCGCCGCCACCTCGCGGTAGGCGCGGATCAGCAGCGGCGTGAGACCGTGTCCCTCGTAGGCGCTGGTCGTCCCCGCCGCGCTGTAGGCTCTGGCCCCGAGCCGCACGCTGGCGACGCGGTCGGCGTAGCTGAAGCGCGGCAGGGCGCGGAACAGCGTGTACTCCAGGACGGGGACGAAGTTGCGCTCCAGGAACACGCCCGTTGGCTCGCCGCGGGCGTCCTTCAGGATCTCGACGTTGTGCGGCGCCGGCGTGTCGCGCGTGACGCCGGCCAGGGCCAGGGCGCGGGAGTTGGCGACGGACGGAAACGGCCGCCGGCTCCACCAGCCCCACACGGCGCGCACGTACACCGGGTGGTCGGGCGCGGCCTCGTCCAGGTCGTGGCGAGTGGGGAAGCGGCCCTCGCGGAGCTGCTCCGGCCGGCTCACGTAGTCGTGCGGCGGCTCGCCCATCGGCATCAGCACGATCCACTCGCCCGGCGGGGTGCTCCGCGCCGCCTCGCGCACCACGGCGACGATCTCGGCTACCGAGCGCAGGCCGGCGATGGGGATACCGCCGCGCGCCTTCAGGCCCTCGCGGTCGGCGTGGGGGTGGGCGTCGCAGAAGCCGGGCAGCACCGCCCGGCCGGCCAGGTCGACGCGGCGCGTGTCGGGCGCGGCCTCCGCCAGCAGCGCCGCCGACTCGCCCACGGCGACGATGCGGCCGGCGCGCACGGCCACGGCGCCGGCGCGGCGCGAGGCGCGGTCGAGGGTGAGCACGTTGCCGTTGTAGAGCAGCAGGTCGGGCGCGGCCATCGGAGCCCCCGGTGGTCGAGATGCTCGGCAGTATACCCTGGGCGCCTGGCGCCGGGTATGGCGCGCGGGGCGGGGTATTGCGCGGCACGCGCGGCGGTGTTCCGGCAGGTCGCGGCCCGGGGGCCTTGTCCGGGGCGCGGCGCGCGAGTATCCTTGGCGGAGCGCTGGCGCGCGGGTGGGCCGCGGCGCCGGGGTGTCGCGGCGGGGTGAGCGGCCGATGCCCGTGTTCGGTCTCGAGCTGCACGAGTACCTGGACGCGCCGACGATCGTCGAGGAAGCGCGCCTCGGCGAGCGGCTGGGCTACGCCTCGGTCTGGCTCGGCGACTCGCAGCTCATCTGGCGCGAGCTGCACACCCTGCTCGGCGCGGTGGCGACGGTCACCGAGCGGGTACGCCTCGGCTCCGGCGTAACCAACCCGCTCACCCGCCACCCCACGGTCACCGCCAGCGCGCTGGCCACCCTACAGGAGCTCTCCCGCGGCCGGATGATCCTCGGCATCGGCGCGGGCTTCACCTCGGCGCGTACGCTGGGGCTGGCGCCGGCCACGCGCGCGGCGCTGGCCGAGCACGTCGCCACCGTGCGCGCGCTGCTCGCCGGCGAGGCCGTGCCGGCCGCGGCGGGGGAGATGCGGCTGGCCTTCGCCAACCCCGCCGCCGTCCCGCCGATCGTCCTCGGCGCCGGCGGGCCGAAAATGCTCCGCCTGGCCGGCGAGATCGCCGACGGCGTGGTCTTCGCCGGCCAGGGGCGCGCCGACGCGGCGCTGCGGACGAAGCTCGACGCGGTGCGCGCTGGGCGCGAGGCCGCCGGCCGGCTGGGGCGGCCGTTCCTCACCTGCCTCGGCATCGCCGCCGCGGTCCACGCCGACCGCGCCCGCGCCATCGCCGCCGTGCGGCCGCACGTGGCCGCCTCCGTGCTGGTGCACCCGCGCTGGCCGCTGAGCCCGGCCGCGCAGCAGGCCAGCGAGCGCGCGCGGCAGGTCTATCGCTACGCCGAGCACATGAGCCCGAGCGACCGGTTCGCCGGGCTGATCCCCGACGAGGTCGTCCAGGAGTTCGCCCTCGCCGGCACGCCCGACGACTGTATCGCCCAGGCGCGCGCGCTGTTCGCGGCCGGCATCGACGAGATCACCATCCGCCCGTTCCCGGTCGACGGCGGCACGCGCGCCGCGACCATCGAGACCTTCGCCCACGCGGTGATGAGCGCGTTTGCCTACAGACCGTAGAACGTGCGCGGGTTGTCGTAGAGGATCTTCTGCACGGCCGACTGGGGGATCTCGCCGCGATCGGCACGTGCCTGGAGCAGCCGCGGGAAATCCATCTCCATCGACGCGTCGGCGTGGGTGTAGTCCGAGCCGAGGAGCAGGTTGTCCTCGCCGGTGAACTTCAGAATGTACGGCAGGTCCTCGTCCACCTGGATGCTGGTGTACAGCCGGTTCTGGCGCAGCACGTCCTCCGGCACCTCGAAGTTCGGCCCGCGCTGGTTCGGGTCGCCCTGGCCCAGCCGCTCCACGCGCCGCCGCAGGTCGTAGAGCACGAACGGCACCCAGGAGGCGCCGGCCTCGATGCAGCCGAAGCGCAGGGTCGGGAACTTGCTCGGGATGCCGTGCAGGATCAGCGAGTGGAAGGCGTGCACGGCGGGAATGCCGATGCGGATGAAGCGACCGTAGGAGAACTCGCGCGCCGGCGGGAAGTCGGGCACGCCCGAGCCGACGTGGAAGCAGATCGGCATGTTCAGGCGCTGGGCCTCCTCGTACAGCGGGAAGTAGTAGGGGTCGTTCGGCCACTTGCCGGCCTCCTTGTCCCCCTTCTTCAGCACGCCAACCGCGCCGTGGTCCTTGGCGAAGCGCAGCTCCTTGACTGCCTCCTCGATGTTCGTGCAGGGCGGCAGGCAGACCCAGCGCAGGCGCCCCTTCGAGCGCTCGCTGCGGTCGGCCAGCCAGCGGTTGTAGCTGCGCCGCAGGGCCAGGTCGACGTCGGAACGCTCGCTGATCCCGACCAGGAACAGCGTCGGGTAGATCACCTGGATCTCGACGCCCATCGCGTCCATGTCGCGGAGGCGCGCCTCGACGTCTATCAGCTCGCGCGTCTCCACGGTCGTGCGAGTGTTCGCGTCGCTGCGGATGAAGCGCGGCTGGCGGTGGCCGTCGATCATCCAGTAGCGCGAGGGCGGTCGGGACGGGTCGGGGTTGGGCGGATAGGCGGTGGTGGGCTTGAGGTGCTGCTCGTCCTCCGCCAGGTACTCCCAGGTAGCCTCGGTCTCGTCGACGTGGGTATCGGCGTCGATGATGCGCACGGGACTTCTCCCCTGGCCAGCGCCTGCTGGCGACTATCCTGAGCGCCAGGATATGCTGCGCGCGCAGGCTTGGCAAGGCGGCGGCGACCGGCCTAGACTACGCGATAATGCGTGGAGCGGCCGAGCGTGGGGACGAGCGTGGGGAGGGGGAGCGACATGGAGCGTCGATGGGCGTTCGGTTCCCGGCGGGGCTGGCGGTGGGGTCTCGGGCTGCTGGCGCTGCTGCTGGCGCTGCCCGGGCCCGCGCTGGGCGCGGCGCCGGGCGGGGAGGGCGCGGGCGCGACCGGCCAGCCGGCGCGGGTAGCTAGCGCCGGTCCGGCCGGCGCGCCGGCCGGGCAAGAGCTGGCGCCGGTGCGCGTCGCGATGCAGTACATCATCAGCGACGCCGGCCTGCTGATCGCCGACGAGTTCGGCTACATGCGCGAGGCGGGCATCGACTTCCAGCCCGAGCGCGTGGACAACCTCGAGCTGCAGAGCGCGCTGGCCCAGGGCCAGATCGAGGTGGGCGGCATCGGCGTGACCGCCGCCGTGCTCAACGCCTACCTGCGGGGCGTGCGGCTGCACATCGTCGCCGACCGCGCCACGATCACGCCGGGCCACGGCTACCTGGCCCTGCTCGTGCGCAAGGACCTGGTGGACAGCGGCCAGGTGCGGAGCGTCGCCGACCTGCGCGGGCGCAAGGTGGCCAACCAGCCGCCGCTGTACGGCACGACGAGCTGGGCGCTGCTGGACAAGCTGCTCGAGATGAATGGCCTGGGCGAGGCCGACGTCGACCACGTCGCCCTCGGCTTCGCCGACCAGAACGCGGCGCTCGCCGGGCAGACGATCGACGCCGCCTCCCAGACCGAGCCGGCGGTGACCGCGGCCGTCGCGAACGGGCTGGCGGTGCGCTTCGTGGGGTTCGACGAGGTGATCACGCCGTTCACCCTGGGCGGGATGGCCTACTCCCAGCCGTTCATCGCCCAGACGGACCTCGCCCGCCGCTTCATGGTCGCCTACCTGCGCGGCGTGCGCGCCTACCTTGACGCGTTCGACAAGAACCAGGGGCGTGCCCGGGTCGTCGACGTGCTCACGCGCAACACCGCCGTCAAGGACCCGGCGCTCTACGACCAGATGGTGCTGCCCTGGATCAACCCCGATGGGGCGTTTAGCCTGAACGGCTACCAGGAGGTCCAGGAGTACTTCGTCCGCCACGGCATCGTGCCGCAGACTATCGACCTCACCCAGCTCGTGGACAACTCCTTCGCCGACTGGGCGGCCGCGCAGCTCGGCCCCTACCAGTAGCGGCCTGGCGCCCGATCGCCGTTACTCCGCGCCGTGGCGGCCGCTGCCGCCGTGGAAGTCGGGGCGCTCGTAGTAGTGCGGGCCGTCGTAGATCTCGATGAGCAGCGAGTCCTCGAGCGCTTCCGTCGGGCCGTGCGGGTGGTCCTTGGGGTTCCAGTAGAACATCCCCGGCGTGAGGACGATGTTGCTGCGGGGATAGGCGTACTTGCCCTTCAGGCAGTACATGTACTGGTTCGAGGCGTGGATGTGCGGGCGGGGCACGCTCGAGCCCTTGGCGAAGCGGGCGAGAGCGATCGACGGCCCGTCGCGGTAGGCTTCCCAGAGCATCTTGATCTGCACGCCGGGGATGCGCTGCTGCTCCCAGCCCGTCTCATCCTCGGCCATCAGCACTAGCTCCTGGAGCTGGTCCGGCGCCATCTGCTGCAGGGCCGGGGCGACGTACTCCATCCGCTTCAGCTCGATCAGGCGGTTGCGGTAGGGCGTGCTGCCGACGTTGCGCACCTCGTGCGTCTCGCCGGGTGGGTAGAAGGTCACCTCGCCGGATCGCTCGACGACGCGCTGCACCGCGCCGGCGTCGTTGGTGGCGGCGATCTCGCCGCCCTCGAGTGTCACCACGAGAAACGGAAGCTGGTGGCGGTGCCGCGGCTGGGTCTGGCCGGGGGCCAGAGCGACCTCCCAGACGCGGACGTTGTTGTCCTCCATGACGAGCTGGTTGCCGATCGGGCCAAGCGCTTCCTCGGCTGGCGTGCTCACGGGCCCTCCTTCGGCGCGCGTCGCTGCTCCGGTGCTCACGAGCGCGGCGGCCACGCGCGCCGGCCGAATCCTACA
Source organism: Pseudomonadota bacterium (assembly GCA_021325365.1). Next base: position 8,811 of record JAJPHF010000187.1, read on the forward strand.
CCGCGGCCGGCCCGGCGCGCCATCGAGCAGCCGACGGCTTGGGCGCACTGACGCTTGCATCCGCCCAATGAATAGCCACACAATCATTGATAACTAAATCATGCTATGCGAGTCTGCCCATGAAGACCATCGTCACGACTGTTACCCAGCGCGGCCAGGTTACGATCCCTGCAGAGGTACGACGACTGCTGAATCTTGGGCCGCGCAGCAAAGTGACTTTCGAGATCGACGGCGGGGAAGTGCGTCTGCATCCTGCCACCTTCACCCTTGAGTCAGCCTTCGGCTCCGTGGAGCCGCTCCATCGACCCGAGGATTACAAGGCGATTTCGCGAGAAGCGAAGGAAGCGCACGTCGATCGGACGGTGCGAAAGCTTCGCCGCAGATGAGATTCCTCGACACTAACATCATCCTGCGTTACCTGACCGGGGACGATCCGGCGAAGGCATCGGCCTGCTTCGACCTATTCCAGCGACTGAAGGAGGGAAGCGAGGTCGTCGTCACCTGTGAGGCGATCATCACCGAGGTCGTCTACGTCCTGTCGTCGCGAGCACACTATGACTTGTCACGAGCGGACATCGGTGCCCGGCTGGTTCCGCTCCTGGCTGTACGTGGTCTGCGACTCGCGCGCAAGCGGCTCTACCTGCGAGCGCTGGATCTCTACGTGGCCCACTCCCTCCTGGACTTCGAGGACGCGCTGACCATCGCCTACATGGAGAGTGAGGGCATCCGCGAGCTGTACAGCTACGATACGGACTTCGATCGGGTGGCCGGCGTAGTCCGTATCGAGCCGCGCTCATAGGAGCGCAGCGTCGAAGTGCTCCGCGCTCATGCAATCCTCATCTGCTACTCATGCTGTCGTCATCGGTGAGTGGCATAATGTGCTGATCCGGCGGACAGCGCTCGCCGCGGCTCGGGAGGAGAGGCTCATGAGCGGACGATCTCGGCGGACGGCTTCGCGGGCGGTTCTCTCGCGTCGCGCGCTACTGCGGGGCGGGCTCGGTCTCCTCGCCGTTCCGGCGCTGGCCGGCTGCACCCGGTCGTCGGCCGGGCCGGCGGCGGCGTCGGCCTCCTCGACCGCTGCCAGTCCCACCAGCGCGCCGACCGCGGCCGCGCCGGCGGCGACCGCGGCGTCCCTGCCGCCGAGCCCCAACCGCCCGGTGGCCCAGGTGACGCTCGGCGTCCTGGGCACCAGCTCCGACGTCGTGTTCTTCTACCCCGACGAGCAGGGCTGGTTCGAGCACATGAAGATCGACGTACAGTTCGAGCGCTTCGACTCCGGCGGGCGGATGGTCTCCTCGCTGGCCGCCAACCAGATCCAGATCGGCGGCGGCTCGCCCAGCGTGGGCCTGTACAACGCCATCGCCCGCGGCGTGGACGTGAAGCTCGTCGCCGACCGCGCGTCCGGCGCGCCCGGCTACATTCTCTTCGTCCGTAAGGACCTGGCCGATAGCGGCGCGATCCGCGACTGGGCCGATCTGCGCGGCAAGAAGATCGCCATCGCCGTCAAGGGAACCACGGCCGAGGTGTGCGTCGGCGGCGCCCTGGAGAAGGGCGGGCTGACCATGGCCGACGCCGACGTCATCGAGATCCCGTATGCCGACCAGGTCACGGCGCTCTCGACTGGCGCGATCGACATGGGCGTGGCGCCGGAGCCCTGGCCGACGATTGCCGTGGGCCGCGGCGTCGCCACGAAGTGGCACACGGCCTACGACGTCAATCCACACCAGGAGGGCTCGGTGCTGATGTACACGGGCCAGTTCATCGAGGAGCAGCCGGACGTGGCCCGCGACTTCATGGTCGCCTTCCTGATGGGCGTGCGCTACTACAACGACGCGGTCGTGAAGAAGCAGCCGGACAAGCTGGCCGCGATCAAGAAGACGGTCCTGGAGCGCACGAGCATCAAGGACCCCGACCTGCTCGACCGCGCCGAGTGGACGCACGTCGACCCGAACGGCGTCCTCGACCGGATCGGGCTCGAGCACGACTACCAGTGGTTCCGCGAGCACGGCGGGCTGACGGAGAGCATCGACCTCGACCAGCTCGTCGACACGAGCTTTGCCGACTACGCCATCTCCGTCCTCGGCACCTATAGCTGAGCCCGAGGCGTTACTCGAAGTAGTCGCCGCGGTGGAACAGCTTGGTGGCGCGGCGCGTGGCGCGGCGGCGCTCGGCGGTGGCGCGCTCGTCGACGGCGAGGGTTTCCGGGTCGAGGACCACGCCGTAGTCGTCGTGGGCGCTGCCCACGCTCACGAAGCCGTCGCGCACGTCCTGGGCGACGACCTCGGCCGGACGGTCGTAGGGGTGGCCCCAGCCGCCGCCGCCCGAGGTGGCGAAGCGCAGCAGGTCGCCCTGCCGCATCACCGTGCCGTCGGAGAGCGCCTCGACTCGCCGCTCGTCCGGCTGGCCGGGGTTGATCGTCACGCCGCCGCCGCGGCCGGCCACCCCGCCGTTCACGCCGTAGGGCGGGAAGTGCACGTTGTCCAGCCGCGAGCCGAGCACCGCCTCCTCGGCCAGCAGCCGCACCTCGCGCACGACGCCGCAGCCGCCGCGGTAGCGCCCCGGGCCGCCGGAGTCGGTGTTGATGGCGTAGCGCTCGACGCGCAGCGGGAAGCGATCGGCCACGTACTCCGCCGGGTAGTTCTTCTGGCCCATGCCGTAGATCGCGTCGTGGCCGTCGGCGAACGGCCGCGCGCCGTGCCCCACCGCCACGCCGTCGGTGCAAAGGAAGTACTGCCCCGTCTCGCGGTCGATGCCGCGCAGCAGGTACAGCGAGTAGGCGGCCGACGCCGCCGGGCTCTGGCCGCCCGCGGCCCGCGCCAGGATGCCCATCACCGCCATCTGCAGCCGCACGTTGGTCTGGCCGCGGCTGCCCAGCGCGGCTGGCCAGCGCGGCTGCAGGATGCTCCCCTCGCGCAGCAGCACGTCGTCCAGGGCGACGATGCTGCCGGCGTTGTGCATCAGGCTCGGCTCGCGGCCGAGCAGGTACAGCGCCAGCGAGAACTTCGGGATGCTGTGGTGCATCAGGAAGTTGGCCGGGCCGCGCGTCTGGTCGTCGCTCTCGCGGGCGTCGAGGGTGAGGCGGCCGTCCCGGTGAGTGAGCGTCAGGCGGATCCAGGCCGGCCGGCCGGTCACGCCGTCGTTGTCCAGCGCCTCGGCGAAGGAGTAAGTGCCCTCGGGCACCATCGCGGTCACCGCGCGGCGCACGTAGCGGGCGGTCTGCTCGCGCAGGGCGTAGAAGGCGTCGGCCACGGTCTGGCGGCCGAAGCGCTGGCACAGCTCGACCACGCGCCGCTCGCCAAGCTGGGCGGCGGCCATGATCGCGCGGACGTCGTTGCGCATGATGTCGGGGAAGCGGGTGTTGGCGAGGAAGATGCGGAACGCTTCGTCGTTGAGCACGCCCTCGCGGTAGATGCGGATCGGCGGGACGATCGTGCCCTCGTGGAAGATCTCGGTGGCGTCGGGCGAGAGGCTGCCGGCGCGGGTGCCGCCGATGTCCCAGAAGTGGCCCTTGGCCTGGGAGAAGGCGACGATCTCGCCGTCGACGAAGATCGGCACGATGTACTGCATGTCCGGCGAGTGGGTGACGCCGCCGTTCGAGCCGTAGCAGTCGTTGTACCAGTACAGGTCGCCGGGCCGCATCGTCTCGATGGGATAGTAGTGGAAGACGGCGTCCATCACGTTGCCGTAGCTGGGGTGGTTGTTGCCCACCACCACGCCGCCGTCGCGGGCGTAGATGCCGACGAAGTAGTCCTTCTTCTCGTGGATAAAGGGCGACATCGTCGTGCGCTCGATGGCGTTCTCCATCTCGGCCTGGAGCGCGCGCAGGCCGCCCTTGACCAGCTCGACGGTGATCGGGTCGACCGTGCCGTGCGGTACCAGCGGCTGCGCGACCCACGGGGCATCGGCGATCTGAACCACCGCTCGCACCTCCCGCGGCCCAGGGTCCCGTCGCGCGTGCCCCGGCCGCCACCTACCGCCGCATTGTCCGCGCCCCGCCCGCCTCCCGTCAACCCGGCGTCCCGCCGGCAACGGACGGCCTGGTGCGCAACCCTAGCACGCTTGCTTCCCGCATGGGGAAGAGGGTTGGGAGGTAGGTGAGCCGTCGCCTAGCTCCTCTCTCCCTTCCCGCGCCGGGAGGGGGCCGGGGGTAGGTCACCTCTGGCGCGGCGCGATGCCGCTAACCGTGGCCGGCGAGGCAGCCGTCTGGCTGGCGCAGGTGTGCGCCGCTTCCTGGGGCGTGCAGACGCGCGTTACCAGCGGCGGGCCGGCGTCCTGCTCGACGCACAGGTTCTGGTCGACGGTGCAGGCGCTGGCGGCGGTCGGCTCGCCGGCCAGCAGGCAGGAGCGGAAGGCGTCGCAGCGCTGGCTGGCCGCGCGCGGCACCGCCAGGCGGACGGCGCTGCTGCCGTCGGTGGCCGCCGGCTGCAGGCGGTAGTAGCCGGGCAGCGCCGCGGCGTACAGCCCCGGCACGTCGACCGGGATGGCGATCTGCAGGCCGTCGGGGGCGACCACGCCGCGCGCTGCCACCTCCTGCCAGCCCGCGTCGGTCTGACGGTAGAGGCGCGCCTCGGCGCCCGGCGCCACCGGCTGCCGCGCCGGCACCAGGAGCACGACCGGCGCGGCGAGCAGGCTCGGGCCGACCGCCTCGACGACCGCCGCCCACCAGCCGCCCGGCTCGACGCTCGCCGGCGGGTCCGCCTCGCCGCCGACGACGCGCACCGACCAGGTCGCGGGCGTTCCCGCGGCCCCATCGGGGACCGCGGCCAGGACGCCGCTGTCGCCGAGCGTCTCGAGCACGCTACTGCCCTGCACCGAGACGGCGAGCGGCGCCGCCGGCCCGACCGGCGTGAGCTGGGCCGCAAGGCGGGCGCGCACCTCGCCGGCCGGCGGGCCGCTCCAGGTGACGCGGGCCTCGACGGCGCCGGCCCGGCCGCCGCGCACGGTGACGCTGAACGGCCCGACGTAGCTGTTCGGCGGCGCCGCCGCCCGCCAGGTCGCGCGTCCGTTGTCGGCGCCGAGCCAGAGCAGGGCCGGCCGCGCCTCCAGCGCCTCGACGACCGCGCTCCCAGCCGGCAGCGTCAGCTCGACGCGCACCTCGTCGAGGCCGCGGTCGGGGGGCAGCGCCAGGGTGAGGCTGTACTGCATGCCGTCGCCCGCCGGCCGCGCTGTGAGCAGCGGGAGCGGCGCGACCGCGAGTCCCGCCACCGCGGTCGGCTCCTGGGCGACCGATGGGCTCGTCGCCGGCGGCTGGGCGGCGGGGCTGGCGCCTGGCCCCTGCGCCGCCCCAGGGGTGGCGGTCGACTCCGGCGCGCCGGTGGGAGTGGTGGGCCCCTGCGCGACCGCAGAGGTATTGATCGGCTCCTGGGCGGCGACCGGAGTGGCGGTGGGCTCCTGGGCGACCGCGGGGGTGGCGGTCGGCTCCTGGGCGGCGGCGCCGGTGAGAAGGTGGCCCGGCGCGGCGGGCGCCAGGTCCGCGCCCAGGAGTAGTGCCAGGCCGACGAGCGCGACCGCGAGCCGCCGCGCCGCGCTACGCACTCGCAAGGGCAGGGTCCCTCCCGTCAGGATCGCGCACTCGCGCCGCGGGCAGTGTAGGCGAGCGACGCGCGGCGGTCAAGAAATCGCGTGAGCCGTCACAGTGAGCGGGCGTCAGCGCCGCGGCTGCACGTCCCAGGCGAAGATCTGCTCGTCCATCCGCGGCGCGAACTCCAGCCCGTCGGCGACACCGTAGGTGTCCTCGTACTGGTACAGGAACACGGCCGGCTCCTCCGCGACGATCTTCGCCTGCGCCTGGCGCAGCAGGTCGAGCCGCTTCTCGGGGTTCAGTTCCGCGGCCTGCGCGGCCAGCAGGCGATCGACGTCGGGGTCGGAGAACTGCAAGCGTTTCGTGACGCCCGTGCGGAAGTACTGCTGCAGGTACTCGCTCGGGTCGACCACGGCGCCGCGCCCGACGTAGTAGGTGGCGTAGTCGCCGCGGCTGAACTGCTGGAAGTAGGTGCCGAAGTCGGGTGTCTGCAGCCGGGCGCGGATGCCCACCTGGTTTAGCATCTGGACGATCGCCGCGCTGACCTCGCGGTCCTTCGGGAAGCGGTTCACCGTCGTGTAGAAGTCGGTGTCGAAGCCGCCGCCGTAGCCCGCCTCGGCCAGGAGCTGCTTGGCGCGGGCCGGGTCGTAGTCGTAGCGGGGCCCGACGTCCGGGGCGTAGCCGTACATGCCCGGCCCGAGCGGGCCGTCGATGCGGTAGGCGTGCCCCTGGAGGATGCCGGCGATGATCGCGTCCTTGTCGATGGCGTGGGCGATCGCCCGCCGCACGCGCACGTCCTTCAGCGGCGCGATGATCGGGTTCAGGGCAACGAACATCAGGCGGCTGCCGCGGACGCCGGCCACGTGCGCCCGGCCCGACGCATTCACTCGCTCCACGCTCTGGTAAGGCAGGCCGGCGATCAGGTCCACCTCGCCGTTCAGCAGCGCCGTGATGCGCGCCTCGTCCTCGGGGATGACGCGGAAGACGACCTCGTCCCAGGCCGGCTGGTAGGGCCCCCAGTAGCCGGGGTTGCGCGTCAGCACCAGGCGCTGGGCCGGCACGAACTCCTTGAACCGATAGGGGCCGGTGCCGTTCGGCTGCTTGATCGCGCCTTCCGGGCCCAGCCGGTCGTACTGCGTCTTGCTGACGATGACGACGTTGTCCAGGCGGGAGATGAACGCGGCGTCCGGCTCGCGAGTGGTGACGCGCACGGTCAGGCGATCCACCGCCTCGGCCGACTGGACGATGGAGAGGGTCGAGGCCTGCTTGCTGTCCGGGTCCTCGCGCTGGCGGGCGAAGGAGTACACCACGTCCTCCGCCGTGAGCGGCGAGCCGTCGTGGAACTGCACGCCGTCGCGCAGCTTGAAGACGATCGTTGTCGGACTGGGCATGCTCCAGCTCTCGGCCAGGTGCGGCACCCAGGTGCTCGCCTGGGGGGCGTAGCGGACGAGGGCATCGAAGACGTGCAGCCAGCGGGCATACTCGGTGCTGCCGCTGTGGGCGTACGGATCGAGCCCGCCGGTGAGGTCGACGGTGTAGGCGATCGTCAGCCGCTTCGGGGCGGCATTGCCCACCGGCGCGGCCGGCGGCGCCGCGGACGGGCCGGCGGGCGGCGCCGAGCCCCCACTGGCCGCGTCCGCAGGTGGCGCGCCGCCGCCACTGGCCGGGCTCGCGGCCGGCGGGGCGCTTGGCGCGCAGGCGGCGAGTAGGAGCAGCCCGACCGCCAGCCCGAGCAGGGCGCGGCCGCGGCGAGCGGGCTGGGCGAAGCGGCGGGCGGCGCAGCCGGTCGGCATCCTGGCGCTCCTCGGGCGGTGTCGCGGCGGAGCGGTCTCCGCTAGCGGTGGGTGGCGGAGTGCTCGTGCTCCTCGTCGTCGGGCGCGGCGCAGCAGGGATCGTCCTCGCGCGCCGTGGCGCGCACCAACTGCGGCGCGGCGAAGGCGCCCTCGCGCTCGTAGACCACGCGGCCGTCGACCAGCGTCAGCAGCGCCTGGATCTCCTTGATCGCGTCGGGCTCGACGGCGCGCGGGTCGTCGGAGAGGACGACCAGGTCGGCGTACTTGCCCGGCGTGATCGAGCCTTTGACGTCCTCCTCGAAGCCGCACCACGCGCTGGCGTAGGTGTACATCCACAGCGCTTGCTCTGGCGTCACGGCCCACTCGGGGCCCTGCAGGCCGGCGTGCTCGGTCATCCGCGTGACCATGCTCCAGATGGCGAGCAGCGGCTGGTAGGCGGCGGTTGGGCCATCCGACCCGCCGCCGACCGGCTGCTGGCAGTGGTCGAGGTAGGCTTTGAGCGGCTCGAGGTTCCAGGTGCGCTCCGGGCCGATGTACTTCAGGAAGCCGGCGCCGAGCGAGTAGACCAGCGGCTGCTGGGCCGTGATCGCCAGGCGCAGGCGGTTGATCCGTTCCCAGTGCTCGGGGCGCGGGTTCATCAGGTGAATCACCGTCCAGCGCTTGTCGCGGATCGGGACGACGGCGTCGACCGCCTCGTAGGCGTCGAGCACCGTGTCGGCCGCGGCGTCGCCAACGCAGTGCACGCCGACCTGCCAGCCGCGGCGGGCGGCCTCGGTGCCGAAGGCGACGAGGTTGGCCAGCGAGATGCGGATCTTGCCGCAGGGATCGTGCGGGTCGTCGGTGTAGGCGTAGGGCTCGCGGTAGTAGCCGGCCTCCACGCCGCCGTCGGCGCTCATCTTAATCGCCAGCATCCGCAGCCAGGGGTCGGCCAGGTCGGGGACGATCCGGCCGCTGGTCAGCTCGGCGAGCGCGGTGTCGAGCGCCTCCGGCGTAGTGCCCGGCTCGAAGCGCCACATCATGCTCGTCCGCGTCGTGATCTCGCCCCGCTCGGCCAGGAGGCGGAAGCCGGCGATCTCGGGCGGGTAGAGCCCCGGCTCGATCACGCTGGTGATGCCCAGCTCGGCGTAGACCCGCATGATCGCGCGCAGGGCGTTGGCGTGGTCCTCGGTCGTCGGCGGGGGCAGGCAGTCCAGGATGCGCCTAAAGGCCCAGACCTCGGTGACCTGGCCGGTCAGCTCGCCGGTCTCCGGATCGCGCACGTAGGTGCCCTCGGGCGGGTTGGGCGTGTCGCGGGTGATGCCCGCAAGCTGGAAGGCCAGGCTGTTCACGACCACGTTGTGTCCGCCGCGGCGGATGAGCACCGGGTTGCGCGGGGCGACACGGTCCAGCTCCTCGCGGCGCGGGAAGCGGCGCTCGGCGAGCTGGGACTCGTGCCAGCGCGAGGCGGTCGTCACCCAGTCGCCGGGGCGCGAGACGGCTGCGCGGGCGCCGATCGCTTCCAGGACGTCGGCGACCGTCCGCGCGCCGGACAGGTTGACCTCGCTCAGGTTGTGGCCGGCGCGCAGCATGTGGTTGTGCGAGTCGTAGAGGCCGGGGAGCAGGGTGCGGCCGCCCAGGTCGCGCGTCACGGTAGCAGGGCCGGCCCAGGCGGCCACCGCGGCCTCGTCGCCGACGGCCAGGATGCGCCCGGCGCGGATGGCGACCGCTCGCGCGGCAGGCCGCGCCGCGTCCATCGTGATCACGTTCGCGTTGGCCAGGATCAAGTCGGCGGCGCCGTTCTGCGCTGGCGTGGCAGGCATGCGCTTCTCCCTCTCCGCCGATTGCGGCGCGCCCGTGGCGCCGGTCTGGTTGCTGATTCGGCGGAGGTAGGCGCGGGTTTCTCTCCGCCGGGTGCCATTGCGTCGAGCGGCGCGGCCGCCGCGCCGCTCGTCCATACGCTACGCGGAAGCCGTCGCGGCTGGCAAGCTTACCGGCGGCTGTGGTCCGGGCGGCTGGCCTGCCGCCCGGCCGCTACGGTCCGCCGGCGGCCTGGACGCGGCCATCGACGACCTGGGCCAGGCGCAGCGCCACGTCGGACTGGGGCTGGCCGCCGGCGCTCAGGACCACGACGCCGGCCACGACGCTGTTGCGGCGGAAGGCGGTGCCGGCCAGGCCGACGTTGAAGGGGCCGAGGCCCAGGGTGCCGCTGAAGGCGCGGCCCTCGTCGCCCACCGGCGGCGGCGCCAGGTCCGTCACGCTGCCGGGCACGCCCAGCTTGGTCCCCTGGACGAACTCGTCCAGGCCGGCCACCGGGTCGGGCGGCAGCGTCAGGATGTTGACCACGCTCACGATGCCGCTGCCGGCCGTGGCGACCGCGACCGGATCGCCCTCGAAGGTCGCCTGGTAGCCGCGGATGCCCTCCTGCGTGCGCGGCCCCGTCTGGGCCGGGTCCGGGCGCAGCCCGTCGGGCACGTCGGCCTGCGTCAGGGCCAGGGCCGCGAGGTCGGGTCCCTGCGCGCGAGCCAGGCCGGGGACGGCCAGCGCCGCCAGGAGCGCCAGGAGCGCCACTCGTCGCATCACGTCGCCTCCGGGTGCTGAGTTGCCCTTCAGTGTAGTCGAGGGATCGGGTGATGGTGAACCCTGGCCGGCGCGGCGCGGGTACGCTACGATGCGGCGAGACGATTTGGTCCGGCTCCCGGAGGTAGCGCCCGTGCGTGTCCTGCTACTCGGTACGATCCTCGGCGCGGCCCTGCTCGCCGCGCTGGCGGCTTGCGCCTCGATGGGCACGCCGGCCAGCACGGGCTCCGGCGCGAGCAGCGCGCCGGCCGCGGCGGCGCCGCCGGCCGCGCCGGCCGCCTCGCCCACGCCCGAGCATGTGAAGATGAGCTACGCCGCGCTGGCGGCGCACTTCGCGCCCGGCTGGGTCGCCCGCGAGGCGGGCATCTTCGACAAGTACGGCATCGACGCCGAGCTGCTGCACCTGCCCAGCCGCCAGGCCTCGGCCGCGCTGGTCTCGGGCGAGGTCGACTACGGCTTCTTCAGCGGCCGGACGGTAGTGGAGCTGCGCACGCAGGGCGCCGACGTGGTGGCCGTGGCCGCCCCGATCCTCAAGCTGATCCAGTCGGTGATGGTCGTGCCGGAGATCCGCGAGCCGGCCGACCTGCGCGGCAAGCAGCTGGCGGTCACGCAGTTCGGCTCGATCGTCGACTTCTCCGGGCGCTACCTGCTCAAGCAGTGGGGGCTGAAGCCGGACGCGGACGTGACGCTGGTCCAGCTTCAGACGATCCCGAACATCCTGGCGGCGATGGAGTCGGGCTCGGTCGAGGGCGGCGTGCTGTCGCCGCCGACGAGCCTGCAGGCGGCGAGCATGGGCTACCGCGAGCTGGGTACCATGCACAGCCAGTCGTTCGAGTATCCGGCCTCGGCGCTCGTCGTCCGCGCGAGCACGATCCGCGAGCGGCCGGACCAGGTGCAGCGCGTGGTGAACGCGGTGACCGAGGGGATCGCCAAGCTGAAAAACGACCGGGCCTTCGCCGAGGCGACGATCAAGAGCTACACCCAAATCGACGACCCGGACAGCCTGCGCGTGACCTACGACCTGTACGCGCCGGCCTTCCAGCGGCTGCCGATGGTCACGGAATCGGCGATGCAGGCGGCGATCGACGAGCTGGCGGCCGAGAACCCGCGGGCGCGCGAGGTCACCCCGGCCAGCACGATGGACCTGCGCTTCGTACGCGAGCTGGACGCGGCCGGCCTGCTGAAGACGCTCTACCAGTAAGAGTGTCGATCAATACTGGTTGTGAGCCAGCGGCTCACAACCAGTATTCCCAGTTTTGTTAGGGCTCTTAAGTAAGCGCCCGGGGGTAGGCGATGGCGACGCTGCCGGCCCAGCCCATGCACGTCGTCCACTTCCACAAGGCGACTAGAAAGCACGGCCTCCAGCTCACCGCCTTCCGCTACCCTTACTATCGCCGGTTCTGGGTCGGTCAGCTCGTCACCAACGTCGGGTCGTGGATGCAGGTCGTGGCCACCGGCTGGCTGATCGTGCAGCTCACCGGCTCGGCCGCGGACCTGGGCTTCAACGGCGCGTTCCAGGCGCTGCCGATCGTCATCTTCTCGATGATCGGCGGCGTGGTCGCCGACCGGATGGATCGCTACCGCCTGATGGTGCTCACGGGGATCCTCCAGACCCTCCCCGACGTCGTCCTGGCCGTCCTCGTCGCCACCGGCACGGTGCAGGTCTGGCACGTCTTCGTCTACTCGCTGATCTGGGGCTCTATCAAGGGGCTGAACTTCCCGGCCCGCCAGGCGTTCGTGCCGGGGCTCGTGCCGCACGAGGCGATCCAGTCGGCCGTGGCGCTGAACTCGATCCTCTGGCAGGGCGCCGCCGTGGTCGGGCCGCTGCTCGCGGGCCTGGCGCTGAGCTACTGGGGCACGCCGAGCAACTACTACATCAACGTCGCCTCCGACGTCGTCTCGCTCGCCACCCTGCTGATGATCCACCTGCCGCCCGCCGAGCCCCAGGGCGCGCGCGCGCCGGTCTGGCGGGGCATGGAAGACGGGATCCGCTACGTCTGGTCGCAGCCGGTGGTGCGGGCGCTGCTGATCGCGGTGGCCGGCATCAGCTTCTTCGACCGCTCCTACACCCAGCTCATGCCGGTGTTCGCCCGCGACGTGTTCGACGTCGGCGCGCAGGGCCTCGGGATGCTGCTGGCGATGCCGGCGGCGGGCACAATCGTCATCGCGCTGTTCCTGGCCGGCGGCGACAACCGCGAGCACCGCGGCCTGGAAGTGCTGCTGGCGTCGGCGGGCCTGGGGCTGGCGCTGATCGGGTTTGCCGCGTCGACCACGCTCTGGATGTCGCTGATCCTGCTGGTGATCGTCGGCGCGGCGGCTACGGCGGCGACGGCCCTCGCCAACACGCTCCTGCTCGAGTCGGTGTCCGACGAGATGCACGGGCGGGTGATGGCTTTCTACATGGACGCCACGCAGGGCGCATCGTACCTGGGCGCGCTGCCGGTGGGCGTGCTGGCCCAGGTTGCGGGCGCGCCGCTGGCGGTGAACGTCAGCGCGGCGGTGAGCCTCGTCCTGGTCGGCGGTCTCGCCATCCGCGCCCGCGCGCTGCGCCAGACGAACTGAGTCGGGCCGCGGGCCTGTCACGGCTCAGGCTGGTAGGTCCATTGGTCGGGAGGTGTCTCATCGCCGCGCCGTTGTCCCCGTCTGAGGCGGAGCCGCGGCTCGCGGCCTTCCGCTACCCGAGCTACCGCCTGTTCTGGGCCGGCCAGCTTGCCACCAACGTCGGGTCGTGGATGCAGGTCGTGGCTACCGGCTGGCTGGTGCTGGGCCTCACCGACTCGCCCGCCTCGCTGGGCTTCAACGCCGCCTTCCAGGCCCTGCCCATCCTCGTCTTCTCGCTGATCGGCGGGGTCGTGGCCGACCGCCTCGACCGCTACCGCCTGATGGTCGGCGCCCAGGTGGTCCAGCTCGTCCCCGACGCGGCGCTCGCCGTGCTGGTCGCCACCGGCACCGTGGAGGTCTGGCACGTCTACGTCTACTCGCTGGTCAGCGCCACCATTCGCGGGCTGAGCACGCCGGCTCGCCAGGCGCTCGTGCCCAGCCTCGTGCCGCGGGCGGCGCTGCTCTCGGCAATCGCCCTCAACTCGATCCTCTGGCAGGGGGCCGCCGTGCTCGGGCCGTCGGTGGCGGGGCTGATCCTCGCGGCCTGGGGCACCGCCGGCAACTTCTACCTGAACGTGGCCAGCGACGTGGTGAGCCTCGCCCTGCTGCTGGCGATCCACGTGCCGGCCGCGCCGCCCCGCGCCTCGACCCGCTCGCCCTGGCAGGGCCTCGCCTCGGGCGCCTGCTACTCCTGGCAGCAGCCGTCGGTGCGCGGCCTGCTGCTCGCCGTGGCGGGAGTCAGCCTGTTCGGACGCTCCTACAACCAGCTCATGCCCGTCTTTGCCCGCGACGTGCTGGCCGTCGGGCCGGGCGGGCTGGGCCTGCTGCTGACGGCGCCCGGGCTGGGCACGATCATCGCCGCGCTCGGCCTGGCCTCGGTGCGCAACCTGCCGAACAAGGGCCGCTGGTTCCTGGGCACGTCGGGCCTGCTCGCCCTGTTGCTGCTGGCCTTCGCCGCCTCGACGGCGTTCGTGCTGTCGCTCGGCATCCTGCTCGTCGTCGGCGTGACGGCCACGGCCTCCACCACTCTGTCGAACACGCTGCTCCAGGAGGAGGTGGCCGACCGCGTGCGCGGCCGGGTGATGGGCTTCTACATGGCCGCCACCCAGGGCGCCTCGCCGCTGGGCGCGCTGCCGGGCGGCGTGCTGGCCGAGCTGTGGGGCGCCCCGGTGGCAGTCGGGCTCGGCGCGCTGTGCTTGCTGGCGCTCGTGCTGGCCCTCAGCGCGCGCACCGACGCGATCCGCCGGCTGAGCTGACGCGATGGTAGACACCGCCGGCCGACGAGGCTATAGTAGGGCGCCATGAGCGAGACCACCTTGCGACCGCGCGAGCTGTTGGAGGCCTCCGTGCCGCGCCACCCACGGTCTGCTAACCCCTCCCTTGTCCCGTCCCCCGGACCGCCGCCCCGCCCGGCGCCGTGCCAGCCGAGGCGAAGGGTTCGGCGGGCGGCGAGTATCCTGCTCGTGGGCCTGCTCGCGCCCGCGCTCGCGGGCTGCTTCCAGCCCGTGCTGCCGCAGCCGCGCGTGCCCGCTCCGCCGATGGTGAACGGCGGCGCGCCGCAGGCCGCGCCGCGGCCGGTGCGCGCCACGCCCGGTCCCGAGCAGCGGGCGGCGGTAGCATCCAGCGACGTGGTCGAGGCCGGCGAGGCGTACGTCACGGCGCTCTACGAGGCCGACGACGCTACCGCGGCCCTGTACATGCCGAGCTACGGCGACATCTTGCGGAAGGACGAGGACAAGTACGAGCTGGAAGGGGTGACCGCCCGAGCGATGAGCTGGGGCGAGGCCGGCTACTCGGACGCCGATCCCTCGCTCGAGTTCGCCGAGGTCGTGGCGAAGGTGCGCGCGCGCGACGGCAACTCGGCCGGCAACGTCTACTACAAGCTCGGCTTCAAGCGGAACGGCGACGACCTGACCATCGACCTGGCCTCCCGCCGCTTCGACGTCCGCGAGGGACGTTAGTAGGCAGCGGTCAGCGACGGCCGCGGTCGGCGGCCGCGGCATCGAACGCCTCTCGCGCCTGGGCCAGGGCTTCGGCGAGCCACGGGTGCGTCCGCGGATCGATTTCCATGCCCAGGTCGTTCGCGACCACGATATCCAGGGTGGCGTTCGCCGCGTCGCCGAGCTGCTCGCGCAGCAGGCGGGCCTCGTCGGCGAGCACGAGCCTGGCCGGCTCCAGGTCCTGGTCGCGGAGCTGCACCCGCCGCACCGGGCTGGCGCCACTGGCCGACCGCGCTGTCAACATCACCTGCACGGTATTACTCCTTGCGATCTGGCGATCTACCATGCCTCGGCCGGGATGACCGACCGGCCGTGAGCGGTGAGGCATTCGGCGAAACCGGGACGGCCGGGCCTGATGGGCAGCTCAGGCGCGGGAAGCGCGCTCCCGCTGGGCCGCCGGCTGGTCGCCTTCGACGCTATCGCGGCCACCGTCCGTGACGTCGTTCCACACGTCGCGCATCAGGGCGCGCACGGCCTCCCAGGCGGGCGCGTTTCCCCGCTCGAGCCAGCCGCGCTGGAACTCCGGCTCGACGTCCGCCCACGAGCGCCCGTAGCGGAGGCCCGGCGTGTGTGCCAGCGTCCAGGCGTACTGGTAGGCCGCCGCGTAGTCGTCCCAGCGCCCGCCCTGTCCGGCGTAACGCTCCTCCCAGCGCTGGCGATACTCGCTCTGCTTGTCGTCCCAGGACGCGGGGCTGGCCTGGCCCATGGCGCTCCTCCCACTCTGTCGCTCGTGCTGGAGGATGGGGCAAAACATATGCCAGCGCCGGGCGGCGCGCCGAAGGGGCCGAAGGGCCAGAGCTTCGCGCTTGGAGGGCCCCGAGCGGGGTCGCGCAGCCCTGCTGGCGCTGATCTGGCGGGCTAAGCGTCGTCCGGCGCGTCGCTCGGCCGGCGGCGCGCCAGAGGCAGGGTGAAGTAGAAGGTCGAGCCCTGGTCGCCGCCTGCCGACTCGGCCCACATCTGGCCGCCGTGGCGGGTGACGATCTCGCGGCTGATGTACAGCCCCAGGCCGAGCCCCACGTGGCCCTTCACCGGCGCGTTGCCGGCCTGATAGAAGCGCTCGAATGCCCGCGTCCGCGCCTCGGCGGTCATGCCGATGCCCTCGTCACAGACGCTGACCAGGGCCATCGGCGCGGCGCCCTCGGCCGGCGGCGCCTCCTCCACCCGCACGATGACCTGCCCGCCGCCCGGCGAGTACTTGATGGCATTGTCGAGCAGGTTCTGGAGCACCTGCTCGACGCGGCTGCGGTCGGCCCGCACCTCGATCGGATGGGGTGCCTCGACGCGCAGGCGGTGCTTGCTGGTCGTCACTTGAGTGCTGCGCACGAGGCCCCGCGCCAGCTCGACGAGGTCGAAGCGGCTCTCTTCCAGCGGCATCAGCCCAACGTCGATGCGCTGCAGGTCGAGGAACTGCTCGACCAGCGCCAGCATGCGGTCGGACTGCTCGGCGATGCGGGTCAGGATCTCCTGCTCGGTCGCGGACCCCGTCCGCCGCGCGCGGCCCTCGAGCACCTCGGTGTAGGCCTTGATCACCGCCACGGGCGTCTTCAGCTCGTGGGAGACGACCGAGAGGAAGTCCTGCTTGGCCTGCTGCTCGACCGCGGCCCGCTCGACCTCGGCGCGCTGCCGCGCCAGCTCGGCGGTTCCCAGGCGTAAGCCGACGCGGGCCGCGATCAGGGCCAGGAGGCTCTGGTCATCGGGCGTGAAGGCGCCGGGCGCGGTGGTCCCCGCCCAGACGACGCCGCGCCGCGCCTCGCCGACCAATAGCGGCACCGCTAGCACCGAGCGCAGCGCGTCGGTGCCGATCTCGGCGGCGAGCGCCGGATAGTCGCGCAGGTCGTGGCACAGCAGGGGCTCCCCCGTGCGGTAGACGGCGGCGAGCGAGGTGGGCGGCTCGTTCCCACGCCGGGGCGGCTCGAGCGCCGCGCCGTCCGGGGCGCTGGGGCTGCCGGCGCCGCCGGGCGCGCCGAGCGGCCGGAGCGCGCCGCTCGCGTCGGCGACGAGCAGTTCGGCGCGGTCGACGACGAGCAGGCGGCGGATGCTCTCCGCCACCTGCCGCGCGAAGGCGTCGAGCGGCTCCATCGGCAGCGTCGCCAGGTCGGCGAGCACCTCGGCCTCCCGTGCCCGGCGCCGTTCCCGCACGAGCAGGTGGTCGTTCTCCAGCGCGACGGCCCCCAGCTCGGCAAAGATGCTCAGCCACCAGCGGTCGCTCTCGGCGAAGCGGCCGGGCACGGCGCGGGTCGCGGCGAGAACGCCCACCACGCGGCCGCGCAGGCGCATTGGCACGGCGAGGAGCGCGCCCACCAGTCCCAGCTCCGAGGAGCCGGCCCGCGTGAACCGCGCCAGGTTGGCCACCGCCAGCGGCTCGCCCTCGCGCGCCACCCAGCCCTCGGGGCCCTCGCTCAGCGCCAGCCCGTCCTCGCGGCCGGGCGGCAGCAGCCCGGCGCGCGCGCACAGGGTCAGGCGGTCGCCGGTGACCCAGAGCATGTAGGCGCCCTGCGCGTCGAGCATGCGCAAGGTCTCGGTGAGGATGACCGCGAGCAGCCGCTCGGAGGAGCGCATGTCGGCCAGCGCCTGCACCACCCGCTCCAGCACCTCGCCCGCGGTCACGCGTCCCAGCATCGATCCCTCTATGAGACCGGGGGGGTGGGGGTGTCCCCCACTGTTTATCCCCCCTTCTCCCGATAATCCATGAACCGATAGCCGAGGCCGCGCTCGGTCAGGATGTACTTGGGGTGGGACGGGTCGGGCTCGATCTTCTGGCGCAGGTAGGTGATGTACAGCCGCACATAATGCTCCTCCTCGCGGTACTCGTAGCCCCAGACCTTCGCCAGCAGCGACTCGTGCGAGAGGATGCGGCCGGGGTTCGAGACCAGGTGGTAGAGCAGGCGATACTCGGTGGGTGTGAGCTGCACCTTCTTGCCCTTGAGCCAGACCTCGTTGCGGCTGAAGTCGATGGTCAGGTCGTCGTCGACGACGATCTTCGTCCGCGGCTGGAAGGCCGGCGTCTCGGCGCGGCGGAGCACGGCCTGGATCCGCGACAGGAGCTCGCGCTGGCTAAACGGCTTGGTCACATAGTCGTCCGCGCCGAGGCTCAACCCGCGCACCTTGTCGCCCTCCTCGCCCTTCACCGTGAGCATGATCACCGGCACGTTCGAGACCTTGCGGATCTCCGCCAGCGCCTCGAAGCCGTTCATCTCCGGCATCATCACGTCGAGCACGACCAGGTCGGGCAGGCGGGTGCGGACCTTCTCCAGTGCCTCCTCGCCGTTGGTGGCGGCGAGGACCTGGTACCCCTCGTCCTCGAGGTACAGGCGCACCGCGTTGAGCAGGTCCGGCTCGTCGTCGACCACGAGTATCGTCCGCCCCTCGGCCATGACGTCCCCCTGTTGCTGCTCCCAGTGTACTCCGCTCCGCGGACGCCCCGGCGCGGCCGGGGCCCATTCTTGCGGAAGCCTAATCTTCCTCCTACAGGGCTCTTACACCGTGGGCCGTAACATTAGTTCAGTACATCAGGCAGGGGAGCAGCTATCGCTAGCCCAGCCAGGGGGCGGCGGCCGGGGAGGCCCGGCGCCGCGCCTGCCTGCCTGGGGAGGTGGCATTCATGGCGAAAGTTCTGGGAATTGACCTGGGCACCACGAACTCCGTGGTGGCGGTCATGGAGGCGGGCGAGCCCACGGTGCTCGAGAACGCCGAGGGCAGCCGACTCACACCGTCGGTCGTCGCGTCCAATCCCAAGACCGGCGAGCGGATGGTCGGCCAGGTCGCGAAGCGCCAGGCCGTGACCAACCCGGACAACACGATCTTTTCCATCAAGCGCTTCATGGGGCGCAAGTACGACGACCCCGAGGTGCAGCGCACGATCAAGCTGGTGCCCTACAAGGTCAGTAAGGCGCCCAACGGGGACGTCCGCGTCAACATGGGCGGTAAGGAGTACGCGCCGCCCGAGATCTCGGCGATGATCCTGCAGAAGCTGAAGACCGACGCCGAGGCCAAGCTTGGCGAGCGGATCAGCCAGGCGGTGATCACCGTACCGGCCTACTTCAACGACTCGCAGCGGCAGGCGACCAAGGACGCCGGCCAGATCGCCGGCCTCGAGGTGCTCCGCATCATCAACGAGCCGACCGC